>DSAB01000031.1 GCA_011388275.1 bacterium | reverse complement strand
AAATGAAATAGGGATTACGGATTCCTTCCCGGCGGGTTGCCGCCGGGAGGAATCCTCCCTGTTATCTGTTACACGATGAGCATTCAAACAATAATAAAAACCGCGCGGCGAAGCAGTCACGCGGAATCCGGAACAAGGAAGTGAGGCGATCTGTGGACGGGTATGCCATTCATCAGTGGATTCGGTCGGTCATTCGCCTGAAAAAGGGATTTACCCTGGTCGAACTGGTCGTGGTCATTACCATTGTCGGGCTTTTTACCGGAGCCATTACCGTATCCGTGGATCAGACCAACCGGAATACCCGTTTGTCCAACGCGGCGGCGCGCGCCCTGGCGGATCTGCGATACGCCCAGGAGACGGCCATGGTTCAGCGCCGTGAGGTCAACTTTTACGTTTATCAGGCGGCCGACAAGTATGAGGTCAAGTATCACGACACGGGCGCCTATGTGCCGGCCACGGTGAACGGAAATGATTTGCTGGTTCAGTTGAACAGCGGTGAATATATGGATGTGGTCATCACCTCGTCGCAGGTTTCCGGCAACCGGCTTTCCTTCGATATCATGGGAAAACCGCTTTTCAACGGCGGCAATCTGCCTGCCGACGAGCTGTCTGTCATGTACTTAAACGCCAGCGTGCATCTGGTGATTGTATCATCCGGCTATTCTTATCTGTCTGAAAATGTCGGAGGAGGAGGCGGAGGATGCGGCGGAGGGTGCTGAAAATATTCCGGCTCAGGCGGCTGATCGAAGATCAGTCGGGAATTTCTCTGATAGAGATAATCATCGTCCTGACCATACTGGGCGTCAGTCTGGTTCCCATCAGTCAGCTGTCGATTCAGAATGCCCAATTCGGCGGACGTTTTGTCACAATGACAAGGGCGATCTATTTCGCCCAGGAGATCATGGAAAATATCATTGCGGATTACAACTCGACGGACGGGACGGTCGGGGGCTACACCAACGTGCGAAGCAACTGGCCCGGTACGGTTTCCGGAGCGCCCACGGGTCTGACCGGAACGGTTTCGATATCCGCAGAATACGCGCTCAGCGGCGTCAATTGCGTCAACGTGCTGGTTCGTGTCTCGGGCGCGGACATTCCGAACATCGATTTAATGACTCTGCTGGTTGAAAATTGACGGAAGGTTTATGAAGTATTCGAAGAAAAAACGAATGTTTACAGATGAAAAGGGTTTCACGCTGATGGAACTGGTCATCGTCATGGTGATTGTGGGCATCATCACGGTCACCACCATGCCGTTTATTCGGACCAATGTGGATTCGTATATTTCCGTGCGGGGAGGCAAGGACCTGCTTCAATCCACACGCATCGGGTTCAATCGGATGCTGGCCGAGATGCGGCGAATCGAGTCGCCTTCCGACATCGATTACGGTTACAACAATGAGTTTCAATTTGACATTCCCGGAACGAATAATATTACTTATAAATACAGTGGCGGACAGCTTTTACGTGAAAACCGTGTGCTTATTCACGGGGTCCAGTCCATGACATTTCGGTATTTCAGGCAGGATGGGTCCCAGATGGGCACGCCGATCTGGTCCTCAACGAGCCAGATCTGGCGCATACAACTGGATATCGAAGTGGGGGACGGGACTCAGAATATTCGGCTGCGGGCCCAGGTTTCGCCCAGGAACTTTCATTTATAGAAGACAGGGCGCATTCATGAGTTATCGACGGTTATGCAACGCTTTACGCAGGGAAGAGGGCTTCTGGTCCTCTCTGGTGCTGATATTTTTGGTCACCCTTTCTCTGATGGGTTTGGGCGCTTATGTGCTGATACGGGGAGAGGGCGTGAATACAGGCCGGCAGATCCAGTCTTTTCAGAGCGAATATTCGGCGACCGGAGCGGCCTATTACGGCATCGCGCGGATGAAAACGGGCGGGCTCACCGCGGGCGGCAGCGAGGCCCTCACCATAGGCAGCGCCTCTGTCAGCCTCAGCGCGGTCAGCGTCTCTGCTTCGACGGTTCATTTGACCGTCACATCTACGGTGGATGACATCGACACCGAAATCACGGTGGAGATGCAGATCGTGAATCTGGCGGATGTGGCCGTGTGGACAACGGGAAATGTGACGGATGTGCGGGTTCTTGACGAATCCGGCACGCAGGATGACAACATGCTGATCTCGGACGCCGATTCCCTGCCGGCTATGGACACGGCCGCATTAAGCGCCCTGGCCACGACACAGGGCAATTATCACGGTTCATCCTACACGCCGCCCAATGGCTATCCCAGCACCAGTTTCTTCAACTCCGGATCCACTCCCAATGTCACCTATGTGGACGGGGATTTGACTATTGAAAACGGACGAACGGTTTACGGAATTTTCGTGGTAACGGGCAGTGTTACGGTCAAGTCCAAATGGGGAAGCATCGGCAGAATTGAAGGGATTGTTTACCTTCCCAATGAATCCAGTACAGTGACCATGAGCATGGAGGGAATGACGAGTATCCGCGGAGGCGTTTTGTCCGGCGGCCACATCGATGGAACAGGCTGGCTGGACGGCACCATTCAGCACAATTCGACCTACATGCAAAGCTTCGCTTCTTTTCGCTCCTATCCCTCGGCGGACGGAGCCATACGTGCGGTTGGTTGGAGCTATTAAACGGAACGGCGAGGATGATGTTAAAAGGAAATTTTAAAATCGACAATTCAAAGGCATGGCCCTTTGTGCTGGGTCTGGATATCGGTCCGCAAAGTATTAAATATGCCGTGCTCCGCCGCACACCCACGGGAAAACGCGTCGAAGGTTTCGGCCGGTATTCCATGGAAGAAAAAACGGATAACATGGAATCACAGATCCATCAGTTCATCCGATGGCTTTTCAAGAAGAACCGGGGCCTGAAAAAGGCGCGTATCGTTGTGGGAGTCGACAATCCCCAGCTTGTGATCCGCCAGGAGAGCTTTCCTCCTCTTTCGAAAAAGGAACTGCTGCAGACCACTCGGTTCGGTATCGAACAGGAGCTGGGTGCCGAAGGAACGGTCGAAGTCGTGTGCGCTTTTGAGGCGATGGGAAAAGACGAAGAGAAGCAAGGCAACACCAAGTATATGACAATCGGCCTTCCCGAGGAGGGAGTCGTTGAAAATGTTCAGGCCATGGCAGATCACGGGGTGATCCCCACGAAAGTGACGGCCACAGTCATGGCCGTATCGAATCTGATTCCCTTTTTGCCCCAGGAGTATGAGAAACAGACCATTGGTATTCTCGATGTGGGTTCGGAACGCAGCATTCTGGTTGTTTTTCGCAAAGGCCGTATGGATTTTTTCCGCGAGATCGGTGTCGGAGGCAGTGATATCACCAAATCCATAATCGGAACTATTTTTCACGAAGGCAAAGCCATTCAATTTTCGGTTGTGGAAGCAACGGAATTCAAACTTAAATACGGATATCCTCTGGGTTTCTCCGAGGGGATGACATTCAAGGGAGCTCCGCTGTCGGAAATCGGAGCCATGATGCGCCCCATGATTGAGCGTCTTATGAGTGAAATTCAAAGGTCCATCAGTTTTTATCGGGATTCCTCCAAAAGCGATGGCCTGGACGCGCTGTTTCTGATCGGAGGGGGGGCTCGTTTAAAACATCTGCCCGAAGTCCTTCAGGGCAAACTCGGACTGCCGGTTTCCCTTTTCCCGCCGCCCAAAAATTTGAAAATCATGGGCGGTCGTGAGAAACAGCAGGTCTTTGCCAGGAAATTTCCGGAACTGGCCGTTGCCGCCGCGCTGTCGCTGGAATCCAGTCTGACGTGCAACCTTTTACCTGAAACCTATCAGAGAATTCATCGGGTTCGGAATATCCAAAAATACTTGGCCGCGGGTATGGCGGCTTCAATCCTCATTTTGGGTCTGATCAGCATCCAGATGAAATCCAGTGAAGTCCAGCTGAAAGAGCTTGTCAAATCCAAGGAGGCTCTGATTGCCAGATCGGAAAACCGGACTCATCGGTTCATGACCCTGCAAAACCAGCTGATTTTGGTGCAGAATCAGTTTGCGGGAATGGACGATATGGCGATGCAGGATCCGACTCTGGTTCAGGTTCTCCGTCTGTTTTCCCATGTCGTACCCGATCAGTTGATACTGACCTATCTTGGTTTTGGAAAAGAGGCTGCACAGCCGGCCAATGCGAAGGCCGGCCGGGGTAAAAATGAGGCGGAAATTAAAGCAGAGAGAGGTGTCAGGATCCGCGGCATGAAGGACCGTCCGCCGGCGGATGTCGGTGTCTATCTGGCCCAGCTGATTGTGGCGTTGGAGAAGTCCGGATATTTCTCGGAAGTCAGGATGGAAAAGGATATGTGGACCGAAGAACGGGATGAATACCGGTTTGAACTGGTTGCTGTTTTAAAAAATCAATGACGGGGGGAACTTTGAACAGGGGAATCATCATACTCGGCGGGGCGTTTGTCTTAATCATAGGCGGATGGATTTTACTCTTTCAGCTGCCGGTACAGACAAAGATGACCAACCATAAAATCAGACTGAATGAATATACACAAAAAGAACATCAGCAGGTTTCCGAGGCCAGAGTGGCCATGATGGAGCAGAAAGTCGACAGTCTCAACGCCCGTTTTAAAAAAGAGAAAAACCGGGTCTTTCTGGAAGAGCGGCTCGCTTCTCTGGGCACGGAGATCGATAGACTCGTGAGAAAATACAATCTGACACTGTTCGATGTAACGCCCGGATATCACAATCTGAGAGGTTTTACCGAGAACCTGGAGGAGATCGCCGAACTGCCGCTGAGAATCGAACTCAAAGGCAGTTTTCGGCGGTTTTCCAGTTTTTTTGATGATCTGCCTCAATTTCCGTTCGTGATGCGTATCGACGATGTGGTGCTGGAAAAGATCGATCCCTCTCGGGCGGAGTTGAAAATAAGAATGCAAGGGGTAATTCTTATCAGGAAAGAGAGGGACAATGAAAATATCAAAGAGGTAAAAATAGCCAAAAATCAGGCCTGATCGAGAAATCGTGATCTCATCATCGGGTCTGCGGAGGATACTATGGGACCAACCAAACGGTTGAAAGCTTGGGTTGCGAGCGCTGGTGCCGCGGTTTCGGTTCTGTTTTTATTGTGGTCGGCCTGCACACAAAAAAACCCCATTAACCCGACGTCTCCTGTTCAAGCGGAAACCTTCATACTGGTTCATATGTCTGCCTCGCCGGCCCGAGTGTCTGTGGGGGGGGGAGAGGCAGAGATCAGAGTCCGACTTGTCAACAAAGAGGGGGAACCGGCCGCTGATGAGCCGGTTCATTTCAGTACCACGATGGGAACGGTTACACAGCTCGATACCACGGATGCCGATGGATGGGCGGTCGGGCTGTTTTCCAGCGGCAGTCAGGCCGGTCAGGCAACCATTACCGCCCGTTACGGCCAAATCGCTTCATTAAGCACGCTTCTTGAAATAATCTCATCGTCGAGTTTGAATCTGCAAATTTCGCTCTCTCCTCAAACCATTCTGGCAAACGGCCGGGATAAATCACGGATTCTGGTCACGGCTTTGGATGATTCCGCGAAGCCCCGTTCCGGAGCCGAGATTCGCTTTGAACAATCGGCAGGAACCCTCTCCGCTTCGACTGTCCGCACCACTTCGGAAGGCACGGCAAGCGTTTGGTGGACGGCTCCTTCCTCCGAACAGGATATCAATGCCACGATAACCGCCTATTCCGACAGTCTGAGCGTGGCATCCATGATCGTTTTCCGTGGCGTTCAGCTCAGTTTGAGTGTTCAGCCGCGGGTCATTTATGCCGATCAGGAGAGCACTTCCCTGGTCAACGCCCTGGTTAAAGAGACCTCTTCGCGGATTGCGGTGTCCGGTGATACGGTCTGGTTTTCCGCTACGGAAGGCCTGGTTCCCAATATGGCGGTAACCGATTCCCGCGGTCTGGCTTCGGTGCATCTGACCAGCTCGGCTTCTCCGGATACGGCCCTGGTGACCGCCCATTACGGACCTTCACTGTCGGCTCAGGATACGGTTGTCTTCGTCTCGGAGGCGGAAGGACTGATGACAATCCAAAGCCTGAATCTGTCATCAGCCGTGCTGTATGCAAACGGAGAAAACTATTCCATGCTCCATGCCAAAGTGGTCGACAGCGAAAACAATCCGGCTTCAGGCGTTACGGTCAATTTTACCTGCGATCCTGTGGATATTCCGGGAGTTCCTGCTGCCGCACAGCGCATAACCGGCAGTGACGGCATCGCGAGTTTCGCGGTTCAGCCGGGTGATATTTCACAGGATTATCTCAATACCACGGTCTCCGCGCATCTGGATGTACCTTCAGAGTCGGAATCGGTTCATTTGCATATTTATCAGGTATCGCTCGGCGTGACCGCTACACCCGCTTACCTTCCGGCTGACGGCAAAAGCACATCACAGATACAGGCTGTGCTCAAAAGAGCCTCCAACAATGTGGCGGTTACGAACCAGGTAATCCGTTTTGGAACCGACCGCGGGACCGTGGATTCCGAAGCCACAACAAACAGCGCGGGTGTGGCATCAGCCAGCCTGAGATCTTCCGATTCGGCCGATACCGCGGATGTGACGGTTCATTACGGCATTATTGAAGCCGACCCTTATCCCCTGAATGTGATATTTTACGCGAAAGAGGAAGCAGCCACCCATATTGAAAGTCTTACCGCGAGCACAACGACCATTTATGCCAACGGTCAGAATGCCGCTTCGGTAGAAGCTGTGGTCAAGACCGCAGAGGGACATCCGGCTTCAGGCGTTACGGTCAATTTTACAACTGTTCCCGGTACCCTGCCCGGGGTGGATCCAGCCTTTCAGGCCGTGACCAACGGATCGGGAGTCGCCGTATTTACAATGACACCCGATGATGTCAGCGGAGATGTCAATGCCACGGTATCGGCTTATCTGTCCGATCCCGCTCAATCTTTTTCAGTACAGATTGCCGTGATAAAGGTCGTTTTAACCGTTACCGCGGTTCCATCCGAAATTTTGGCAGACGGTCAATCGCAATCGGCCATTCGGGCTGTATTGAAACGCCAATCCAGCCAGGTCGGGATCAACGGTGAAACCATCGTGTTCGGAACGGATGTCGGCACGATTCCAGGTTCGGGAACCACCAACAGTTCCGGAGTCGCCCAGGTCAGTCTGACCAGCACCTCGATACCCGATACGGCTCATGTTCGAGTAACATACGGGGATATTCAGGCCGATCCCTTCCCTTGTGAAGTCATCTTCCGACAAACCCAGGGACAGGCAGACAATATCAATCTGTCAGCATACCTCACATCCGGCGGTGATCCTTCGTCACCGATCGATGAACTTCCAGCCGACGGTTCGACCAGCGCTACGATTCGTGCCATTGTCAAGGATGCAAACGGCAATCCTGTAGGCGGCAAGACCGTATCGTTCTCAACATCCATCGGCGATATCACCGGTTCGGCGCAAACCAATTCGAACGGCATCGCGGAAGCCCAGTTCTCCAGCAGTGTGGTGGGCGTGGCTGAAATCACGGCCCGGGTGCAAATACCGGACGGTTCGATCAGTGAAAGCATTACACTGCGGCTTCTGCCCGGCGCGCCGGCGACTGTGTTGCTTCGTTTTGATCCCACATCCATGGGCGTCAAGGATTCTGGCAAAAATCAGACGGTAACCGTGTATGCGGAAGTCAAGGACAGCAAAAATAACTCGGTTCAGGATGATACGAAAGTTCAGTTCAGTATCGTGCAGTCTCCTGGAGGCGGCGTTGCGATGAGTCCGGCTTCAGGGACCTCCATTCCCACAGTCGGCGGGATCGCCCAGTGTTCATTCAGCAGCGGCACGATTTCCGGCGTTGCCAAGATTCAGGCCGAAGTGGTTGAGGACGCGCAAGGAACGCCGCTGCCTCCGGGTTCGGTGCGTTCAATAGCCACGGAACTCGTTATTTTCGCGGGTCCGGCCTATATGGAAAATATCGCCGATTCAAGCACCACTCATTTAACTATCCTGCCCAGACGTCTCAATATTTACGCCGGTCTGGATACGACTTTTCTGACTGTCTCGGTCAGTGACAAGTATTTCAATGAGGTTCAGGAAGGAACGGCCATCTATGTGACGACAACCGGGGGCAAGGTGATCATGGACAATCCGCAAACTCACCCCAACACGGATGACAACGGAATCGCCACATTCATTATTCAGGCCCAGGATCCCTATCCGGATACGACCCGGTGGTTCAATACATTTATGAATCCAAATTTTCCCGGTGAGATTATTCACGGGGATCCATTTGATTTTAACAATGATGGAATTCCCAACAACGGGATTGCCAGGATTCTGGCCTATACAGACGGTTCGGACGATAACGGGGCGGACATCAAGGTATGGAATGTCTGCGAAGTCGTGATGTCGCATAATGTTTCTCATTTTCTGGCTATGTCAGACCGGGATACGCTGACTTCCGGACAATCGGCTGCCATCGATATCGAAATCTGGGATAAGAACGGCAACCCCGTAGTCGGCGGTTCGCTTTTGTCCGCTTCGATAGCTCCGTCTTCGGCACCGGCCGAGCTGTCGTGGACGCAAAAGATCACCGCCGATCCGGGCTCCTGTTTCTATCGGGTTTATCTTTACAACACGATCAACCCGACCGATCCGGAAGCCAGACCCACAAACTGCACGGTAACCATCTCAATCCAGAGTCCCAACGGAAATGCCGAACGGTCTGTGTCGGTGTATCTGGATATTTAGTAAAGGACAATTGTTATGAAAGTACGACTATTCTATATGACTTTGATTCTGGGATGCGGTTTGCGCATGCCTCTTTTTGGACAAATCGCATGCAACCCTCTGGAACCCAGCGGCAAAGGGGAGTGGACCGTAAGTCTGAACGGGACCTATCTCAATCAGACGGTCGGACAAGAGAATGCCCTGTCCCGCCGTATTCTGCTCAAGAGCGGATATGGAATGACACCGTGGCTTGATCTTTACGTTCTCGGGGGGGCCGTTGATCTGGAGATGAAGACCGGACAGGCTGGAATTCAGGATTATGACGACAAGTACCGGCCTGCTTTTGGTGCGGGCGCGCATGTATCCCTGTCCTCAATAGAGTCTCCTGTCGTTCTTTTCGGAGGCGCACAATTTGTGCGGTTCGTGTCCCGTGGGTCCTACATCGGCCAGTTCCAGGTTGATAACGACTATTTTGAAAGCCGTTACAGCATGCGGTATGACTGGAGGGAGTTCAAGGCGCAGCTGGGGCTTGCGTTTTCCGTAATGATGTTTCGTTTCTACGGTGCTTACACCCAGTGGGGTGTTCAGCGTTTGGACAGGAAGAAGGAGTATTTGATCTATCAGGGTTCATCCACCTATGTCGGCATGGAAGAAGGAGAATACCGCAGTGGAATGCACTCCGGGATTCTGGCCGGAATGCAGATCAATTTTCCTGGACAATTCGCGCTGACCCTGGAAACCTTGATTTTTGACAAAGACAGTTATCATATTCTGGCAGGAATCAGCCAGACGGGAAATCAGGGCTGGTAATTATCTTTATGAAAAATGACATAAAGAAGTTTGGAGTTGGCAATGGCATTGAAAAAAAGCGAAAAACGTCTTCTTATGCTTCTCGGCGTGGCTGTTGCAGTATTTGTTTTCGATAAATTCATTCTGGGAGGAGACAAAAAACCGCCTCCTGATCCGAAGAAGATGCAAACAGTGCAAACCCGGAGTGGCGACGCCTCTTCGGTTCAAACACAGGAACGCAGAAAAACGGCTGCGAATCATCAGGCTGTGCAGTATGAAAGCTGGGGACGTGATCCTTTCATGCCTGTGGTCAATGAGACGGTTCAGGAGAGCAGCGTGCGCCGGTCATTGGAGAGCAAACACAAGTTGAAGGGAATCCTGTGGAATGAGGGCAGGGCCTACGTGCTGATTGATGATCTGGTTCTGTCCGAAGGGGAGAGCAAGGAAGGAATACTATTGAGAAGAATCAGCGGCAACGCCGCCTATTGCAGCAAGGGCGGAAGAACGTTCACCCTACGCATGGAAGAGAAATGACCATGAATAGAAGAAAATCGACAATTCAAGGGGTCGCAATCATCGGGGTTATTCTCTCATGGTGTATGGGGGTATATGGTGCCGCCGAGCTGCAATCCATCAGAAAAGGCGGTGACCGGGAAAAATGCTGGGCGGTTCTGGAATTTTCCGGGTCGGCGGAGTGGGTCGGTATCTCGCAAACGGGAACCCATACGCTGCGTCTGTATTTCTCGGGAAACGCGGGTGCTCATTCAGGAAACCGCGTTTTGTTCGACACCCATTTGAATCGAGAGGTTTCAGTTCATCAGGTCAGCACAATGCCTCCAATCATGCGGGTCGACGTGCGTGCGGACGGTGATATACCCCTGGCCGCCTTGAAAAAAGACAATCATCTGGTGGTCGCGTTCAACGATCCCCGTTTGTGTGAAGGCGTGTCGGCTGAACCGGCGGGGGGCGCGACAATGACCGGACAGCTTATGGATGTTGCTACCGCAGTCCATGACAAGTTCGCCGAGACGATATTCCGCTTCAATGGAGAATACAATTTGGCAGGTTACGTGAGGCCGTCCAGAGATGCGGCCGCACTTTTTATTCAGGGAGCCGATCTGCAGACCAGGGATGAATTCAACTATGACAGTCCTTTGAAGAAGATTCGTTTTTTTCCGGGTGACGGAACGATGTTTCTTAAAACCGTACTCTTTTTCGAACCGGATGTCACGTACTCCATTGCTCGGAAAAATCAGAATATTATCGTTCAGACGGATGATCCCCTGTTTCGTGAAGGATTGGTTCTGAGTGATCAGGATTTGTTCGGACTTGAAGATGTCTCACAGGGTATTCGGGAGACCTATACGGCCGTGACGGAACTGACAGAATTCGCTCCGTATCAGTTGGAAATCGATGATCTGCTGGCTCAGCCTTCTATGCAGCGATCCGCCGTCCCGGCGGATGAGACGGTCTCGAAGGATCGGACTCTTCGGTCTGAACCCGCGGAAACCCGGGAAGAGACCGTTTCAGCCGTTCCGGAACCGGTCGAACCGGTGGTAAAAAAAGAGGCGATCGAGGAGCCCATTCCCTGGAATAAAATAGTCACTCAGTTTGATTTCAGGAGCACCCCCATCAAACAGGTTTTGCGAACCGTGGCCAATTCCTACAATTTGAATATGGTAATCGCCGAAGGTGTCGAGGGAACGATCACCATGAATCTAAGGAATGTGACTCTCCGCCAGGCGCTGAATAAAATTCTGCATACCAATGACTGTGAATACATCGTGGACCACAACATCATCACAGTCAAACCCGTGGGAGTCAAATACACGGGAGGCACCTTTACCAAGGTTTATCATCTGAAATACGCGGAGGCCATGAATGTCGCACGAATCGTTCGGCAGATGGTTGGCAACGACTCTTTGGTACAGGTCTTTCATCCCGAATTTCTCGCTTTCGGTGAATCGGGCAAGAACCGCCAGAGAAGCAATGAGGTGGCTGTGCAGGGCATAAGGCGTTCCAGTACGCTTGTGGTTACGGCGCGCCCGGAAAAAATGGAGGAGATCGACCGGATCATTGATGAGCTGGACAGGCAGCCCAAACAGATTGTCATTAAATCCCAGCTCGTGGAAACATCACCCGTCTACACGAATCAGCTGGGTATCGACTGGGACAAGAGTGTAACCGCGCTTCTTCGCCAGCAGGTCAATATCGGTAACGACAATATCGATTATTCTGTCATTAACCAGGCGCCGGGCAGGGGCGGTGTTTTCAATCTCGCGACACTGACCGCCGGCCAATATGCGGCCGTGCTGGATTTCCTGCAGGAGAATACCGAGGCGAAACTCAAATCCAATCCGACGCTTACGGCCATGAACAACGAGGAGTCTTCGATCAGTGTCGGAACCACGGTTCCCGTGCCGAAGATTCAGAGAGGCATGGGCGGTCAGGGGGATATGGTGACATTTGATTACAAAGAAGTGAATATTCAGCTCAACGTGACCCCTCATGTCACACCGGAAGGCGATATCACTATGTACGTGAATCCGGTGATCGAAGAGATCACGGACTGGGTGTATTATCAGGAGCATCGTGCGCCGGTAACGGCGAAGCGAACGGTCAATTCCATCGTCACTGTCAGGAATGGCGAAACTCTGGCCATGGGAGGATTGATCAAAACCCAAGCGGTGCGGACTCGAAAGAAAGTATGGCTCCTGGGCAGTCTGCCCCTTATCGGAAAGCTTTTTCAGCATGAGAGAGTGGAAGACAAACAGACTGATTTGATGATTTTCATAACCCCCACGATTCTTTAACGGAAACGCATATGATTGGCATTGAACAGATCCAGCAGCTGCTTACTCATGCGGTCAGAAATCAGTCTTCGGATATTCACCTCAGTCAGGGGTATCCGCCCATCCTTCGTATTGATGGAAAGCTTCAGCCGATCAAGGGCAAGGTTCTGACGCATCAGGATCTGG
The DNA here is from genome assembly GCA_011388275.1 of bacterium. Taxonomy (GTDB): domain Bacteria; phylum Zhuqueibacterota; class QNDG01; order QNDG01; family DSAB01; genus DSAB01. Next base: position 1,221 of record DSAB01000031.1, on the reverse strand, counting down.
AGGATATTATTGTCCAGATCCTGGATGATTATCAGATGGAGCGTTTTAAAAAGGAACTGGAGCTGGACTTCGGTTACTCCATCGATAATGTGGCTCATTTCCGGGTCAATGTTTTCAGCAAACTGGGCGGATTCGGCATGGCGTTTCGTATCATTCCGTCCAAGATCCGTTCTCTGGAAGAACTGGGCATGCCCGCCGGTGTGATCTCTCTGGCCCGTCAAATGGAAGGACTGATATTGGTGACCGGGCCCACGGGCCACGGCAAATCGACAACCCTGGCCGCTATGATCGATATGATCAATCAGGAGAGACGGTCGCATGTGCTGACCATCGAAGATCCCATCGAATATACGCATACACCGAAAAATTGTCTCATACAGCAGCGCGAACTGGGTCATCACACCCACTCCTTTGCCGCAGCGCTTCGAAGCGCGCTTCGGGAGGATCCTGATGTGATCCTGGTCGGGGAAATGCGGGATCTGGAGACGATATCGCTTGCTTTGACCGCCGCGGAAACGGGCCATCTGGTTCTATCCACGCTGCATACCCGGAACGCGCCGGATACCATCAACCGTATCATAGACGTGTTTCCGGCCGAACAGCAGACGCAGATTCTCGCGCAGATATCGAGCTCTCTGCTCGGTGTCGTCTCGCAGAGGCTGGTAAACCTGAACGCCGGAGTGGGACGGGTGGCCGCCGTTGAAGTCATGATCGCCACTTCGGCGATACGGAACATGATTCGTGAACGAAAAACCCATCAGATACGATCCATTATGCAATCCAGCACATCGGATGGCATGCAGACCATGGATGAGCATTTGCTGCACCTTCTTAATACGGGAAAGATCAGCCGGCAGGACGCGGTGAAATACGCTCTGGAGATCGACCGGTTTATACCGAAAACCGGAAAGGAAAAAAGCCGGTAATACATGTCTGTGCGATATTCATTTTGTTTCTTGCCATTCAACTTGCAGCAACATCTCTTTTTCGTCAAAACCCTTCTCATATGCTTTTATCTGACAGTTCGGGTATTCCATATCCGGCCGGTCGATCGGTTTCAACAGGCCACGGCTTCTCTGTTGTAGAGATTTCCGAATATAGCCTGAATAATTCACAAATAGAATTATGAGTCAAATAAAATCATTGTTTTATATGATTTTATTTGACTCTCAACAGTTCCGTGAATTATTCGGGTTATCCCGACTTTCAATCCTATCTTTT
>DSAB01000066.1 GCA_011388275.1 bacterium | reverse complement strand
GGAAGCCAGAAACGACCGGGTCTGGACCGCGGGATTTCTGTTCAGGCCCAACCGTGTTCTCTCGCTCGGCCTGAGCGGGCTGATCAACACGGACTATGACCGCGGCAGGGCGTCCGCGGACGCGGCACTGCGGCTTTTCGGCACGGACCGGTTCACCGTGTTCGGCGGCCTGAACTTCCGGTCCGAACCGGGCGATGATGCGTGGGGCTGGCAGGCGGGAGCCATGGTTCAGCCGGTGGACGGGATTTTTCTTTCCGGAAGAATTCTGGACGACGGCCGGTTTCTGGCGGGTGTGGGATGGAATCTGGGACGGGCGGGATTGACGGTCCGGCCCGCTTACGCGAAAAACGGCAGGCTGACCCATGCCGTGTACGGACTGCGCATGGGCGGTCCGCGGCCTTCGGTATTCACCCGGTTTCAAAAGGACAACGCCGTTCTGTCCATGAACCTTTCCGGGCGGCTGAAATATCAGCGCATGCGCATTCTGGATCAGGGGCCGACACTCAGGGGCGTGCTGGAGGCGTTGAATGACTGTCTGGAAGACAACCGCATTGCCGGAGTAGCCCTGAACCTGACAACCGCTTCGCCGGGAGGAGAGATGGCCTGGGAGATCCGGGAAGCCCTGACGAAACTGAGGGCCCGGGGAAAACGGGTGGTCGCTTTTCTGGAACGGGGAACCATGACCACCTACCATCTGGCCAGCGCGGCTGACGTGGTGGTGCTGGATCCCGAAGGCATGCTGATCCTGGAAGGGGTGCTTCGGGGCCGAACCTATATGGCCGAGGCCATTGAAAAGACCGGTCTGGGTTTTGAGGAGTGGCGGTTTTTCAAATACAAATCGGCCATGGAAAACTATGCCAGGAACTCCATGTCCGAAGCGGACCGGGAACAGCGCCAGGCGCTGGTGGATGATCATTATGAACTGATCCGGGATGATGTCTGCCGGTCTCGAGGCCTGACGTTTGATGAGTTCGACCGGCTGGTGGACGAGCAGGCGCTTTTTACCGGAACCGACGCCCTGAAGGCCGGACTGGCGGATACCCTGGGACGCTGGTCCAATGTGAAGGAGATTCTCGGCTCTCTGCCCGGTTTCCCGTCACGAAGACTCTCGGAAGGCGATCTTTCGCGGCGGGCTTTTCCTGAGAGAAAGTGGGGCCCGAAACCGCGAATCGCTCTGGTTTACGCGCTGGGTGTATGCGCCACGGATATGGGAATCAAGGCCCGGGAACTGGAACGCATCCTGCTTCGACTGGCGGAAGACAAATCCATTCGGGCCGTGGTCATGCGCGTGGATTCGCCGGGAGGCGACGCCCTGGCTTCGGACCTGGTCTCGGAGGCCATGAAGAAGGTCAGGGCGAAAAAACCGCTTATCGTCACCCAGGGCAGTGTGGCCGGTTCCGGAGGTTACTGGATCTCCATGGAAGCCGATACCATTGTGGCCGCCCCCCATACGGTGACCGGATCGATCGGCGTGATCGGCGGCTGGATCTGGAACAAGGAGCTGGGAGACTGGCTGGGCATGCGGGCCGAGTATGTAAAACGCGGCCGCCACGCGGATCTGGGATTCGGCATTCAGCTGCCTCTCATCAACCTGTCCATTCCGGATCGCAATCTGACCGAAGAAGAACTCGCGCTGATGAAGCGCTTCATTCTGGGAGCGTATGAGACCTTTGTCAGGAAAGTGGCCGCCGGACGGAGCATGACCGAGGAAGAAGTGGAAAGCATCGCCCAGGGCCGTGTCTGGTCCGGAACCCGGGGTAAGGAAATAGGTCTTGTGGACTGCATCGGCGGACTTGAACGGGCCGTGGAGCTGGCCCGCGAGGCGGCGGGAATTCCGGTTGACAAAGAAGTGGAACTGCTGGAATATCCGAAACCGGTATGGTTCGATCCCTCGGCGCTCATTCCGCCGCTTTTCGGCGTGATGCGTCCGTTCGAAATCGATCCGGCTGTGGAATACTGGCAGTGCGTGATGCGATTTCCGGGACAGCCGCTGCTGCTCATGAGTCCAATTGATATCCCGCCGGAATGGGGACACTGGAAAGGAGTCCAATAGATTGGAATCGCATCTACAAACCGTCCTGGAGGCGGTCCGCCGGGCAGCCCTGTTGTGCGAAACGGTGGCGGACGGTCTTACGGGTGAGGACACCGCTCGCAAGGAGGACCGTTCGCCCGTGACGGTGGCGGATTTCGGAAGTCAGGCGCTGATCATCCATGCCCTTCGGAAGGCCTTCCCTCGTGAGGCCGTAGTGGCCGAAGAAGACACGCGGCTGCTGAGAAAGGATGACGGACTCCTGAAACGGGTTTCGGAGGCCGTTCAATCGGTGGATCCGTCTCTGTCCCGGGAAGATATTCTGACTTGTATCGACGGCGGTGATGAACCGCCGGATTTTCATGACGTTTACTGGACCCTGGATCCCATTGACGGCACCAAAGGATTTCTTCGGGGCGATCAGTATGCCGTCGCCCTGGCAAAAATTGATCAAGGGCAGGTCTGTCTGGCCGTTCTTGCCTGTCCCCGTTTTTCCCTGAATGAGAAGGATACAGGCACAGGATCTCTGGCCTGGGCCGTCAGGGGAAAAGGGGCGTGGATCAGATCTCTGACAGGCAAGGGGGCGAACCCTTTGCGTGTGGATTCGGTAAAAGATCCCCGGAACGCGCGTTTCTGTGAATCATGGGAGAGAGGGCACGGAACCCATGAGGTTCATGAGGGAATCGCGGCCCGCCTGGGAATCTCCCGTCCTTCCCTGCGCATGGACAGTCAGGCCAAATATCTGGCCGTGGCCCGGGGGGATGTGTCCCTGTACCTCAGGCTGGCCCGGGGTAAAGCGTACCGGGAGAAGATATGGGATCATGCCGCCGGAGCCCTTCTGGTTGCCGAGGCGGGTGGCCGGGTCACGGATTTTGCCAGCCGGACGCTCGATTTTTCTCAGGGGAGACGGCTGGAAAATCATGTGGGCATTTTGGTCTCCAACGGACACTGGCATGACGTGATCCTGGATGCCGTCCGGGCGGAGACGGGCGGATCCCCGGCGGTTTGATAAAAAGAGGTGAATCATGGTGAATGAGAAAATCGAACAGGCCCTGAAGATCCTGAAGGAAAAGGACGTGGACATGTGGCTCACTTTCACCCGGGAAACAGCCTCCACACCCGATCCGACCCTGGAACTGATTCTGGGCACACACGTGGTCTGGCCCTCGGCCTTCATTCTGACGAGGAGCGGCCGAAAGACGGCCATTGTGGGAAGTCTCGACGCCCAGAATATTCGGGACCACGCGGATTATGAAGTCATCGGATATGTGGATTCAGTCAAGGAACCGCTGCTTGAGATACTCGAAAAAGAAGACCCCAAACGGATCGCCCTCAACTTTTCGACCAATGATACCATGGCCGACGGCATGACACACGGCATGTATCTGATTCTGGAGGAGTATCTGAAGGGAACGGGTTATGAAAACCGGCTGGAGTCCAGCGAGGCCCTGGTGGCCGCGCTCAGGGGGCGGAAATCTCCCGCGGAGATCGAGCGGATCCGGAAGGCCATCATGGAAACCCTCCGTATTTTCGATGAGGTGACACAGTTCGTCAAGACCGGACATTCGGAGCAGGACGTGCAGGCGTATATACGGGAGAGAATGGAGGAGCGCGGACTCACCGCGGCCTGGGATCCCGAACAGTGCCCCGCCGTGTTTACCGGGCCCGAGAGTGCCGGAGCCCACGCCGGACCCACGAAGCGAAAGATCGAACCAGGCCATATTATGAACGTCGATTTCGGGGTGCGGGTGGAGGGGTATGTGTCCGATCTTCAGCGCACCTGGTACTTCCTGCGTCCCGGAGAAGCCGAAGCGCCGCAAGCGGTTCAAAAGGGATTTCAAACCATCCGCGATGCCATTCGGGCTGCCGCCGGAGCATTGAAACCGGGGGTTCCGGGCTGGGAAGTGGATCATGTGGCGCGTCAATATATCCTTGACGCCGGATACGGCGAATACCCACACGCTCTGGGGCATCAGGTGGGGCGCATGGCTCATGACGGATCGGGCCTCTTGTGTCCGAAATGGGACCGGTATAAAAATCTCCCCTATTCGAAAGTCGAGGCCGGACAGGTGTTCACTCTGGAACCGCGTCTGACCGTCGAAGGGCATGGAGTGGCCACGATCGAGGAGATCGCGGTTGTCACGGAAACGGGATGTGAATTTCTGTCCGACACCCAGGAGTCGCTGATTCTCATCGGCTGAGTCTTGCGGGGCTGCCGATTCGGTGTAACACCACAATCCCGTCCAGTGTCAGATAATTCGGAGGCATTTCCGGTTGTTTGCCCGGCGAGCTGATTCAACCGGTTTAAAAACAGGAGGAAACTCCATGCAGCTGACATGGATCGATGTTTTGCTGTTTCTGCTTTTTTTTCTGGTGGTGGTGGGTGTCAGCATGTACAAGAGCCGCCGGGAAAAGACCGGAGAGGATTTCTTTCTGGCCGGCCGCGGTCTTACCTGGCCCTTTATCGGTCTGTCTCTCATCGCGGCCAACATCTCCACCGAACATTTCGTGGGTATGGCCGGCCAGGGTGCCGGCGCGGCCGGACTGGCTGTGGCCAGTTATGAGTGGATGGCCGCGATCTGCCTGGTTATTGTCGCGCTGTTTTTTTTGCCGAAATTCCTGAAGAGCGGCATCTATACGATCCCCGAATACCTGGAATACCGCTACAATGCCGCAGCCCGCGGGCTGATGGCCGCGTATACCATGGTTATCTATGTGGGTGTTACCATCTCCGCGGTTATTTATACCGGAGGTATTTCCCTGTACACGATTTTTGACCTGCCTTTGAACCAGGCCGTCTGGCTCATCGGCGGTATCGCGGCGCTGTACACCATCTGGGGAGGGCTCAAGGCCGTGGCCTGGGCCGATCTGTTTCAGGGTTCGGCCCTGATTTTAGGCGGCCTGATCACGCTGATTCTGGGGCTCAGGGCCGTGGGCGGAGTGGGTCCCTTTCTGGAAGCCAATCACCAGCGTCTGCACATGATTCTGCCCGGGGATCATTCGGTGCTGCCCTGGACCGCCCTGGTCATCGGCCTGTGGATTCCCAATTTTTACTACTGGGGTCTGAACCAGTTTATCACCCAGCGTTCCCTGGCGGCCAGAGATCTGAAACAGGGACAGATGGGCGTGATCTTCGCCGCCGGTCTGAAACTGCTCATTCCCTTTATCATTATCCTTCCCGGAATGATCGCCCTGATGCTCTATCAGGATCGGCTGACCGCCGCCGGCGCCACCACGGATGCCGCCTATCCCATGCTCATCCGCAATCTCGTGACGCCCGGTCTTCGCGGATTCATTTTCGCCGCTCTGGCCGGAGCCGTGATCAGCTCTCTGGCGTCCATGCTGAATTCGGCGTCGACGATCTTTACCATGGATCTGTACAAACGCCGCTGGAATCCCCGGGCCGGTGATAAAGCCATTGTTTTGACCGGCCGTCTGACCACGGCGCTGTTTGTCATCATCGGATGCCTCATCGCACCCCGGTTGAGCAGTCCAAGGTTCCAGGGTATTTTCAATTATATTCAGGAATTTCAGGGATTTCTGTCTCCCGGTGTTCTGGCGGCCTTCGCCTTCGGTTTGATCGTCAAACGGGCTCCGGAGAAAGCCGGTGTGTGGGCGCTGATTCTCAGTCCTGTGATCTATGGACTTCTTCTGATTTTTTTCGGCAACGTGGCTCTTTTCGAGAACTGGGGGCTGAAACTGGGAGAGGTCGCGTTTCTCAACCGAATGGCGGTTACTTTTCTGGCCATTATCGGAGTCATGATCCTGATCACGGCCCGGAGGCCTTTGGCCGAACCCAGGACCATGCCGGAACGAAAGGGTTTTGATATGCGGCCGGCCCCGGCGGTCAAATGGCTGGGGGGTGTGATCATCGCATTGACTCTGATTTTGTATGTGGTTTTCTGGTAAAAGAAGGACAGGTCCGTGGATTTCGTGACCGCTCTGTTCATTGCCGTGGGTTTGGCCATGGACGCCTTTGCCGTGTCTGTTGCCAGTGGTTTTATCATTAGTCGGCTCAGAATTCGGCACGCGCTGAGGATCGCCTTTTTTTTCGGCGGATTTCAGGCGCTGATGCCCGTGGCCGGGTGGCTGGCGGGACTTCAGGTCAGGGCCTACATTGCGGGTATCGACCACTGGGTCGCTCTGGCGTTGCTGACCATCATCGGTGTCAGAATGATCCGGGAATCCCGCAGGTGCGGTTTGGAATGCAGGAAAGCCGATCCTCTGAAATGGCCGGTCCTTTTGATGCTGTCCGTGGCCACCAGCATCGATGCCCTTGCCGTGGGAATTACCTTTGCCCTGCTGGAAACCGACATCTGGATGCCGGTTCTGATTATCGGCGGAGTGACGTTTCTCTTTTCATTTATCGGCGTGATTCTCGGAGACCGGTTCGGTCATGTGTTTGAGAAAAAGATCGAAATGATCGGCGGCTTCATTCTCATTGCCATCGGCATCAAGATTGTGATCGAGCATCTCATCACCGGGCAGTGAGTATGGTTTTCGGCCGTATTGATCCCTTTACAGAGAGGAGAGAGCCCGTGCGCATGAAACAATTTCCGTTCCTCATCTGTTTGCTTCTCACTGCTGTTTCTCGGGCATGGCCGGCCATGATCATCGATCATCTATGCACCGGCCTGGATGATGTTCCCAGAGCGGCCCTTGTTCAGGCCATGTCCTCTCTGGGCGTGCATTACGCCCATACATCCCATGGAGGGCAGATCATTTCCGGTCTTTACGAGATTGAAGGCCGTGACGGTTTCTACGAACTCAATCATCAGGAGCGGTCCTTCCCTTCGGGTTCGGGGCTGCGTGTCATGGACGGCCAGAACGATGAAACGTATGTGACTCCTGAATATTACTGGCAGACTCATGAGGGCATGAACCGGACCCGCGCGGTTCTGGCCGGGAACCCGGAAATCAATGTGTCAATGTGGTCGTGGTGTTCGCAGCCGGATTATTACAATGAACAGCAGGTACAGGCGTATCTCGATTCGGTAAGCCGGCTGGAGGAGGAATTCCCTCAGGTGACCTTTGTCTATATGACGGGAAACGCCCAGGCCACAGGCGCTGACGGCGTCAACCGGCATTTGCGAAACGAACAGATTCGCCGATACTGCCGCGACAACGACAAGGTGCTTTTTGATTTCGCGGATCTGGACGCCTGGTGGTTCTCGCCCTCAACTCAAGCCTGGGAGCGGGCCGTTTACCGGTATGGAGGTCAGGATATTCCGGTGGAACACCCCCATTTCCACGGCGATGAGGCCGGTCACACCACTCTGGAGAGCTGCGTGCAAAAAGGCCGGGCCTTTTGGTGGCTCATGGCCCGGCTGGCCGGGTGGGATGGTCAGACAAGGGTGGAGGAACCGGTTCCCCGGTTTTTCGGCCCGGTCAATTACCCCAATCCCTTTAATCCACAAACGGTTATCCGTTTTGAACTGGCATCGGTTGCCGGCGTGCGTCTGGAAATAATCAATGTGCTGGGGACGCGGATCCGGACACTGGTTCATGAAAGGATGCCGGCTGGTAATCACCATATTGCCTGGGATGGAAAAAATGACGGCGGCCTGGCCGTTTCTTCGGGGATTTATTACGGCAGACTCATAACGCCGGCAGGCATCCGGGTATGCAGGATGACGCTGATCCGCTGACAGACGCCGGATCGAACACATGACCGATCCTCCGGATCGAAGAAGAAAGGAGATTCCCTATGGTGTTGAACTTTAAGGCGATGGATAAAATCATTGAAGGCAAAACCAAGGTCATTTACGCCAATCCCGACGATCCAAAAACCGTTTACATGCTCTTCAAGAACGATATAACCGCCGGTGACGGCGCCAAACACGATGTGATAGAGGGCAAGGCCCTGGTCGACTGGAAGACCAACAGGGATATTTTCGAATATTTAAACAGCAAAGGCGTGAGAACCCATTACGTGGAAAGTCCCGAGGAGAAGGTCAGTCTGGTGAAAAAACTGGATTTCAAGATCAATCTTGAAGTCGTGACACGGCGCGTGGCCGCGGGTTCCATCCTGCAATGGGGAGGCATGGAAGAGGGAAAACGTTTCGATCCCCTGGTCACGCAATTTCACTATAAGGACGATCCATTGCACGATCCCATGCTGGATGATGGATATGTGGATTACATCATTCGGGCGAAAGAGGGTGGAGAGGTGTTTGCCGAAATGCGCCGAATGAATGATGAGATTTTCCATGTTCTGGAAGAGGCCTTCGCCCGATTTTCCATTCAGCTGGTGGATTTCAAGCTGGAGTACGGGCTGATCAACGGCGAGGTGACTCTGATCGATGAAGTCACCGGCGGTTCATTCCGGCTCTGGCCCTATGCCAAAAAGAATCCGAACCTGCATCAGGAGAACATTCTCGGCGAGCTCGACGCTCAGGGACGGCTGGATAAAGACACCTACCGTCAGGGGGAAGATTTAAGCCAGGTGCGGTCCAAATTCGAACAGATCGCGAGGATTACGGAACGGTTTTGAAAAGATCGTAATGGGAAAAGGCAAAGTGTGGGGAGACCGCAGGGGCGGGTTTCAAACCCGCCCCATTGCACCCGTAATGTTGGCGCGGTTCGTGAACCGTCTCCCCCCCGCATCATTCAACACCATTTCCCCATCCGTAATTTCACCGAACAGACATTCCCTGTTTTGTGTACAGATTGTCACAAAATACGCACCGGCACGGGAATAATCATATTCCTTCAAACGAATGGATCGGCGATGATACATATCCGTGGAGTACATTGCCCGATTATCCCTGTTTGAATGATGGCACGTCGAAGCCTCTTTTTTTCATATTATTATTTCCTCCGCCGCTTTCTTCACCGCGTCGAAAACATCCCTCAGGGCGATTCCGTGCTCTCCGGCAATGCGCTTGCAGTCATCGTATTCCGGAGCTGCGGAGACTTCCCCGCTGTCCAGTGTCCGAATTTTGACCCGGGCTTCGCCCCAGATTGTGGAAACCTTCCGGATCTCTCTCTTGAGCAGAACCCGTTTCCTGACTTCAGAAATGCGGATTCCCAGTGTTGTGGTTTCACGAAGCATGATGTCCGTCAAGGCCTGGACCCGGTCCGGACTGCACAGCACGCTGAGAACCACGCCCGGTCTGTTTTTTTTCATGATAATGGGAGTGAGAAAGACATCCCTGGCCCCGTTCAGGAAAAGCGTTTCCATGATATATTCATAGAACTGGGGATTCATGTCGTCGATGTTGGTTTCCAAAATCTGTACGGTGTCGGATTCATACCCGTGTTCAGCGTCTCCCAGAACGACGCGGAGAACATTGGGAATGCCCAGATCCCGCTCTCCGGCACCGTACCCGACATGCTGAACCCGCATGGCCGGCATGGCGTCAAAGGATTGGGAGAGAGTCGAGAGCAGAGCCGCGCCCGTAGGTGTCACAAGCTCCTGATCGATACCCGTTGAGTACACTGGAACGGATTTCAGAAGCTCCAGGGTGGCAGGCGGGGGAACCGGAAGTGTGCCGTGAGCACATTGCAGAAAACCGGTTCCCACATGAAGACGCGAAGCGTGAATCTGCTGAATGCCCAAAAGATGCAGGCCGGCGCATGTTCCGACAATGTCGATGATTGAGTCCACGGCTCCGACTTCATGAAAGTGAATACGTTCCACGGGTTTATTGTGGATTCTGGCTTCGGCTTCGGCCAGGCGGGTGAATACCTTTTTGCAGCGATCCTGAACGGTTCGGTCCAGACCGCTTTCGCTGATCAGACTGAGAATATCCGTCAGTATCCGGTGATGATGGTCATGGGTTGTTTTAACGCGGAATGCGGTGGCCGAGATATTTTTTTTCAATGTTTTCCCGGCGGTCAGGGTGTAACCCGAAAGTTTGAGTCGTTTGAGTTCGGCTTTCAGTTTCCCGAAATCCAGGCCGGCGTCCAGAAGCGCACCGAGAATCATGTCGCCGCTGGCTCCCGCGAAGCAGTCGAAATAGGCAATTTTCATGGATTCCAATTCCTGTCAGGCGGCCTCAAGGGCGGAGGCTCGCAGTTCATTTCAAAGTCATCGATCCGTATCTGTTTTCTCTTCGGCCAGCCGGTTGATCATGGCGGCCATGTAACCGGCGCCGAATCCGTTGTCAATATTCACCACGGCGATGCCCGGCACGCAGGTGTTGAGCATGGTAAGAAGGGCGGAGAGTCCCTGAAAATTCGTGCCGTACCCCACGCTGGTGGGCACCGCGATCACGGGTTTGTCCACCAGGCCGCCCACCACACCCGGCAGGGCGCCTTCCATGCCGGCTACCACCACAAGGACCCGGGCGGTTCGGAGTTTCCGGCTGTGAGCCAGGAGCCGGTGCACGCCGGCCACGCCCGCGTCATAGATTTTTTCGACACGGTTTCCCAGGGCTTCGGCGGTCAGAAACGCTTCTTCGGCTACAGGCATATCGGCTGTTCCGGCGGATACGATCAGAATCAGACCCTCATAACGGACGGGCGGTTTTTCGCCGATCACAATGGCCCGGGCTTCAGGGTGGTATGTAAACAGGACTCTCTTCGTCTTCAGTGCCTCCGCGATCTCGGGGCGGGCGCGCATGCCCAGAACGGTTGAATAATTCTCCGTCATGCTTTCCAGGATGGCGACCGCCTGATCCACGGTTTTACCCTCACAGAAGACCACTTCAGGGAAGCCGCGCCGCAAGGCGCGATGGGTGTCGATCTTGGCGAATCCCAGGTCCTGGTAGGGCAGTGTTTTCAGGCATTCCACGGCCTGCTGAATGTCCAGATCTCCATTGCGCACTGATTTGAGCAGTTCTTTGAGTTTCTCCTGATCCATGGGCATTCCTTTATGCTGTCTGCAGCGACCGGGTCAAAACAGGGTACTCATTTTTCGAATGAAAAGCAATGAAATTTTCTATTCTCAAACCGCTTTCAAGACGGTGCCGGTAATCAAATTATTTTTCAAAACCGTAAAAAGTGCTTGATATTCATCCCGGAAATCGATATTGATGAAACGGGCATACAGCCGGGTATGAATCCGCACCTGAAAAGACAAGAAGTCGGACTCCGGACAGTGAATCCGGGGAAAGCGGGCTTCCAGATTAATAAGGAGGAGAGCATGGATGCTTCGGTGCAGAAGATGGCGGAGGTTCTCAAGGCGGCGATCGAGGTGGAAAAGAACGGCATGAAAACGTTCAGTCAATTCGCCGAACAGACACAAGATGAATCGGGAAAGCGGGTTTTTCTTCGTCTGGCCGGAGATGAGAAGGAACATCAGGATATTCTGGAAAAGCAGCTCAGAGGGCTTAACGAGACCGGCCGCTGGGAACAGGTGGAAATACCGGTTTCCCAGGTGGAAAAGCTGCTTCCTAAAATCCGTGAACGGGCCAGGGAAGTACAGGGCGAATCGGGAATCGGTGAGAAAGAGGCGCTGAAGACCGCTCTGGATCTGGAGCGCAAGACGGCGGATTTTTTCCGGGAGAAAGCCCGGGAAGTGGAGCATCCCCAAGCCAGGGACTTCTTCCACAGGCTGGCCGAATGGGAAGACGCCCATTATGAACTCATACAGGCGGAACTCGATTCGATCAACAATACGGGGATGTGGTTTGGGGTGCCGGAGTTCCGCATGGACGGTCAGTTTTAACGGTTATCGGATTTTGAAAGGGAAAGGCGGTTCTGTCAGCCGCCTTTTTTATTTTGGTTTGCGTCCGCGGCGATGTGCAGACTGCCGCTTCGATATCCTTCCAGGTCCAGGGTCACATAATAAAATCCCAGCCGGCGGAATTCACGGATCACGCGGGAGGCCGCGGGGTCCTGAATGAGGCGGATGCGGTCCTCTTTCTCCACTTCGATGCGGGCGATGGGGCTGTGATCGCGGACCCGAACCTGCTGAAATCCCATATCGCGCAGAAGAGACTCCGCCCGGTAGACGCGCTGAATCTTTTCGCGGGTGATGGCACGGCCGAATGGGATACGCGAGGCCAGACACGCCAGAGCGGGCTGGTTCCATATCGGAAGCCCCATGGACCGGGCCGCGGCACGGATCTCCGGCTTGGTCAGTCCCGCTTCCTGAAGAGGACTTCGGATTCCTAATTCGCGAAGCGCTTTCATGCCCGGACGTATCTCATGCATGTCGTCCGCGTTGGATCCGTCCAGTACAACCGGGATGTCTTTTTCGCGGGCCAGACTGAGAATCATTGTGAAGAGCTTGAGTTTGCAGAAATAACAGCGGTTTTCCGGATTGCTGATGAAACGTTCGTCATCGAGTTCATCGGTTTTGAGCGTGAAATGTTTCACGCCCCATTCGCGAACCACGGATCGTGCCCGGCTGAACTCTTCGGGTGCGTGGATATCCGAAACCGCGGTGACGGCCAGGGCGTTTTCGCCCAGGACTTCATGGGCCACACGAAGCAGCAGCGTGGAATCCACGCCGCCGGAAAAGGCTACGAGCACGCGTTTCATGTCACGCAGCCGGTCTTCGAGGTCGGTAATTTTTACATCGTGATTCATGGCTTCTTCCTGAAATGGATCCGTCCTGCTGTCAGGATACGCATTTCGGTTGAAAAAATCAAAAGAATTATTGAGGAATGTGATTATTCCGGTTTACGGGCTTCCATCCGGTAGAGGTCCTTGGTCTCGATGCTTGAGAGGGGCTGGAAACCGGCCGCCCGCATCATCCTGGTGAGCACTTCCACAGGAGGGAGCTTGTCTTTACTGACCGGACCGTCCAGGGATGCGTGAAACGCGTTCAGGTCCCGGCTGCACTGCGTATGCAGTACGAGCAGACATCCGCCGGGGCGCAGGACCCGGAACATCTCTTTCAGCGCGAGGACCGGACTGAAAAAGTGAGGAAACGCGGAATAGCAGATGATGCGGTCCAGAATTCCGGACTGCAGGGACAAGGCATGAATGTCATCACAAATCCACAAACAGCGGGGTTCCCGAGTCAGGCGCTTTCCTTCTTTCAGCATTCGGCAGGCGAAATCCTGAGCCAGAACCAGGCCGCGGCCGTTCAGCCGTTTTAAAAGGTACCGGGAGAGACGGCCCGTCCCGGCTCCGACATCCAGAATGATCTCTCCGGATCGAATGGGCAGATCTTTGAGCAGGGCGTCCAGTTCTTCACCGTCTCCCGTCATTTCATTCCATCGAGGGGCCAGGTCATTGAAATACTGTCTGTGTGTCAGCGGCATGCGTACTCCGTTTGGTGAAAATGGGTTCCTGACGAAAGCGGCTGAAAAACAACGGAATCATGATCAGAATCGCGGCGATGCCGGGCAGCCCCCTGAGCAGAGAAACGGCGGCGTAGAGGGTCGGAGGAAGTCCCAGAATCAAAGCCAGAATCAGGGCGCCGAACCATCCGGCGACCAGCGCGGAAGCCAGTCCGGCGGCCGTGATCCAGACAGTGCCCAGGACGGTTTTTTGATACAGAAGACTGACAACCCCGGCCAGTACGGCCAGCTCCGCCATCATCTTGTAGAGAGTGGGAACCGGCGGCATGCCTGTCATCATGGAGGACAGAAGCGGGGTCAATGCGCCCATGACCATACTCAGTCCCGCCGGAAGGAAAAAACCGCCCATGGCCATGGGCCAGAACATGGGTAAAAACACGGGCCCCAGGCCGGCCGCGTGAAAAAGTATGGGAATCAGTATGCCCAGGGCCATGAAAAGGGCGGAAAGGGTCAGATGACGAATCTG
>DSAB01000142.1 GCA_011388275.1 bacterium | reverse complement strand
CACGTTTTCCGCCGGAAATGGTTCATAAAAGAAACAATAGGAAGCCGTGTGCTCTGATGGCGGAGTACGCGGCTTTTATTTTCGACCCTGACAGGTGATTGTGAATCAACTTCGATTTCAGCTGTTTGCCGGTTTATTCAAGGCCTCGCGGGATTCTTTTTAACCGGATACCGGAATGCAGCCTTAAAGAAATGAACTTGACATAAAGGGACAAAAGTATTATTCTATAATCGAAAGATCCGGCCGCAGATGAATGACCCGTCCTTAAGGTTCATTTGACAGCTGCTCCCTGAATGACGGAAGGAGGATGGCATGTCCGATTGTTCCCGGAGAGAATACCTGAAGAAAGCCGGCTCGGCGCTGGCGGCTTCACTTCTGCACGTCACCGGCGCGTGCGGCGGCGGCACCCGAAATGATTTAAAAAAACAGACGGCCGAAACCGACAGAGAAGAAAAGCCCTTTGAACCCGAGTATGCGGCGCTGCATCGTGATGGAGTTTTAAAAGAACGCGGTGAAGAGCTGTGGGAGATCATGCGGAGCTGCCGATTGTGTCCCAGGGAATGCGGCACCAACCGGATCGAAGGAAACAGGGGTTTCTGCGGGGCCTCGGCGGAACTGGAGATCGCGTCTTTTCAGGCCCATTTCGGGGAGGAGCGGCCGCTGGTGGGACGACACGGCTCGGGAACCATTTTTTTCTCCAACTGCTCTCTGCGCTGCGTGTTCTGCATCAACTGGCAGATTAGCCAGGGCGGTGAGGGATATCGTCGAAGCATACGTGATCTGGCAGACATGATGCTTGCCCTGCAGAAACGCGGATGCCACAACATCAACGTGGTCACTCCAACGCACTATTCTCCCCATATACTTCTCGCACTGGACAGCGCCGCTGAAAGGGGATTGAGACTGCCGCTGGTTTACAATACCTGCGGATGGGAGCGGCTGAAAATACTGAAAGTGCTTGATGGCGTGGTTGATATTTACATGCCGGATTTTAAATATGCCTGTGAAAAGGCGGCGGCAACTTACTCTTCAGGTGCCGGAGACTATCCCGGAGTCACAAAAGCCGCCTTGCTTGAAATGCATCGCCAGGTCGGTGTCGCGAAGACGGTCTCCGACGGCCTGCTGTACAGGGGGCTTCTGATAAGACACCTGGTCATGCCGAACCGGGTTGCCGACACGAAATCGGTCATGGAGTGGATCGCGGAACACTTGCCCCTGGATACCTACGTAAACATCATGTCTCAGTACACGCCGCATTACAGGTCCATGGAATATCCCGACATCGCGCGGCGAATCACGCGTCAGGAATACCAGGAGGCCATCGAATGGGCCAGGGAAGCCGGGCTCACGAATATCGATGTTCAGGGCATGCCGTATTCCTGGTAGAAACAAAGGTTCATTCACATAGGAGGTCATAAATGATGCCTGTTTTTCGTGAGGTTCAAAGATTCCGTCAGATCTGGATATGGGTTCTGGTGGCCGTTATTGCCGGAACGATGTGGTATGTATCACTCAGCTCCTGCTGAACCGGCCGTTGGGCGGCCGGCCCATGTCCAACGTGATGGCAGTCATTTTTTGGCTTCTGTTCGGTATCGGCCTGCCCGCGCTGTTTCTGTTCGGCAAACTGATTACTGAAGTCCGCGAAGACGGCGTGTATGTTCAATATATTCCTTTTCATCGCGGTTTTCACCGCATCCCTTTTACCGATATTATAAAATGTGAAGCCAGAACCTATCGTCCGATTCGGGAATATGGAGGCTGGGGAATTCGGTTCGGATCCAGGGGCAGGGCCTATAACGTGAGCGGAAACCGTGGAGTGCAGCTCGTGTTTGAAAGCGGCAAACGGCTGCTGATCGGATCGAACCGGCCTGAAGAATTTTCCCGGGCGATTCAGACCGGAATCGGGCGAAAAAAATAACGGCCGAAATAAGAATTCATACAATAAAAGCCGAATCTTCTATTCCGGAGTGGAGATGAGTTTATTGTCTAATCGGTACATAAAGAAAAAAGGGGCCACTGTATGAACGATTCGGATCATCTGTGCAAAGGTCTCGGTTTGATCCACGTGTATGCAATCGCTTCGGGCGCCATGATCGGATCCGGTTTGTTTATTCTTCCGGGCATGGCCCACGCCATGGCGGGACCCGGCGTGATCTGGTCCTATGTCCTGGCCGGGCTGCTGGCAACGACCGGGGCGCTCAGCATGGCCGAACTTGCCACGGCCATGCCCCGGGCGGGAAGCGACTATTTCTACATCATGCGCGGCTTCGGGGCCGCCACAGGATCCATCGCCGGAATGCTGAGCTGGTTTTCATTGTCTCTGAAGAGCGCGTTTGCCATTGTGGGAATGGCCACATTTATCCGATTGATTTTACCGGTTCCGGGATTGCTGGCCGGAGCTCTCCTCACCGTTTTCTTTGTCGGGCTCAACATTCGGGGTGTTCGTCAGGCGGCCAGTGCGCAGATTGCGCTCGTGTTCGGCTTGTTGTTTATTCTGGTCATCTATATATTGGCCGGCTTGCCTCAGACACGGACCGAATTGCTCATGCCTATGGCGCCATACGGGATAAAGCGTATTTTTTCCACGGCTGGATTTGTGTTTATCTCTTATGGAGGGCTTTTGAAAGTGGCCAGTATTGCCGAAGAGGTCAAAAATCCCGGCCGGATCATGCCGAAGGCGATCGCCCTGACACTGGTTTCAGTCACGCTGCTTTACGCTTTGGCCGTTGTGGTAACCAGCGGCGTCCTTGAGAGTGAGATCCTGGACGGTTCATTGACTCCCATCTCGGATGGCGGGAGGATTGTCATGGGCCCATTCGGCTTTTTGGCCATGAGTTTGGGGGCGGTTCTGGCATTTGTGAGCACCGCCAATGCCGGAATCATGGCTGCTTCGAGATATTTGTTCGCCTTGAGCCGTGACGCGCTGATTCATCCGGCTTTATCAAAGGTCAGCGCCAGGTTTCAGACGCCGTATGTGGCTGTGTCAGTGACCGGTGCACTGATCCTGATGAGTCTGCTGCTCAGGCTGAAAGTCCTGGTTGAAGCGGCATCGTGTGTGCTGATGCTGACCTATGTACTGTCCTGCCTCGCCGTGATCGTTTTACGCGAAAGCGGGCTGCAAAACTACCGGCCGTCCTTCAGAGCCCCCATGTATCCATGGCTGCAGATCGCCGGCATACTCGGACTGGGATTTGTTCTTTTTGAACTGGGAACAGCCGCATTTGTGATCAGCGCGTGTCTCATCCTGATCGCTTTTCTGCTTTTCTGGTTTTACGGCCGCAAACAGGAGGCTCGTGAATCCGCTCTCCTGCATCTGATCGCCCGGCTGACGGATCGTCAGCTCGCTCATGGCGCGCTGGAAGCGGAACTGAAACAGATTATTCGTGACCGGGACGAAATCGTGATCGACCGTTTCGATCGGCTTGTGGAAAACGCGCCTGTTTTGGATATTGATCAGCCTTTGTCCGGAGAAGATTTCTTTCATGCGGCATCGGAACAACTGGCACCCCGTTTGAATATGAAGCCGGCGGAGTTCGCAAAACTCCTGCAGCGCAGGGAAGCGGGGAACAGCACGGTTCTCAGTCCCTTTCTGGCCGTACCGCATATTGTTGTGGAAGGGCAAGGCCGGTTTGATTTGCTGATTGCCAGAGCTTTAAAGGGAATTGATTTTGGTCCTGAAGCGCGGAATGTCCGCGCCGTGTTCGTCCTTGCCGGAACGGTCGATGAGCGCAACTTTCACCTTCGGGCGCTGTCCGCCATTGCGCAAATCGTTCAGGGGGGGGAATTCGAGAAACGCTGGATGAGGGCCAGGGGATCTCAGGGCCTTCGGGATGTGATACTCCTGTCCGACCGTATCCGCCATTCACCCGCGTAGGCGGCGCGGCTTAAGCGTCGGCAGCAATGAAAACAATCTATCCGCCGATAAATGACCAGAATGAAATGCATCAGGGGAGCAGATTCAATGAATGATTCCGACGGCAATCTATGCGGACATCCATGCAAAAGGGAATTGACAGAGGATTGTCCCGACGAACCTGAACCCGGATGGTTGCGCGGCATTGCGGGTGATGCAGACGGCAGGTGCGCTTTCGTACCGTAACCGGCCGATTCATCTCCTGCCGAATGCGCTTTTCCACGGAGCTCAAGGAGGAGGTGAAACATGAAACCGATGAAACTGCCAACCGAAGCGCGTTTGCGCCAGCTCATCGAGAAGAATAATATCAAAGCCCTCAGGGAATTCTGTGAGACCGGTCATCCGGCCGCTGTCGCCGAGATGCTTTCCGGGCTGAACAAGCAGGAGGCCTGGACCGTTCTCCGGAATGTGGATTTCCCGGTTCGTGCCGAGATCTTCAGCCACCTGGACGAAGACTTCGGAGCCAAAATCATCGGAATTCTGAAGCGTGATGAAGCGGCTCATCTGCTGTCGGACATGCCGCCTGACGACCGGGCCGACCTCTTCAAACGACTCCCCGAGGAGATCCGGGAATCGGTGCTTCCCTCTTTGGCAAAAGCGGAGCGGGAGGATATCCGGCGGCTGGCCGCTTATCAGGAAGGCACGGCCGGAGCGGTCATGACTTCCGATTATGCCATGCTCCTTCCGCACCTGACAGCCGTGGATGCCATCGACCACCTCCGGCATGTCGCGCCTGATCGAGAGACCATTTATTATGCGTATGTGGTGGATGAAAACCGGAAACTGCTTGGGTTTGTGTCACTCAAGGATTTGATCCTTGCCCGGCGGGACGCCAAAGTCGGGGATCTGATGAATCGAGATTTCATTTTCGCAAGAACCGATGAGGACCAGGAGAGCGCGGCCGATAAGATACAGAAATACGATCTGATCGCTCTTCCGGTGGTCACCGATGAAGAGACGCTGGTCGGGATTATCACGCATGATGACGCCATGGATATCATTACCCAGGAATACACCGAGGACATGGAAAAGTTCATGGCTATCGCCGGTCCTCACGAAGACGCGGTTTACATGAAGACTTCCTCCTGGGTCCATTTCAAGAACCGATCCATCTGGGTAGCCATGCTGGCCGTTGTCGGTTTGGTATCCGGTTTCATTGTACAGAGTTTCGAAGGTATTTTGATGCAGGTTGCTCTACTGGCGGCATTTATGCCCATGCTTGCCGATACCGGCGGCAACACGGGCAGCCAATCAGCGATACTGGTGATTCGTGCCCTGGCCCAGAAGGAAGTTTCTCCCCGTGACATTTTCCGTGTACTGATCAAGGAGTTCAGGGTGGGTTTGCTGCTGGCACTGATTTTGGCCGCGATCGCCTTTGTCAGAGTTCTGCTGCTGAGCGGCGGAACTCAAATTCCCGATCATTTTTCGTTATCACGCATCGGCCTGGCTGTTTCGCTGGCGCTGGGTTTGCAGGTCATTACCGCGACACTCATCGGTGCCATGCTGCCGCTGGGTGCAGCCCGGCTGAAACTGGATCCGGCCGTGGTGGCCAGCCCCGCATTGACCACTTTTGTGGATATCACGGGGCTTCTGATCTACTTCATGACCGTAAAATGGGTGCTGGGCATGTAGGAGTCAGGAATACTTTTATCGGCCTGTGAGGCGACGGAAAAAGCCCGGCTGTGATCAGCCGGGCTTTCGCAAAATCCATCTTTGAATTATATTTTAGAGACTTTGCTTGCTTGCAGTCCTTTGGGTCCTTCGACGACTTCGAATTGCACTTCGTCACCTTCATCCAGTGATTTGTAACCGTCACCTTCGATGGCGTTGAAATGGACGAATACATCTTCGCCCTGTTCACGGGAGATGAAACCATAACCTTTTGAACCGTTGAACCACTTTACTGTGCCTTTTTCCATTGAACTTTTCCTTCATTAAAATGTGGGTTGCGTACGTTTGATTTTTCAGCCCGTTAAAAAAAAATCGTTTTGAACAGTCTTGTACCATTCTCCACGATCGTTTTTCAAAAAATGTAGCGGAAAAAGAAACGTACAATACATTGACAGAACCAATATAAATGATATTCTCACAAAAAGCAACATAAATGTGTTCCATCCGATATTTTTTTTATTCTGCCGGTTTTTTTATTGATGCTTCTATCAGGGATCCGCGTCTAATGGCTGATAGGGGTTTAAACGGATCCAGGTTCAGCGGAGTCACACAGAACGTGTGCAGGGGTGCACGGAGAAAACGGTTTAAAGCGGATGCATCCCTTTTGAAAACCCGGATAAAGGCCAATAAAAAAGTTCTTGAACTTCGGGCGGTAAATGCGTATATTTAAACAATTGTGTTTCATAAACATCAGGCGGGTTGAAAAATGAAAATGGTTTTTATGTTCCTGGGAGCGCTCTTTCTTTCATGCGGCGCTTCACGATTCGGGGGAAAAGAAGCCCCTCCACAAAGGCCGGATGAGTCGCCCTATAACGAGGAATTTGATCCCGTTCCTCTTGAGCCGGAAATCATTGTGCTTCCTCGAGACAAAGAAGAGAGCCGTGAAACAGCCAGGGATCCGGTAACAATCCCTCAAACACCGGAGGCCGAGGGCCTGGAGATGACCCAGGGCTATCGCGTTCAGCTTCTTTCCGGTAAAGACGCCGAGGCGGCCATGGAAGCCAAACGTCGCGCCATCTTCATGTTCGAGGAGTCGGTTTATCTTGATTTTGAGAGTCCTTATTACAAGCTTCGCGTGGGAGACTGCCTGACCCGGGAAGAAGCCGAAGCGCTGCGGCGTAAAGCGCAAAGAAATGGATTCTCCAATCCATGGATCGTTCCCTCCCGTGTTTTCAGGAAAAAGGATCAGCATTCCGATGGGTAAGGGTCAGGACGGAATATGGATTGAAGCGGTATCTCGATGCAGGAGATACCGCTTTTCTTGTCTTGTGCGGCCCCATTTTGATCTTGGAAAATGCCCGAAAATTGATTAAATTCTTGTATTGCAGCCGAGTTGCCCGTATTGACAAAGCATAGTCTGTGATGGTTTCCTGCAAGGTTCCGAGTTCTGCACGGTATGATACCCGCACTGATTATGGAGCAGGAAAAGTTTTATGGTGATCGCGTGAAATCGGATCTATACGCTTCAGCGGTCACAGATCAAGAGGTGTTTATTGAAAGAACTGTCCCGGAATTTTTTCATCCGGGGAAATTGAATACAAGTGTTGGAGGTCTTTATGTCGGGTCACTCCAAGTGGAGTACCATCAAACACAAGAAAGAGAAGCAGGATGCGCAGCGTGGAAAGATGTTCACAAAACTGATCCGGGAGATTACCACGGCGGCACGTGAAGGGGGGGGTGATGAATCCGCCAATTCCCGCCTGCGGACGGCCATACTGGCAGCCAAGGCGGCCAATATGCCTCAGGTGAATATTGAGAAAGCGGTTAAAAAGGGCACCGGTGAACTGCCGGGTGTGGTTTATGAGGAGAAAACGTATGAAGGCTACGGTCCGGGAGGCGTGGCGATTTTGGTTGAGACGCTCACGGACAATACCAATCGGACCACCTCGGAAGTCCGGCACCTTCTTAGTAAATACGGAGGGAATCTGGGCGAGACAGGCTGTGTGTCCTGGATGTTCGAGACCAGGGGGCTGATCACCGTGGACAAGCAGACGATCGATGAAGAAAAACTGATGGAAATCTCGATTGAGGCCGGCGCTGTGGACATGAGCGGTGAAGATGAGGTTTATGAGATTATTACCACGACCGAAGGATTCGCGAACGTTAAAGAGATTCTGGCCGAAAAAGGCGTGGATATTCTTTCCGACGAAATCACGAAGATTCCGAAATCGAATGTTCACGTGGAAGGAAAGCAGGCCGGGCAGGTGCTGAAGCTGGTGGAAGCCCTGGAAGATTCCGATGATGTCCAGCAGGTCTATGCCAACTTCGACATGGATATCGAGTGAAGGGCGGGGACTGTTTGCTGATTCTGGGAATCGATCCGGGATCCTACCGAGCCGGTTACGGTCTCGTCGAAAAACAGGGGACACTGTGGACGGTTCATAACCATGGCGTGCTGTGTGCGCCCAGGCATTCCGGTCTTCCGGAGCGATTGAAAATGATTTATGAACAGGTGATGTCTCTGATCGAACAAACCAAACCCCAGGCCGCGGCCGTGGAAGAAGTATTTGTCAGCCGGAACGTACGCACTTCTCTGGTGTTGGGGCACACGCGCGGCGTTATTGTTCTCGCGGCCGCCCAATGCCGGGTGCCGGTTTTCGAGTATTCACCCCGTGAGATCAAACAGTCTGTTACCGGAAACGGAGGGGCCGCCAAGCAGCAGGTTCGATGGATGATGGGCCGGCTGCTTCCTTTTGACATGGCGAATGTCAAAGAAGACGCGGCTGACGCGCTGGCTGTCGCCTATTGCCATGGCGTAAAAAGTCAATCGGTGTTTTTTTCATGATCACCTATCTGCAGGGTACTTTGGTTGAAAAGAATCCCGCCTACGCGGTGATTGACATCGCGGGAGTCGGGTATCATGTGTGGATTCCCCTTTCCAGCTATCAGGCGCTTGGCGAGTCGGGATCCGGCATTCAACTTTTTACCCATTTGGTTGTAAGGGAAGACGCTCTTCAGATATATGGATTCGCTACCCGGCGGGAGCGCTCTCTGTTTCAACTGCTGATCGGCATATCCGGTGTCGGACCGAAACTGGCGCAGACCATACTTTCCGGACTGGCGGCCGACCAGCTGGAGAGAGCGGTTGCCGCTCAGGATTCGGAAACCCTGACCGCCATACCGGGTGTGGGAAGGAAAACGGCTCAGAGACTAATACTTGAGTTGAAAGATAAAATAACCCTGACCGACGCGGGAGAGGGAAAAAGCATGCCATTGTCCGGGCTTGAAGAAGAGGCTGTTCTGGCCCTGGTTTCTCTGGGCTATCCCAGGGCCAGGGCACGCAAGGTGGTTTCGGAAGTGATGCGGAAGGATGCATCGGGCTCGGTTGAATCGATCATTCGTCAGGCCTTGAGCGGGATATAGCGCGGCAGGGTTTGTGACCGGGCCGGCAGTTTCCAAATACTGAACGAGGAGCATTCATTCATGCAACCGTCACGAATGACCGATCCATTGCTGCTGGAGGAGGAGCTGTCCCTCGAACGTACGCTCCGGCCCCGGAGTTTGATGGAATTTGTGGGTCAGGAGAAGATGACGGCCAATCTCAGGGTTTTTATTCAGGCAGCCCGGGAGCGGGGGGAACCTCTGGATCACGTTCTGTTCTATGGTCCTCCGGGGCTGGGAAAAACGACACTCGCCCACATTATGGCCCATGAGATGGAATCGGGCATCAAAACAACCACAGGGCCGGCTCTTGAGCGCCCCGCTGATCTGGCCGGTATTCTGACCAATTTGCAGCCCGGTGACGTGCTGTTTATCGATGAAATCCATCGGCTCAATACGGTTGTGGAGGAATATCTCTATCCCGCGATGGAAGATTTTCGGCTGGATATCGTGATCGACCGAGGGCCTCACGCTCGAAGTGTCTGTCTGAATTTGCCCCATTTCACTCTGGTCGGCGCCACGACCCGTGCCGGGCTTCTGACGGCTCCAATGCGGGCCCGGTTCGGAGTCGTCAACCGACTCGACTATTACCAGCCTGAAGAGCTGGTCCGTATTGTCGAACGTTCCGCCGGACTCCTGGGTGTCGAGGTCGAATTGGAGGCAATCCAGGAGATCGCGTCCCGCTCCAGAGGGACTCCCCGGGTGGCCAACCGTCTGCTGCGCAGAGTCAGGGATTTTGCCCAGGTTGAAGGGGACGGCCGAATCACCCGGAAAGTGGCTGTCAGTTCCCTGGAACGTCTCGATGTGGACTGCCATGGTCTGGATGAAATGGACAAGCGAATCCTTTCAGCCATCGCGAAAAAATTCGGAGGCGGTCCTGTCGGATTGAACACGCTGGCCGTGGCTGTGGGAGAGGACAGCGGAACCATTGAAGAGATTTATGAGCCCTTTTTAATTAAACAGGGATTGATCAAACGGACTCCAAGAGGCCGTGAGACAACAGCCCTGGCCTGTGAAATTGTGGGAGCCGAATCGCCCCGGAACCCTCAGTCCTCGCTTTTCTAGAGACGGGGGAAGAATTGTTTGTCAGTGGATCAACAAAGGAGAGGGGAATGAAACTTTCCGATTTTAAGTATACGGTCCCGGAAAAACTCATCGCTCAATACCCCAGTAAAAAACGCGGGGATTCCAGAATGCTGGTTGTGAACAAAGAGGACGGCCGCATTGAAGATCGTCATTTTAAAGATATCATCCATTATCTGGAGTCTGGAGACTGTCTGGTCGTCAATGAAACCAGAGTCTTTGCCGCCCGGCTGACGGGAATCAAGGATAAGACCAACGCGGAAGTCGAAATCTTTCTGCTTCGCGAACTCGAAAAAGATCTGTGGGAAGTTTTGGTAAAACCCGCGAGGAAAGTGCGGGTCGGCAACAAGTTGAATATCGGCGGAAAAATCAATTGTGAAGTAGTGGATAACACGGTCTCGGGCGGACGTGTGGTGCGTTTCAGCTATCAGGGCGATTTTAATGCCATTATAGACAACATCGGCAAAGTACCGCTGCCTCCTTATATCAAGAGGGAGTCGGAGAATGTTGACAAGGACCGTTATCAATCGATCTTTGCCAAAACACGGGGAGCGGTAGCGGCTCCAACGGCGGCACTGCATTTTGACAAGAAAATCATCAAGAAGCTGGAGGCGCGCGGCGTCATCATCGTGCCGGTTTTGCTTCATGTGGGACTGGGGACGTTTCGGCCCATCGTGGTCGAAGATTTGACACGGCACAAGATGGATTCGGAATATTTTGAGGTTCAGCCTGAAACCGCGGCTACTATCAATCGGACCATTGATAACAGGAAAAAGGTCGTGGCTGTGGGCACAACGGTGGTCCGCGTCCTGGAAAGTGTTGTGACCACGGACAGCCATATCAAGGCGGATCAGGGCTGGACCGATAAATTCATCTATCCTCCCTATGATTTCAAGGTTGTCAGCAGTCTGTTGACGAATTTTCATATGCCCGCTTCCACGCTTCTCATGCTGGTTTCGGCATTCGGCGGTCGTGAGCTGATTTTCAAGGCGTATCGGTATGCCATTCGTGAATCATACCGGTTCTTTTCCTATGGCGACGCCATGCTGATTCTTTGACAGCGCTTCAGGACAGGTGCCATGAAAGTCACGGTGATCATTCCCGCGGCGGGATCGGGCCGCCGAATGGGGGGCAAAGTTGCCAAGCCCTTTCTGAATCTTCAGGGCAAACCCGTTCTGATTCATGTTCTGTCTGTTTTCCAGGCCTGTTCGGCCGTTCATGAACTGATTGTGGCCGCTTCGAAGGATGTTCAGAATGGTCTCGAACCGATTCTGAACGACTGTGGAATTTGTCGACCTGTCCGGATGGTGCCGGGAGGAGTGGAGAGGCAGGATTCGGTTCGAAACGCGGTGAGATGTATATCCAGCGACTCGGAAGCGGTTCTGGTTCATGACGGCGTCCGTCCGCTGGTCAGTCGGGATCTGATCAACCGTGTGATCGCCGCACTGGAAAGTCATTCGGCCGTGGTGCC
This sequence comes from bacterium, assembly GCA_011388275.1. Lineage (GTDB taxonomy): Bacteria > Zhuqueibacterota > QNDG01 > QNDG01 > DSAB01 > DSAB01. The sequence goes on along the minus strand of DSAB01000142.1, from coordinate 2,523 downwards.
CGCCTTGCCTGTACGCGATACCCTGAAGCGGGTCTGGGAAGGCCGGGTTATGGAAACCGTATCGCGGGCCGGTTTATGGCAGGCTCAAACCCCGCAGGGCTTTCGAAGAGAACTTCTCGCAGAAGCCCATGAAAAGGCGCTCGAAGATCGAGTTTATGGAACGGACGATGCTTCGCTGGTTGAAAGACTCGGAATATCCGTGCATGTGCTCGAGGGCGAGGTGAAAAACATCAAGATAACGACTCCCGAAGATTATCGGCTGGCGCAGGTTCTGATGGAGGAGTGAGGATGCGCGTCGGATTCGGATACGATATACACGCTTTGGTTCCCGGACGGCCTCTGGTTATCGGCGGTATCACTCTTCCTTTTGAGTATGGTCTGGACGGGCATTCGGATGCCGATGTGTTGACCCATGCCCTGATCGACGCCATGCTGGGCGCGGCGGCCATGGGAGATATCGGAACCCTTTTCCCCGACACAGAGGAGCGCTACCGCGGTATATCCAGCCTGCGCCTGCTGAAAACCGTGCTGAACACAATGAATAAAGCCGGGTATCAAATCCATAATATAGACGCCACGATCATTGCCCAGGCACCGAAACTGGGACCGCACAGAGACCGGATAATTCGAACACTGGCCGACGCCATGGGAATCCCGGTTAACCGGGTATCCGTTAAAGCGACCACCCATGAAGGATTTGATGCCACCGGACGAGGAGAGGCCATTGCCGCTTACGCCGTGGTATGTCTCTCCGGAGGCGATGGATGACCGCAGCATGGGAGGCTTTTCTCCGTTCTCTGGATGGAGGATGGGGTTATATTTTTCTTTTTTTCAGCTCGCTGGCGGAGAATCTGTTTCCGCCTTTGCCGGGAGACACGGTTTTGGTGGCAGGAGCCGTACTGGTGGGGATGGGGAAGATGACTTTTCTGCCCGCTTATCTGTCTGCAACAGCGGGCAGTTTTTTGGGATTTATGATTCTGTACCGGCTGGGAAGATACTGGGGGCCGGCCCTGGTCGGCCGGCTGCCCTTTTTTCGTGAAGATCATCTCGAGCGTGCCGGAGCATGGTTCGGCCGTTACGGCGTCTGGGTGATCGGCATGAATCGTTTTCTGTCAGGTTTCAGGGGCATCGTGTCTCTGGCCGCCGGTATGGTGAAAATGAACCCAAGGGTGGTTGCTCTTCTGGCTCTGGCAAGCTGTCTGATCTGGAACGCACTGTTGATGTTTTTAGGTGTCTGGGCGGGAATTCACTGGAAGTTGATACTGAGCAACTACCAACGGGTTGTTTTCATTCTACTGCTGCTGGCAGCGGTGTTTCTGGTGATCCGTGTGCAATTGAGAAAAAGAAAATCCAGACAGGAAAGAGAGTGAGTCAAATCAAACAAGACAAGGCAGAATCGGTCCGCACGAGGTTTGCCCCCAGTCCCACAGGGCGACTGCATATCGGCAATGCCCGAACAGCGGTCATGAACTGGCTGTTCACGTGCCGAATGGGAGGGCGACTCATTCTGAGAATAGAAGACACGGATGAGGAGCGGTCTGGCAGGGAATCGGAAACCGCGATCCTGAAAGATCTTCAGTGGCTCGGCATACAGTGGGATGAAGGGCCGGATTTGGGAGGGCCCTATGGACCCTATCGTCAGTCTGAACGGACGGAGATCTATCGGATCCATGCCGATCTCTTGCGGAAGGAGGAAAAGGCCTATCCCTGTTATTGCACTGCCAGAGAGCTGGAGGACAGGCGCAAGGAGAGGATACAAAGGGGCGATTCGGCGGTTTATGACGGACGGTGCCGTCATTTGACCCGGGAGGAGCGCCGCGGGCTTGAAGAGGAGGGAAGGCTGCCCGTTTTACGATTCCGGGCCGAAGCCGGTTCCGTGGAATTCGATGATCTGATCAAAGACCATGTGTCTTTTCCAGGCGATCAGCTGGGTGATTTCGTGATTTTACGGGCGAATGGTATGCCCATGTATAACTTTTCCTGCGCGGTGGATGATCATCTGATGCACATTTCCCACGTAATCCGGGGTGATGACCATGTATCCAATACACCGCGTCAGGTTCTGCTCTTTCAGGCTTTTGGATGGGATGTGCCGGTCTATGCCCATATTCCCATGATTCTGGGGTCGGACCGCGTCCGTCTTTCAAAGCGGCATGGCGCGGTATCCGTAGCCCAGTTTCGCGAACAGGGATATCTGCCTGAAGCCCTGGTCAACTTTCTTTCTCTTTTATCCTGGTCTTCACAAACCGGTGAAGAGATTCTGACGCTTCGTCAGCTGATTGACGAGTTCGATTTCAAACGGGTTTCTTCTTCGGCGGCGGTTTTTGATACGGAAAAACTGGATTGGATGAACGGCGTGTATATTCGGCGAATGGAAGCGGACCGTCTGGCAAATCTTGTCGAACCGTTTCTGAAGGAATCCGGGTATTCCGTGTCGGGTGAAAAACTGCGTGTTCTGGCCTCTGTCCTGCAGCCGAAAATGGAGCGGCTGAGCCAGATTTCTGAAAGGGCCAGGCCGTTTTT
>DSAB01000100.1 GCA_011388275.1 bacterium | reverse complement strand
CCTTCCTCGCAAACCGGTATCCCGCGCTTCGGATGCTCTGAATAAAAACGGGATTCCTGGGGTCATCCTCGATTATTTTCCGCAGCCGGGCGATAAAAGCATCCACGGTACGGGTTTCAATCTCTCCGGAAATCCGCCAGACCTGCTCCAGAAGCTCGTTCCGGGATACGATCCGTCCCTCATGTTCCACGAGATATTTCAGCACCATGGCCTCACGATGAGTCATCGTCACATTTTTATTATCTGATGAAACTGTAAAATCCTCAAAGTTGATCGTATAAGAGCCGATGAAAACTATGGGCTGTTCCTCGATGGATTGCTGGTACCACTGTTTCCGGCGCAGCATGCCTTTCACGCGAAGCAGCAGTTCCTCCAGATGAAAGGGTTTTGTCATGTAATCATCGGCTCCGCTCTCCAGGCCCCTGATTCGATCCTGCAGACCGGACAGCGCCGTGAGCATCAGGATGGGCATTCGGGGATTCATGGCCCGTATGGTGTCGGCCACTTCAAATCCATCCTTGTAGGGCAGCATGATATCCAGAATCACCAGATCAAAGGATTCCGATTGAAAACATCGAACCGCTTCACGTCCATCGGATGCGATATGAACCCGATATCCTTCCTCAGTCAAATTATATTCAAGACCAGTGGCCAGGGATTCTTCGTCTTCAACCAGCAAAATCCGGCAGCCTGAAAACTCAGACCGGTTCATGGTCATGGCTGACCTCCCTCTTTCGGCGTTTCCGGGTTACCTTTAAAAGCCGGTTGGTGTATCGTTTTTTTGAGGCCCCGTACACGGGAAGCCGGATGGTAAAGGTCGTTCCCTGGTCCCGGCCGGGGCTGAATACGGACATCCTGCCGCCATGGGCCCGGATGATTTCCCGGACCCAGTACAGGCCCAGACCCGTACCCTTGACACTGGGTATATCACGCCTGTAGACGCGATGAAATTTTTGAAAGAGCTTTCTTTGATCCTTGTGTGCGATACCAATGCCCTGGTCCCTGACTTCGATCTTAACCTGTCCTGAATCGCTGGAAAGGTTGATGCGGAGCGCGGGCTGCTCTTCTGAGTATTTGACGGCATTGTCCATCAGATTGTTGAAGACGGTTTGTATGGCTTTCCGGTCGATGACGCATGGCAACATCGGATTGCCGTGAATGCTCAAACGCTCTCGTGGTATGTGCAGCTGTCCAGCCGTGTCTTCAATGATTCGTGACAGGGCGGGTCCAGCAGTGACCGTCTCGAAAGTGTACGCGTATTTTTTCTGTTCGAGACCCGAAATATCGAGAATGGTGTCAATCTGGTTCTGCAGCCGGTCGGCGTCTTTCAGCATGATGTGGATGAATTCTTTTTGTTTGGTCCGCGGAACCGGGCGGGAATTCAGTGTCTCCAGGTACAGCTGAATGGATCCCAGGGGCGATTTGAGCTCATGGGTGATATTGGCGATGAATTGATCATACAGTTTGTTGATCTTCAATTGAATGGTCAGGTGGCGAAAGATCAGCGTCATGGCGACCGAGACCGTTACCATGAGAATCAGCCCTTCCACCAGAGCCCATACGTTTGCACTTTCTGAAATCAAGCCTGGCGATATTCTGTCACCGACTTCATTGAAAATCATGTTATTCATCACATAGCGGTAAATCCACAAGCCGATCACCACCACCCAGGCAAGCTGGGCCAGGACAAAGATGATAATCGGATAGAAAAGGGACCGTATTCTTCTCATCGTCGTACTCCGGAACGGTTGAGTTTCAACGGGTGTCGGTATAAAATAAGAGAATTAAACGCTACATGAAAGCCCTTTCGAGGTTTTACATTACTTTTACAGTACTCTTTTGTTTTATTTTGTATACTGATTGCAGGTCCTGAAATTTTGAGGTGAATAATGCGTGTTTTACTCGTTTATCCGGAAACACCCCACACGTTTTGGAGTTTTCGCAGTGCCTTGAAGTTTATCTCTAAAAAATCTTCGGAGCCGCCCCTGGGGCTGTTAACGGTCGCCGCTCTTCTGCCTGGGGAGTGGCAGAAACGGCTGATCGATATGAATGTGACCTCTCTGAAGGACGGGGATCTTCGATGGGCGGATTGGGTTTTTATCTCCGGGATGAACATTCACAAGGAGTCGTTTCAGAATGTGGTGCGCCGCTGCAATAAACTGGGTGTCAAAGCGGTCGGCGGGGGACCTATGTGCACTACTGAACCCGATCACTTTATGGGACTGGATCACATGGTCCTGGGAGAAGCGGAGGAGATCCTGCCGGAACTGATCCGGGATATACAGGAGGGAAGTGCCCGTCGAATCTATGCGGCCCGTGGATTCCCGAATATCAACCGGTCACCCGTGCCTCTCTACGATTTGCTGGAGAGAAAGAAATACGCGTCCATGAGCATTCAGTATTCACGCGGCTGCCCTTTTCACTGTGAGTTCTGCAGTGTCACCCTTCTGAACGGACATAAGCCCCGAACAAAAAGCGCCTCCCGGTTTATCCGGGAGCTTGAATCCCTCTATGATCTGGGCTGGCGGGGAAGTGTTAATATTGTGGATGATAATTTTATCGGAAACAAGCGAAGAATCAAGACCGAACTGCTTCCTGCGCTCATCGACTGGTCCGAAAAGCACGGATACCCCTTTCAGTTTTCCACCGAGGTGTCCATCAATCTGGCCGACGATGAAGCTCTGATAAAAGATCTGGTCAAAGCGGGGATGACCACCGTGTTCGTCGGCATTGAAACCATCAATGAATCGAGTCTGAAGGAGTGCCGCAAGGGACAGAATTTAAACCGCGACCTGGTCAATTCGGTTCGAATGCTACAGAATCACGGACTGATTGTGCATGGAGGGTTCATTATCGGATTTGACCAGGATCCGGATACTATTTTTGAAGATCAAATCCATTTTATTCAGAAAACCGGAATCGCGACGGCCATGGTCGGGCTGCTGACGGCCCTGTCGGGCACGAGCCTCTTCCATCGGTTGAAATCTGAAAAGCGGCTGCTGGAACTGGCCAGCGGCAATAACATGGATGGTTCTCTCAACTTCATTCCGAAAATGAATTATCAGCGCCTGATGGCCGGTTACCATTCGGTGCTCAATACATTGTATTCTCCGGCGGTTTATTGTGAGCGGGTAAAAACGTTCCTTCGGGAATACCGGGTTCCGAAAATACAAATGGCATCCGTTACTTTAACCGATATAAGGGCTTTTTTCCGGTCTCTGTGGAAACTGGGTGTTCTGGAGAAGGGAAGAAGGTCTTTTTGGAATTTGCTGTTTTTTACATTGAGGAGATATCCCCGAAAATTTGCCCTGGCCGTGACCCTGGCGATTTACGGTTTTCATTTCCGTCAGGTCATCAAAACGATTTAACAGCAGGCAGGTTTAATCCCATCGTTTTGAAGGAGAATCAATCATGAATGCCTTTTCAATTCCTGAACTGCATATAGGCCGTCTGACCGCCCGGATTCCCATTGTTCAGGGCGGAATGGGTGTCGGAGTGTCGCTTTCCGGTCTGGCCTCAGCCGTGGCTGAAGCCGGCGGTATCGGGGTCATCGCCGCTGCCGGCATCGGCATGCTGGAGCCGGATTTCGACACTCGGTTTCAGGAAGCCAACGAGCGGGCTTTGCAGCGGGAAATCAGCAGGGCCAGATCCATGACCAGTGGATTGATCGGCGTCAATATCATGATCGCCCTGTCGGATCATGAATCTCTGCTCCACACCGCTCTGGATTCGGGTGCGGATGTCATTTTTATGGGAGCCGGTTTGCCCCTGAAAATACCCGCGATGGTCACACCCGAACGGATACAAAGCGGTGATGCCATGATTGTGCCTATTGTATCTTCCGGCAGGGCGGTTGAGATCATATGCCGCAGCTGGCTGAGATCGGGGTGCCTGCCATACGCGTTTGTCCTGGAAGGACCCCTGGCCGGAGGTCACCTGGGTTTCAGGAAGAATCAAATCGACGACCCGGCCTTTTCTCTGGAAAGGCTGCTCGCGGAAACCCTGGATGCTTTGGAGACTTTCCGTCAGCGGGCCGGCCGGGATATTCCGGTCATTGCCGGAGGGGGCGTATACACCGGTCATGATGTGTATCATCTGATGGAGAGGGGTACTGCCGGCGTGCAGATGGCGACCCGTTTTGTGACCACGAAAGAGTGCGATGCGCATGACCGGTTCAGGGAGGCCTACCTTCGCGCCCGGGAAGAGGACCTGATGATCATCGACAGTCCAGTGGGGCTGCCGGGCAGGGCCCTGCGCAATCCGTTTCTGAACGATGTAACGGCAGGTGAGCGAAAACCTTTCCGTTGTCCGTGGAAGTGTCTTCGAACCTGTAATTTCAGGGAGGCGCCCTACTGCATCGGCATGGCTCTGGCCAATGCCAAGCAGGGTCTGCTGGAAGAGGGGTTCGTCTTCGCGGGATCCAACGCATGGCGGGCGGATCGTATCGTGTCGGTTCAGGAATTGATGAACGAGCTTGTCGGGGAATATGAGAAGGTCATGCAGGAAAACTCTGTTGCGTAGCAATGGGTTTCGATTTCCAGCCACTGTTCTCTGACGTCTGCCTTACTCTCCCCTTCCTCCATAAGAAATCCCTTGTAAATAGTTGACCAATCGATTACATTCTTTATATTCCCTGGCTGATCGAATCACATGCTGCGGATAATCGAATCAGAGATATTCGGGCACGTTCCGATAAGTGGTGCGTTCATGCTATTATCGGAGACGCCGGATTCATTAAAACCGGTCCGGCTGAAGTGGGACATTCCGGTCTGTTTTATTGGAGAAATTGCCGAAAGAAACGGGGTTCCTTCCCGTTTTGACAAAATGTTTGACTGACGACCGGTTCTGTACGCAGTTGAACGGGGAGGAGGGAAAACATGAGAATCGCTGCAAATCTTTTGCGGATTGTCTTTTTCAGTTTCCTGCTGCAGGCAGCCTCCGCCAGCGGTCAGCAGGGAGTTGATCTCTCGGCTTTATCCGAACATCAGCGGGCCCTTCTGAATGAACATGTTTATGGAGGGCTTCCGGACAGCTCTCATATTTATATCCGCAACGCGTATGTTTCATCCTATAACCCTGAATACCGTGTCCCTGCATGGGTGGCTTACCGGGTTGTCCCGGATTATCTGAAGACGCCTCCACGAAGCGGAAAGTTCAGCCGCTTCAGGGAGGCGCCGGATCTGATGTACCCTGTGATAGACAACGATTACAGAGGGCTGCTGGATTCGCTGGGCTACGCGCGTGGGCACATGGTGCCTTACGGAGTGTCAGGAGGCGACAGAAATCAGGACGGTTTATACGCGGACGAGGATGATCATGACCAGCTGTCCATCTTCGAGGTGAATTATCTGTCGAATATTGCCCCCCAGAATCATAGTGAATTCAACGGTTTCGGCGGCCTCTGGTACAATCTCGAACGTTTTATTCAGGATTCACTGGTACGCGGCAGGGGTATGGAGTTGTGGATATTCGCCGGCTGTCTGTTCGGGCCAGGAGAAGTCGAGAAGGTGGGAAGGCAAAAAGATATCGGGGTTCCGGCCATGTTTTACAAGATCGTCATCCATGAATCGGATGGGGTGCCCAGGGTTCTGGCATTTTTATTCCCCCATCAGCGTACCGCACACGGAGAAATACAGAATTTTCTCGTTTCCATCGATGTCATTGAGCAGCTTACCGGTCTGGATTTCTTTCACGAATGGGAAGACGGTTTCGAACGGGAGTTTGAACGTCAGGATACCTGGAGATTTTGGGGGAGTTTGTAAAGGAAACATAAATCCCAAAGCGCTGGATGGTTTTCTGTATCGGGGAATCGTTGTGTACAGTTATAGAAGATGATTTTATTCCTACCTTATGCACGCGAATTGCAGCGAACAGGCTCATCTTTTGATGATAGGAACTTACGCTTCACGATTGAAGATTCGAGATTTTCACCCTCCAAAGAATAACAAGTAATTGCCATTTTCCCGTGTTTCACATAGACTGAATAGTTCACAAACAGCAATGTAGTTAAGTAAAATCATATAAATCAATGATATTATTTGACTCTCAACAGTTTCGTGAATCATTCGGGCTATCCCTACTTTCAATCCCGGTTTTTCCGTTTATGAATAAGTCGGGTTAGTAAATGCAGGCCTAATTTAAATGGGATAACACAATGAAAAAACGTATTCTAATTTTTATCGGTGTTCTGATTGCGTTCCTGCTTCTGTTCCGTATCATCTTGCTGATCATCGGCCAGAAAGAATCAGAGAAGCAGGCAGGCCGGCCGTCAGTTGCGGTTGAGGCCGAGCATGTGCAGACCGGTTCCATCCGGGAGGTGCGGCAGTTCACAGGATCCGTGTTTCCGTATTACCAATATGTGATCGCGCCCAAAATCACCGGACGGGTTCTTTCTATTGATAAACGAATCGGAGATTCGGTACGAAGAGACGAGATTCTTGTTCGTATCGATGATGCCGAGTATCAGCAGGCCGTGCGCGAGGCTGAAGCCAATTTGAGAATCGCACAGGCCACACTTAGAGAAGCCATGAGCCAGTTCGAGCTGTCCAGGCAGGATTTGGATCGAATCCGTTCTCTGCAGGAGAAGGAAATCGCCACGGCCTCGGAGCTGGAGACCGCCACAACCAATTTCGAAGCCCAGCAATCGCGGATTCAGCTGGCCAGGGCTCAGATCGAACAGAGAGAAGCCGCCTTGAAATCGGCCCAGATCCGTCTGGGTTATACGATTCTAAAAGCCCCGGAGCCCGGTTATGTGGGTGACCGTTTCTTGGACGAAGGCGCTTTGCTCGCGCCGAACAACCCGGTTCTCACCATCATCGGGATCGACCGGGTTATCATCCGCGCCATGATTATTGAGAGGGATTATGGACGAATCCAGATCGGTCAGGAGGCGGCTGTCCGGGTCGATGCCTTTCCCGGACGGGTATTTATCGGTAAAGTCGCACGGCTCGCTCCCATGCTGCGGGAGAGTTCAAGGAACGCTCAGGTGGAGGTTGATGTGGACAACGATTCTCTTATACTCAAACCCGGTATGTTCGCCCGGGTTGACGCGGTGATCGAGCAAAGGGAGTCCGTGCGGATCGTGCCAAGCAAGGCGGTTGTTACCAGGGGAGACCGGAAAGGGGTTTTTCTGGTGGATGAGGCGGAGAATATTGTCCGTTTTCATGAAGTGGTTACGGGTATTGTCACTTCCGAGAAGACGGAAATCGTTTCGCCGGCATTGTCGGGCCGGGTTGTGACGCTGGGTCAGCATTTACTGGCCGACGGCAGTCCGGTTATTCTGCCCCGGGCCGAAGAGATCCGGGAGCGAAGTGAAGAATCGGAATCCGGTGAAGGTGAAAAGGAGCCCTTATTATGAATCTTGCAAAAGGTCCTGTTCAGCGCCCGGTTTTAACCGCCATGATTTTTCTGGTGATCATCACTTTGGGTATTATTTCATTTTCCCGCCTGTCGGTCGACCTGATGCCGGAGATCACCTATCCGACGATCTCCGTCATCACCAGCTACGGAAATGTGGGACCCCAGGAAATGGAAGAGATGGTAACGCGCCCCATTGAAGAGGCTCTTGCCGCGGTTCAGGGTGTTGAGGAGATAACATCCACATCCACGGAAGGCAGAAGCATGGTCCGGGTGTCCTTTACCTGGGGTACGGATCTGGAAGTCGCCTCGAACGACATTCGCGATCGCATCGACCGGGTTCTGGGTCGTCTTCCGGAAGATATCACCCGGCCCATGATCCGGAAATTCGATGTATCCGCGTTTCCCATACTCACTCTGGGAGTATCCAGCGACCTCAACCCCCTGGATCTGCGCCATCTGATCGAGAATCAGGTAAAGTACCGGATCGAGCGGGTGGACGGTGTGGCCGCTGTAGACATTTACGGCGGGTTGAACCGGGAAATCCATGTTTCGCTAAGGGGATCCAAACTCAAGGCGCTGGGGATCAGCCCGGTGACCATACTGGCTTCTCTGGGCCGCGAGAACCGAAACATTCCTGCCGGACTCTACGAGAGCGGTAATCTGGAAATTCTGGTTCGCACGCAGGGGGAGTATCAATCCCTGGACGAGATACGGGAAACCGTGATCACCCTTCGTGACGGAGTTCCCATTACCATCGCGGACGTGGCGGATGTGAACGATTCCTGGCAGGAAGTCCGGCAGATTACCCGGATCGACGGCCAGCAGGGTATTCGCATATCGATCAACAAACAGTCCGGATCCAATACGGTTCAGGTGGCCAGGCAGGTTTTGCAGGAAGTCGAACACATCAATATGGACATTCCGCAGATCCGCATTCGGCCTATTATGAACACCGCGCAATACATTGAGCAATCCATCAGCAATGTAGGCCGCTCCACGATGCTGGGAGGTGTCCTGGCTGTATTGGTCCTTTTCCTCTTTTTAAGAAATTTTTCAAGTACGGCTATTATTGCCACGGCGATTCCCATATCCATTGTGGCGACCTTCGGACTGATGTATTTCGGCGGATTTACCCTGAACATCATGACTTTCGGAGCCATCGCGCTGGGCGTGGGTATGCTGGTGGACAGTTCCATCGTGGTTTTGGAAAATATTTACCGTCACCGGGAGTCCGGAATGCCGCTCACGGACAGCGCGCTGACCGGCTCAGGCGAAGTCAGTTCGGCCATTATCGCCAGCACTCTGACCACCCTGGTCGTGTTTCTTCCGGTGGTGTTTATCCGCGGCATGTCGGGTATCATGTTCCGGCAGATGGCCTATGTGGTGAGTTTCGCCCTGCTCTGCTCCCTGGTCGTTTCGCTGACCCTCATACCGATGCTCTGCTCACGGTTTCTTCATTTCAGCCGGGCGGAACATTACAAAGGGGAGAGCCGGGTGCACCGGATTTATGCCGCCAGCGAGGCGGCGTTTCGAAACATCGAAGCCCGTTACAGCGTGCTGCTTAAATGGGCCCTGGGACACAGACGCGCGGTGATTCTTGTCACGCTTGTTCTGTTCGGCGTGTCCATACTTCTTGTCCGTCTCGTCGGTGTTGAGTTGATGCCGCAGGCCGATGAGGGAGAGGTCCGGGTCAACCTCGAGATGGCTGTCGGCACACGTCTCGAAGTGGTCGACCAGGTGATTCAGGCCGCGGAAACCATCGTTCGCCGCGAAGTGCCCGAGATGGCGCATATTCTCACGCGTGCCGGAGGAGGAGGCTATCGGTCGAGCGGAGGGCATTCCGGCGAATTACGGCTTACTCTGATGCCGAAGAATGAACGCAAGCGCAGCAGTGAAGAGATCGCCGATGCGCTGAGGAAACCGCTTTCCGAACTTCCGGGCGTCACAGTCAGGACGCGGGCCGGGCAGGGGCTGTTTCTTCTGAATATGGGAACCTCATCGGGCGACCGGATCAGCGTGGAGGTGCGGGGATATGACCTCGAAACGGCCCATGCTCTGGCCGTACAGGTGGATCGTGTCATAAGCGATGTGCCCGGCATCACGGATACGCGCATCAGCCGTGAAGAAGGAAATCCGGAGCAGGTGATCCGCATCGACCGAAAGAAGGCCGCGGACCTGGGCCTGACGGTGACGGATATCGGCAATGCTCTGGAGACCGCGGTTGGAGGCACGTACGCTTCCTATTTTCGCGATGGGGGCAAGGAGTATCGGATTCTCGTGCGGCTGAGCGCGGAAGACCGAAGAGACCTGTCCGAACTGCTCGATCTGACTGTGGTAAACAACCGGGGACAGTCCGTTGTGCTGCGCAATGTGGTGGAAGCGGTGCCGCGGGAGGGACCGGTTCGCCTGGAGCGCAAGGATCAGGAACGGATCATCACCATCACGGCCAATTTTACCGGCAGAGACATGGGTTCCATTGTTCGCGATATACGCCGGAATCTTCAGACGATTCCCATCCCAAAAGATTTTTCGATTCAGCTTGGAAGAGAATATGAAGAACAGCAGAAGGCATTTCAGGAACTGCTGCTCGGACTGATCCTGGCCCTGATGCTGATCTATATGGTCATGGCGGGTCAGTTCGAGTCGTTTCGGGATCCCTTTATCGTGCTGTTTTCCATTCCCATGGCACTTATCGGTGTGGTTCTGACCATGATTTTAACCGGGACGATTTTCAGCATGCAGGCTTTTATCGGGTGTATCATGCTGGCCGGCATTGTGGTCAACAACGCCATTCTGCTGGTGGATTATACCAATCAGCTTCGCCGGAACCAGGGTATGGAGCTCATGGAAGCCATCCGGTTATCCGGATCACGCCGGCTGCGGCCGATTCTCATGACCACGTTGACCACGGTTCTGGGGCTGCTGCCGCTTTCCTTCGGCTTCGGGGAGGGGGGGGAGGCACAGGCGCCTCTGGCGCGTGTCGTCATCGGCGGGCTGCTCAGCTCCACACTGATCACCCTGGTCCTCATACCCGTGGTGTATTCGGTGTTTGAAAGCAAGATGCGCTTTTCATTCAGCCTGGCGGGAGCCGTCAGGAGGCTGAGAGGGAACCGATAAACGAAATAAATCGCTGATCCAGGCTTTTCGTATCGGCATTCGGGGCATGCTTTCGCGTGCCCCTTGTTTTTACCCGTTTTCGCTTACCCGTCTGAACGCCGTTTCGTGAATCCCCGGCCCCGGCGTCCGGCTAAACCGGGTGCTGCATTCGGCCGTACGGGGAAAAATCCGGTTGCATACATCGCCGATTCGGCTTAACTTAACAATCATAGATCATTCCAGTCATCCACACCATGCGGCCGGAGGATTCCATGCGTTCCGAATGCGGCCCCCTAAAAGCGGGTCGGAAGAGTAAAGCTCTGAGCCTTTTTATCATCTCTGACGGCACCGGAGAAACGGCTGAACGACTGGTCCGGTCGGCCTTGATTCAGTTCGATGAGCCATTCGTCCGGCTCATCAAGCGGCCGAGGGTTCGGACCCCGCAGCGGGTCCGGGCCGTTATCGCGGAAGCGGCCCGGCAGCAGGCTCTGGTGCTTCACACGCTGGTTTCCAACGATCTCCGGCTCGTTCTGCTGGACGCGGCCCGCACGGCGGGCGTGGACGCCATGGATCTTATGGGACCGCTTCTCGAACGGTTCGCCTTCAGGCTGAATCTGACGCCCATGGAGAAGCCCGGTCTTTTCCGGAAGCTCAACGAAGCGAAACTCCGTGTGATCGAGGCCGTGGATTTCGCGTTTCATCACGATGACGGACGGAATCCGGATGATCTGCGCAAGGCCGAGATCGTGCTGGTAGGCGTATCCAGGACCATGAAGACGCCCACCATGCTCTTTCTGGCCTACCGGGGCTGGTTCGCGGCCAATGTTCCTTTGATGAAAGAGATTCCGCCTCCACGGCAGCTGACCCGGCTCCCTGCCGAACGGGTGTTCTGGCTCGATATCGCTCCCACACGGCTGCTGGAATGGCGCGAGGCCCGTATACGCTCTCTGAATCTTCCTATTGAAGGATATGCGACTCTGCGGTATATCCAGCAGGAGCAGGTCTGTGTCAGCGCCCTGTGCCGGTCGAATCAATGGCGGCGCGTGGACGTGACCGGAAAATCGGTCGAGGAAGTGGCCCGGGAGATTCTGCATCTCCATGCGTCTTCCGCCGGATCAACAGCAGTTGAAAAATCAAGGGGATGAAAAACGTGAGGCGAAAAGATCGTGAGTCGTAACTCGTAAGGCGAAACATGCAGAATGAAGAAAACCTGAGAATGAAAATGCCTTATCTTTAGTCTTTATTTTCTTTGTTCTTTGGTCTTCATTCTTTTTCGCCTTGCGAATTGCGAATTACGACTCACGATGATTCATGATTTACCATCCACCCCGACCGCCGCGGCCTCCGCGTTTGCCTTGTGTGCCGAACCCATGATGCGTTCCCATCCCCATCCCGATGCAGCGGCCGCTCCGTCCGAATCCGTGCCGCCGGTCCATCCAGACCCGCTGATTCTCATTCAAAAGGGCGCGTATATCCTGATGCAGGGCTTCACGGTGTTTACGCATTTTGATTCGCAGAGAGCCCATGGATTCGATGAGCGTGTCCAGGGCTTTTCGATCCACCTTCTCGGCAGTGGAGAGTGTGCGAAAACGGGCCTGCTTTTCCTGCAATTCGTCCTGCAGCGGTTTGATGGTTTTGAAGTGAGCGGTCTGCAGCTCGTCGATCTTTTTCTTCTGTTCCTCCGTCAGATCAGGAATCCTGTGACCCCGAAAGCGGCTCATGGAAGAATCGTCCATGAAACGGCTTCTCTGCTCCGTGCGCAAATGACGGCCCATCATGGGGCGCTGCGGCATGGGATCCGGATTAACCGGTTCGGTCTGGGCCATGGCCAGGGTGGCCATGAGAACCATGACTGTTGCAATAAGGTATGACTTTTTCATGATTGCCTCCTTTAGAGGTTATATTCGAACGAATGGAAAATCCGTTTTCATTCAGTTGGACGTCGTCTGGTAAAAAAACCTTCGTTTTCCGTGAAGGTGAATTATTCGGTTGGTGCCTGCCGTTCACCGCCCGGCCTCATGAATCTTTCAGGCGCGTTGTTTCGACCCCGGCCGCGCCGGCCTTTCTCCGTGGTGGAATCCGGAAAACGTTCTTCGAACCCGGGGCGCATTCGGCGCATGCGGTGTGTGCCGTGGAAAAGGGATTGCAGCCTCTGCCGCTGCGAGGGCGTGCAGGACGCTCCCATCTCCTGAAAATGGGCCGCTCGACGCCACTCCAGATCGGCCTGCAGGCGCCCCAGCGTATCGGCCAGGGCCCGCATGCGGAGTGTATCCGGCGGGACGGAAAGAGCCGCGTTCATCAGATCGCCGCGGTGAAAATGCATATTCGATTCGAGCCGTGATAAATCCCGAAAGAATTCATTTCTCATGCTTCGAAACCGCCCGACCTGATGGGACTGAAGCCCCAGTTCCCTTCGAAGAAAATCCATCGTCTCGGCACGGGCAGGGGCTTCCCCTTCAGGAAGCGGAACAGGCGGGACCGGACGAAGACGCCCCCACCAGAGAAGTCCCAGAGAAAGGAGGTTGATTCCCGCCAGGACGGCTATCGCCCAGAAGGTCAGACGTTTGCGTGTAAATAGATCCATGGGTCGCCTCTATGAGCTTATTATAATATCGTCAAGCGGATCCACCGATTCCTGAATCCCGTATTCGGAAAACAGGCGGGTCAGGGATTGGCGCCGGTAGGCGGATTCGCGTTGCCGGTGAGTCCAGTAGAGTGTCGCGGTCACCAGATTCACCACTACGGCCAGAACCAGTACGGCCGGCTGCCATCTGCGAAAAGAAAGTACAGGTGCTTCGGGCCGGGTTTTTTCCTGAATGCCGGCTGTGACTCGCGCGGCGAAAAACGGAGACGGTTTCAACCCCGGTTCATCGAAACATTTCAGAGTTTTTACGATTTCCGATTCGATATGGTTTTTTCGCTTCATAACAAACTCCCGTTTGTTCAATCTATGTTTTGCCGACCGCTGACCGGGCCGAAGCGCTGAAAGTACCGGGTCAGCTTCTTCCTCAGGTTTTGTTTGGCCCGGTGAAGCAGCGATTCGACCGCCGCCTGTGTGGTATCCATGATTTTTGCGGTTTCGGCATAGCTGAACCCCTGATACTGAGTCAGGGTGACGGCGATACGCTGATTCGCGGGAAGGCCCGCGACGGCCCGGGCCAGGATCTCTGATCGTTCCCTGCGTTCCAGATTCTGATGAGGGTCTTCGCTCTCAGGATCCGGCAGAGCGTCCGTGCTGTGATTGAATGCATCGAGACTCAGCAGGGGCGCCCATCGCTTCTTTCGTTTCTGTTTTCTGATCAGGTCCAAAGATCGCGTCACCGCGATGCGGTAAATCCATGTGGACAGTTCCGATTCCCGGCGGAAGTTTTCAATGGACCGATGAACCTCCATAAAGACTTCCTGGGCCGTATCCTCGGCATCCTGAACGTTTCGAAGGAAGCGGTAACAGGTGTTGATCACCTTTTCCTGATACTGTTCCACCAGTTTTCGGAACGCTCCCGGCTTCTTATTTATGACGGCTTCGATCAACGCGTCGTTGTTCATGATTGTCCCATGCCTTGCCGCATTCTGTATATTGGACGCCGCTCGTGAAAAAAACCTGCGGTTGACATTGTAATTTGTATGTGTATGTCTGAACATGAAAATATCAAAGTATGAAGAAATGTGCAGGCTTTGCGGAAAAAATTCTTTTTTCTTGCATTCCATCACATTATTTCAGAAATTATTCAATAAATCATACGCAATGATTCTGCGTACATGAAAATCCGTTCAGCCAAGGAGGAATCCCACAATGAAGAATTATCAACGGCTGGGTTTGTTTGCGGCACTGTGGATCGGTTCCATGCTCACGGCCGGCCCACTGATGCGT
>DSAB01000015.1 GCA_011388275.1 bacterium | reverse complement strand
GACCCTTCCGGGAAAGATACATCGTGATGGCCGCCGTCAGAGTCGTCTTCCCATGGTCCACGTGACCAATCGTCCCTATGTTGACATGCGGCTTCTTGCGCTCAAACTTCGCTTTCGCCATGATTGTTATCCTCCTTCTATATTCGGCGACTTATACAGCAAATCCCCTGATTTTCTCCAGAATCTTCTTCGACTCCGATTCATTCATTCGTTTGTACTGATAAAAATGCATTGAGTAGACCGCCCGTCCCTGCGTTTTGGAACGCAGATCCGTCGCATACCCAAACATGTTTCTCAACGGAACCATCGCGCTGACAATCTGAACATCTCCCCTGGCATGAATTCCGTAAATCTGGCCTCCCCTTGCGTTCAAATCACCCAAAACATCACCCAGATAATCCTCCGGAACCACCACCTCAACCTTCATAATAGGTTCCAATATAACGGAATCGGCCTTTTTAAGCCCTTCGAAAAACGCATTCGAGGCAGCTGCCTGAAACGCGATTTCTGAAGAATCAACCGGATGATGGGAACCATCAAGAAGCGTTACTTTTACATCTACGACCGGGAATCCGGCAAGAATACCGCTGCTCATTGAATCATGAATGCCCTTGGATATGGCCGGAATATACTCCTTGGGTATGACACCGCCGATGATACGGTTTTCGAACTGGAAACCCGTTCCCTGTGGGGCCGATTCCAGCTGGAGAACTACATGGCCATACTGTCCCCTGCCCCCGGTCTGGCGGATAAACCGGCCCTCGACCTGTACGGTCTTTGTAATCGTTTCTTTGAACGCCACCTGGGGTTTTCCCACATGGGCTTTGACTTTGAACTCCTTGATCAGCCGATCAATAATAATCTCCAGATGCAGCTCCCCCATGCCCCGAATAAGCGTTTGGCCCGTCTCTTCATTGATTTGCACCTTGAAAGTCGGATCCTCGTCCATCAAACGATTCAGAGCCTCCACAAGACGATCTTCATCGGTCTTGGAACGGGGTTCTATAGACACAGAGATAACCGGTTCGGGAAAATGCATGGATTCGAGCAGAACCGGGTGCCGTGTATCGCAAAGCGTGTCCCCGGTCTTCGTAAAGCGCATTCCAACGGCCGCAACAATATCTCCTGCGAACACCTGCTTCCGATCCTCCCTTTTATTCGCGTGCATCTCGAGAATACGGCTAAGCCGCTCTTTCCTCCCTTCCCTGGGATTCAATACGTAGGTTCCGGTCTCGGCACTCCCTGAATAAACTCGAAAATAAACCAGTTTTCCGACATGAGCATCCGTTAATACCTTGAAAGCCAGGGCAGTAAACGGCTCTTCGTCCGAGGATTTTATTTCCAGCTGCTTTCCCCGTTTCTGATCGACTCCCTGTACGGAAGGCACATCAACCGGAGCGGGAAGATAATCGACAATCGCATCGAGCAGCGGCTGCACCCCCCGGTTCTTAAAAGCGGCCCCGCAGAGAACCGGTACGATGGCCACCTGAAGTGTGCCGTGGCGCAAGGCCCGTTTCAGCTCGGCTTCGCCGGGTTCCTGCCCCTCGATCACTTTTTCCAGTACAACGTCATCATACTCTGAAGCCGTCTCCAATATCCTGTGCCTGTAGAGATCAGCCTGCTCACTGTATTCAGCGGAAATGTCTTCAATTTCCCACCGGGCACCGAGACTCTGTTCATCGTAACGTAAAACTTTCATTGATATAAGATCGATGATGCCCTTAAAATTCTCTCCGCTCCCCAGAGGCAGCTGGAGCGGAATCGGATTTGCGCCCAGCCTTTCCTTCATCATTTCGATTACATTGAAGAAATCGGCCCCGATCCTGTCCATCTTGTTGACAAAGGCCAGCCTGGGAATATGATATCCTTCGGCCTGTTTCCATACGGTTTCCGTCTGAGGCTCAACACCTCCGACCGCGCAGAATATCGCGATGGCGCCATCAAGAACACGCAGGGATCGTTCCACTTCAACGGTAAAATCTACATGTCCGGGCGTATCGATGATGTGTATTTCATGATTCTTCCAATAACAGGTGGTCGCTGCCGACGTTATCGTTATGCCTCTGGCTTTCTCCTGTTCCATCCAGTCCATAGCGGCCGCACCGTCATGCACCTCTCCCATTCGATGCAGCTTTCCCGTGTAGAACAGAATGCGTTCCGTGGTCGTGGTTTTACCCGCGTCGATATGCGCCATGATACCGATGTTGCGGATTTTGTTTATTTGCGTTTTCCTTGGCATAGTGGATAACTATACAATCCCGATTTTCAACCTTTCTTTATTACCACCTGAAATGGGCAAAAGCCTTGTTGGCCTCGGCCATTTTATGGGTATCTTCTTTCTTTTTAATAGATGACCCATCGTTGCTGGATGCTGCGATCAGTTCCGCGGCCAGCCGCTCGGGCATGGTTTTTTCCGGCCGACCTTTTGAAAAACCGATTATCCAGCGAAAAGCGAGTGCCTGCCTGCGTCCGGGACGAATTTCCACAGGTACCTGATAGGTAGCCCCTCCGACGCGCCGCGAACGGACCTCCAGAACCGGCTTGACATTGTCAAGAGCCTTCTCGAAAACCTGGATCCCTTCATTGCCGGTCTTCTCTTTAATGATCTCCATGGCGGAGTAAAATATCGCTTCGGCGACGCTGCGCTTACCCCGACGCATCAATCCATTGATAAACTTCGTGACAACCTCATTATGATAAACTGGATCGGGCAACACCTGACGCTTGGGAACTCTTCTTCTTCTCGGCATCGATTCATCTCCGTCTACTTCTTGCGTTTTACGCCATACTTCGATCTTCCGCGTTTCCGGTCTTCCACACCGCTGGCATCGAATGTTCCGCGTACAATGTGATACCGCACACCCGGAAGATCTTTTACACGGCCGCCCCTGATAAGCACAATTGAATGCTCCTGCAGGTTATGCCCCTCTCCCGGAATATATGCCGTTACTTCAAAACCGTTTGTCAATCGCACCCTCGCTACTTTGCGAAGTGCCGAATTCGGTTTTTTGGGAGTCGTCGTGTAAACACGCGTACACACGCCCCGTTTCTGAGAACAGTTTTTCAATGCCGGCGCCTTGGTTTTTTTCAATATCTCCTTGCGGCCCTGGCGTACTAATTGATTCAAAGTAGGCAAACGGTCCTCCCAGTCACTCGTTAACTCTTTTCTTCGTTTTCAACTTCAGCCGTCTGTTCCTCTGTGGCTTTATCCTTCTTCCAGATAATGATATTTTTAAATTGCTTCATTCCGGTGCCCGCAGGAATCAAATGGCCGATGATCACGTTTTCTTTCAATCCATCAAGCGGATCGACACGGCCCTTGATTGAAGCGTTTGTCAATACGCGTGTCGTTTCCTGAAAGGAAGCCGCTGAAAATGTCGAATCAGTCCCCAGAGACGCCTTGGTGATTCCCAGAAGGAGTGGATGGAACGTGGCTGGTTTTGCGGGCGATGAGACAACCGGCTCCTTGCCTTCCTGTTCGAGACTCTCATTAATCTCGGACAATTGAATTCTATCGATCACATCGCCTTTGTGCAGCCTGGAATCACCGGGCTCATCAACCACAACCTTGTTCAGTATCTCGTCGTTGACTTCAAGGAAATACTGCCGATCGACCTCGTCGCCTTCCAAAAATTTCGTATCACCGGGATCTTCCACTCTGACTTTCCGCAGCATCTGACGGACGATAACCTCAATATGCTTGTCGTTGATACGGACACCCTGAAGCCGATACACTTCCTGAATCTCATTGACCAGATATTCCTGAACCCGGTTGGCGCCCAGAATGGCCAGAATATCATGCGGCACCACCGAGCCCTCGGAAAGCTTTTCTCCGGCACGGATCATATCGCCTTCATGAACCAACAAATGCTTGCCATAAGGGATTAAATATGTTTTTTTGTCTCGCCCGTCAATCGATGTAACCACAACTTTGCGAATACCCCTGCGAATCTGGCCGAATTTAACGACCCCGTCGATTTCACTGACTACAGCCGGTCCTTTAGGCCGTCTCGCCTCAAACAGTTCGGCCACACGGGGCAAACCTCCCGTAATATCGCGTGTCTTGCTGATCTCACGGGGAATCTTAACCAGCACATCACCGGCCTTGACTTTCTGGCCGTCCTTGACCCGAAGGTTGGCCCTCGTGGGTACAATGTAGGAGCCCTGCTTTTTCCCTTTTTCATCGACAATCAAAATATGGGGACTCAAATCCTTGTTTTTAGACTCGATAACCACCATTTGCCGCTGTCCGGTAGCCTCATCAACTTCATCCCGATAGGTAATACCCTCTTTGATATCGACAAATTTTACCACACCATCGGTATTGGAAAGAATCGTGTCCGAATAGGGGTCCCAACGAAACAGAGTTTGCCCTTTGACCACGGCTTCGCCGTCTTTTACAATAAGGTGAGCCCCATAGGGAACTGTGAACCGGGCAACCACTCGATTGTCATCATCAACAATCTTGATCTGCCCGTTTCTTCGCAGGGCGATCATTTCACCGCCGGCCTGCTCTATAAAATGGACGTTCTCGTACTGAATCATCCCGGTGGCTTTGGCGACCACTTCCGATTCGGCGGCAATCCGACTCGCCGTCCCACCGATATGGAAGGTTCGAAGAGTCAGCTGAGTGCCCGGTTCGCCGATGGACTGAGCAGCCATAACACCAACCGCTTCTCCGGAAGAAACCATGCGTCCTGTAGCCAAATTACGCCCATAACATTTGGCACAAACTCCCTTGCGGGCCTCACAGGTCAGAACCGACCGAATACCGACGGTATCAATTCCTTTTGAGACGATCAGATCCGCGGTCTCTTCATCGATCAAAGCGCCCGCTTCGATGATGATCTCACCCGTTTCGGGATCATAGAGGTCTTCAGATGTCACCCTGCCCAAAACCCGGTCTCGCAAAGGCTCGATGATTTCTTCGCCCTCTTTCAAATCACCGACATGAAGACCCATGATCGTGCCGCAGTCCCGCATGGTAATCACCACATCCTGAGCCACATCAACAAGACGCCGGGTCAGGTATCCGGCATCCGCGGTTTTAAGCGCCGTATCCGCCAACCCTTTTCGGGCTCCATGCGTGGATATAAAGTACTCCAGCACAGACAGCCCCTCACGGAAATTGACCGTAATGGGCGACTCAATGATTTCTCCGGTTCCTCCGGTCAACTTCTTCTGGGGCTTGGCCATCAATCCCCGCATGCCGGCCAGCTGACGAATCTGCTCCCTGCTGCCCCGGGCTCCGGAATCAGCCATCATATAGACCGGATTGAAACCTTCCGAATCGTGTTGCAAGTGTTCAAAGAGGTGTTCAGCCACTTCACTGGTTGCCCGGGTCCATACATCGATAACCTTGTTGTAACGCTCACCATCGGTGATCACGCCCTTCTCATAGAGGTTTCGTATATACTCAACCTCTGCATTGGATTTTTCTACCAGCACATTTTTTTCTTCCGGAATGATCGCGTCATCGATGCCTATGGTGACACCTGCCTGCATGGCATAATAAAAACCAATATCCTTTAAATCATCCAGGAATTGTACTGTCCGCTGATTGCCGGCGATATTGTAGGACTCATAAATGAGGCTTTCCACTCGTTTCTTGGTGAACAGCTCATTGATAAAACCCAGTCCTTCAGGGATAATTTCATTGAAAAGCACCCGGCCTGTCGTGGTTTCAATGATCTTGCTGTCAATACGAACCTTGATTTTGGCATGCAAGCCCAGTCGACCGTCATTATACGCGATAAGGACCTCTCCGGTATCGGCAAAAACAAAGCCCTCACCAATCTCTCCCTTTTTAGCCTTGGTCAGATAATAACAGCCTAAAACGATATCCTGGCTGGGAATGGCCAGCGGCCTGCCATTGGCTGGGGAGAGGATGTTGTGGCTGGAAAGCATCAGTATTTTGGCTTCAACCTGAGCTTCCACGGACAGAGGAATGTGAACCGCCATCTGGTCTCCGTCAAAATCCGCGTTGAATGCCGCACAAACCAATGGATGAATGGAGATCGCCTTGCCCTCAACCAGCATCGGCTGAAAAGCCTGAATACCCAAACGATGAAGCGTGGGCGCTCGATTCAACAGCACCGGGTGATCCTGAATGATTTCCTCGAGAATGTCCCACACTTCTTCGTCCCGGCGTTCAACGAGTTTCTTCGCGGACTTAACTGTTTTTACGATCCCCCGTTGGACCAGCTGCCGGATGACAAAGGGTTTAAACAGCTCCAGAGCCATCTCCTTGGGCAGTCCGCATTGATCCATTTTCAATTCCGGGCCCACGACAATCACCGACCGTCCGGAATAATCAATTCGCTTGCCGAGCAGATTTTGACGGAACCGGCCCTGTTTTCCCTTGAGCATATCGGACAGTGATTTCAGCGGGCGATTGCCCTCTCCGCGTACCGCGGCACGCCGCTTGCCGTTGTTAAACAACGAATCCACGGCCTCCTGCAGCATGCGTTTTTCATTGCGCAGAATGACTTCCGGCGCCTTGATTTCAAGCAGCTTCTTGAGCCGGTTGTTGCGAATGATGACACGCCGGTACAGATCGTTCAAATCCGAAGTGGCAAACCGCCCCCCCTCCAGGGGAACCAGCGGCCGCAATTCCGGAGGAATCACGGGAACAACCGACATGACCATCCACTCCGGTTTGTTGGGCTTGCCGGACTCGGTTCTTCGGAATGCTTCCACCACACTCAGCCGTTTGAGAGCGTCCCGCTTGGCTTGCTGTGAAATTTCAGACTTGACTTTCAGCCTCAACTCTCTCGAGATGGCCTCAATATCGATGCGATGCAACAATTCACGGATTGCCTCACCGCCCATCTTGGCGATAAAAACAGGCTTTTCCGCCTCGTCCGCCTCATCCTCTGTTTCGGCATCATCGTCCGAAGATTCCTTTTTCTGCGCTCGAAACTCTTCCTGAATTCGAAGATATTCATCTTCGGAAAGCAACTGTTTTTCCTTCAGTCCGGTGTTCCCCGGGTCGATCACCACATAGGATTCGTAATAGATGACTTTTTCCAGTTCCGTGGTTGACATTCCCAGTATGTGACCGACTTTGGAAGGAATCGACCGAAAATACCAGATATGCACCACAGGCACCGCCAGCTTGATATCTCCCATGCGCTCGCGGCGTACCGATTTCGTGGTCACCTCCACACCGCACCGGTCACAGATAATTCCTTTATAGCGGATTCGCTTATACTTGCCGCAATGACACTCATAATCTTTGACCGGGCCGAAAATCTTCTCACAGAAAAGACCGTCTTTCTCGGGTTTATAGGACCGGTAATTGACCGTCTCCGGCTTCAGCACCTCCCCATGACTCCAGCTCAAAATGGTATCGGGGGATGCTAGATTCAGAGCGATGCTTGAAAAATCCTGATTTTCTATCTTTTCGACTGGCAAGGTCGAACACCTCCTCAAAGGGTGTTTAACGTGAATGCAATTCTATATCCAAACCCAGTCCCATCAGCTCCTTTACCAAAACATTGAAGGATTCGGGTATTCCGGGTTCGGGTAAATTCTCTCCTTTGACAATCGCCTCATACGCCTTGGCTCGTCCCCGAACATCATCGGATTTCACAGTGAGGATCTCCTGAAGCGTATAAGCGGCTCCATAGGCTTCCAAGGCCCAGACCTCCATCTCTCCAAACCGCTGTCCGCCGAATTGGGCTTTTCCGCCCAGAGGCTGCTGAGTGATCAGAGAATAGGGGCCGATGGACCTTGCATGCAACTTGTCTTCCACCAGATGGGATAATTTCATCATATAGATATAACCGACCGTGACCGGGAAGTGAAAGGGATCTCCAGACCGGCCATCGAACAATCGAGTCTTCCCGCCTGCATCCAGGCCGGCCTTGACCATCTGTTCCTTCACCTGATCTTCCGTTGCCCCGTCAAAAACAGGTGACGCAAAATAGACCCCCAGGAGCCTGGCGGCCCAGCCGAGCGAGGTCTCCAGAATTTGTCCCAGATTCATTCGTGAAGGCACGCCCAGTGGATTGAGAATGATATCGACCGGTGTCCCGTCGGGCATATAGGGCATGTCTTCTTCAGGAACAACCTTGGCTACCACACCCTTGTTTCCATGCCGCCCGGCCATTTTATCTCCGACCTGAAGCTTTCGCTTTCGCGCGACATAAACGCGGACCATCTGAATGATTCCCGGTTGAAGCTCATCACCAACCGAGACCTTCTCCTGCTCCCTTCTGATTCTTTCTGTAACGGCCTCCAGCCTGGCATCACAACCGTTCATGACCTTCTCGATGGTTCTGGCCGTTGATTTATCATCCACCCACGGTTCGCTTCGATCGAGCATGTCGAAATTCAGCCCCTGCAGAACTTTTTCGCTGAACTTCAATCCCTTTCGCACCACGACTTTTTGAGTCTCGATATCACGTATGCCGGCCGACACCTGATTGAGAAGCAGCGACTGAATCCGTTCATCACGCAGAGACCGTATTTCGTTCATCTCCTTCTCGCCCTGGAACTGAATGTCTTCGATCTGCTTCTTGTCGTGTTTTTTCGTCCTGGTATCACGCCGTTTCAGTGAAAATACTTTCGTGTCGATAACGATTCCATTCATTCCGGAAGGCGCCTTCAACGATGCGTCTTTGACATCTCCCGCTTTCTCACCAAATATGGCTTTCAGCAGCTTCTCTTCCGGTGTGGGCTCGGTTTCGCCCTTGGGTGTCACCTTGCCGACCAAAATGTCTCCGGCCTTGACTTCCGAGCCAATCCGAATGATACCGTTGTCATCCAGATTTCTGGTTGCTTCTTCAGAGACATTGGGAATCTCTCGGGTGAGCTCCTCTTCTCCTCTTTTGGTGTCGCGAACCTGCAGCTCGAACTCTTCAATATGAATAGACGTATAAATGTCTTCTCGAACCACACGCTCGCTGATCACAATAGCGTCTTCAAAATTGTAGCCGCGCCAGGGCATAAAAGCCACCAGGACATTCCTGCCCAGCGCCAGCTCTCCCCGATCCGTTCCACATCCGTCCGCCAGCACATCCCCTTTTTTCACCTTGTCACCCACCGACACCAGCGGATGCTGATTGATCATGGTGTCCTGATTGGTTCTTAAAAACTTGGTCACCGTATAGAGTGTCGTGTCCTCAGTATCAAAATCCCATATTTGTGTTTTTTTTGCCGAATTCAATCGAATCAAGATTTTATCGGCTGATACACTCTCCACCACTCCATCGACATCGGATACAATCAGAGCCCTGGAATCCTCTGCAATCTTTTTTTCCAGCCCCGTACCCACAAGGGGCGCTTCCGGCTGAAGCAGCGGAACCGCCTGCCGCTGCATGTTGGATCCCATCAGGGCGCGGTTGGCGTCATCATGTTCCAAAAACGGAATCAGCGCAGCCGCGGCACTGACGATCTGATTGGGTGAAACATCCATGTAATGAATCGCTTCGGGTTTGACAATCGGATATTCGCTCTTGTACCGCGTCTTCACCCGCTCATTGATAAAATGGCCTTTTTCATCCAGGGGCGCATTGGCCTGTGCAATGATGTACTCTTCTTCCGCATCGGCACTCAGAAAATCAATCTGACCTTTGGTTTGGCCCTTTTCAACGCGGCGATAAGGCGTCTCAAGAAATCCGAAATCATTGATTCTCGCATATGTGGCGATTGAGGAGATGAGGCCAATATTGGGGCCTTCCGGCGTCTCAATGGGGCACAATCGTCCATAATGCGTATAGTGAACATCCCGAACCTCAAATCCCGCCCTCTCCCGGGTCAAACCTCCCGGACCCAGGGCGGAAAGACGTCGCTTATGGGTCAATTCGGCCAGGGGGTTGGTCTGATCCATGAATTGAGACAGCTGACTGGTCCCGAAAAAGGTGTTGATCACAGACATGACGGTTCTGGCGTTTACCAGATCCTGAGGGGTGATCTTTTCGCTGTCTCCGATGTTCAGCCGCTCTTTGATCGTTCTGGCCATTCGTGAAAGCCCGACACTCATCTGCGCGGCCAACTGTTCCCCGATGGTCCGCACCCTGCGATTGCCCAGATGATCGATGTCGTCGGTGGTTTTGGTACCCGCCCTCAATGCCAAAAGGTATTTAATAATGGCAATAAAATCATCATTGGTCAGTACGGTTGTGTCTTCAGGAACATCGAGTTCCAGTTTTCGATTCATCCGATAACGGCCAACACGCCCCAGATCATACCGTTTCGGATTAAAAAAGAGGCGGTCTATCAACGCATGGGCTGTCTCCAAATCCGGCGGATCACCGGCCCTGAGCTGACGGTAAATAGCCTCGATGGCATCTTTTTCCGAATGGACCGTATCTTTCCGAAGCGTATTGTTAATGACTTCGGAACCGCCCGATTTGTCGTCCGCGAGAACAAACTTGAGGGTTTTCACGCCCAGCTTTTTCAGATGCGGGATGTGTTCTTTTTCGAAAACAGCATCCCGGTCCAGAATCACTTCGCCGGTCTTCTTGTCGACAACACCGACCTCTTCCTGGCTGAAAAACACCTGTTTTCCCACATACTTCTGAATCTGGGGATCATCAAGATTGACTTCCTGGATCATGCTGAACAAGCGAAGCACCTCTTCATCAGTCGAGCAGCCCAAGGCGCGTAACAGAGTGGTAACCGGAAATTTCTTCCCCTGATCAACATACACATAGAGCACATCATTGGTATCGGTCATAAACTCAAGCCAGGAGCCCCGGAAGGGTATGATCCTCGCGGAAAAAGTTTTGGTTCCGTTGGGATATATTTTCTCATCAAAGAACACGCCCGGTGAACGGTGAAGCTGATTCACGATTATCCGTTCTGCGCCATTGATGATAAAGGTCCCTTTATCCGTCATTGCGGGAAAATTTCCCAGATAAACAACCTGTTCCACGGTGTCCGCAAATTGATGTTTTTCACTGTAAGGATCACGCGCAGACAACCTCATCTTGGCCTTGAGAGGCATGGCATAGGTCACCCCCCTCTCCCGGCATTCATCCACTGAATACTTGGATTGTTCGATGTAGTATTCCACGAACTCCAGCAGGTAGTTTTCCCTTGAATCCGTAATCGGAAAAAGGGACAGGAACACCTCCTGAAGCCCCTGTTTCTTACGCTTCTCCGGCTGAACATCGTCCTGCAGAAAATTTCGGAATGACTGGATTTGAATATCCAGAAGATCCGGCATTTCTATAGCGGATTCTATCGTAGAAAAAGAGATTCTTTGGACAGGCTCTTTTCTCAAGTATACCACTCTCCTCGCAAAGAGTTACTGTAAATAAGGATTATTTCAATTCCACAGATGCGCCCGCCTCTTCCAGCTGACGCTTGATATCATCCGCTTCCTCTTTGGATGCTCCTTCTTTCACAACGGCGTTTGGAGCGGATTCAACCATGTCTTTGGCTTCTTTTAATCCCAGACCGGTCAGGGCGCGTACGACCTTGATCACCTGAATCTTGTTGGAACCGAATGCGGTGAGCATGACATTGAATTCGGTTTTTTCCTCTTCCGCTTCAGCCGCTCCGCCCCCGGCAGGAACCATGCCCGGCATGGCAGCCATCACAGGGGCCGCGGCGGTTACGCCGAATTCATCTTCCATGGCTTTCACCAGTTCTGCCAGTTCCATGACCGTCATTTTCTTGACTGCCTCAAGAATTTTCTCCACATTCTTATTCTGGGGAGCTTTTTCCTTTTTTCCTTCTTTGATCTCCACCGTGTCGACAGTCTCTTCCTGTTTTTTTTCTTCGGTCATCCTTTCCTCCAAACTTGTGGTCTATTTTCATGAACACATGAGAATGGAAATTACTCCGCCTGTTTCTCTCTGGCCTCTCTCAATGCGTCAAAAGTCATCACCAATTTAACCATCAGGCCATGAAGCCCGCTGACAAGGCCACGGACAGGCCCCATCATGCCGCCGACCAGCCGGCCCAGCAACTCTTCCCTGGAGGGCAGTGTGGCAATCATTTCGACTTTCTCGGGTCCGTAAAAAATTCCTTCGAAAAGCGTCACCTTAATCTTCGGTTTTTCTTCTGTTTTCGCAAACTCCGAAATAACCCGTGCGGGAGCGGACGGATCGTCATAACTGTAGGCCAGAGCCGAAGGCCCCTGAAAATGGCTAATCATCTCTTCACAGCCGGCTTTCTCGGCCGCTCGTTTGGCCAGAGTATTTTTTATAACCCGATAATGAACATTTGACTCCCTGCACTTCTTTCGAAGAACCGATATTTTCTCTACATTCAGTCCCTGAAAATCCGTAACAAAGACTCCCCTGGCCTTTTCCAGAATCTCTGCCACTTCCTGAACAGCTGCCTCTTTCTCTGGTCTTGCCATGATCATTCCTTCGTCTTTACACCATAAAACAAACCGTTCCCTATCGCAATGAATCCAGAAGCGCTATCCTGTCGATTTTGATTCCCGGACCCATGGTTGTTGAAATGGTCACATTCCGAACGTATTGGCCTTTGGCCGAAGCGGGTTTCAAGCGGACGATCTGGTCCATAAACGCCTTGATGTTTTCCGACAGCTGATCTTCCTGAAAGGACATCTTGCCGATCGTTGCATGCACATTGCCATAACGGTCAACACGAAAATCGATACGCCCCGCTTTCAGCTGCCTGACCGCGTCGGCGACTTCCATCGTGACGGTTCCGGTTTTTGGATTGGGCATCAGCCCCTTTCTTCCCAAATATTTACCCAGCTTGCCTACATCTTTCATGACATCAGGAGTGGCCACGATCGCATCAACGTCATCCCAACCCTCTTCGATCTTTTGAATGTATTCTTCCAGACCCACAAAATCGGCTCCCGCCTCTTTGGCTTCTCTGTCCTTGGGCGCCTTGCAAAGCACCAGAACCCTGACTTTTTTCCCTGTTCCATGGGGCAACGATACCGTTCCACGCACCATTTGATCCGATTTTTTCGGATCCACGCCCAGCCTGACCGCGATATCCACGGATTCATCAAATTTTGGTGTGGACAGGGATTTTAGTGTCTTGACACCTTCGTCCAGACTACAGCTCTGCGTTTGTTTGATCTTTTCTGCGTTGGCAGAATACCGTTTGCTGCGCTTCATTGAATGGTCCTTTAACCTTCGACTACAATTCCCATGCTTTTTGCCGTTCCCTCGATAATCCGCATCGCCATTTCGATGTCATTGGCGTTCAAATCTTCCATCTTTGTCTGGGCTATCTCGCGCACCTGTGCCTGTGTCACTTTTCCGACTTTCTCCCTGTTTGGCTCGCCGGACCCCTTTTCAAGTTTGGAAGCCTTTTTTAAAAGAACCGCGGCCGGCGGTGTTTTTGTGATAAACGAAAAGGATCGGTCCTTATAAACCGTGATCACAACAGGAATGATCAAACCCTGCCGATCCTGTGTCTTGGCATTAAACGCCTTGCAAAACTCCATAATATTGACCTGATGCTGACCCAGTGCGGGACCTACCGGAGGCGACGGGTTCGCCTGGCCGGCGGGTATCTGCAATTTAATCATTCCAACAATTTTCTTCGCCATGAAAGCACCTCAGAGGGTTCGTTCTTTATTTCTCCATCTCAACCTGAAGGAAGTACAATTCCACCGGTGTGGATCGGCCAAAAATACTGACCATGACTTTCAGCTTTTTCTTCTCATAATTGATCTCTTCCACCACTCCGGTAAAATCAGTAAACGGGCCGTCTACCACCTTGACGACATCGCCTTCGCGATACGGAATGTCGATCACTTCCTCATCGCTTTCTTCCACCCGTCCCAGAATACGACGAACCTCATCTTCCTGCAAAGGCGTCGGTTGATTTTTTGGACCCACAAAATTGGTTACACCCGGCGTGTCCAGAACCATGTGCTGGGTCATCTTGTCCAGTTCCATCTCAATCAGCATGTACCCCGGGAAAAATATTCGGTTTTTAACCCGCTTCTTCCCGTCCCGCATTTCAACCACATCTTCGGACGGTATCAGAATACGCGGTATTTTATCCTGGAGATTGGCCCGTTCGATCTCTGTTTCCAAATACTTCTGAATTTTTTTTTCATGTCCGGAAAAGACATGAATGGCATACCAGTGCAGCACAGAGCCATTACCTTCTTTAAAAAATGATTTCCAGCAGCCGATTAAAAATAAAATCGACACCAAAAACAAACAGAGACAGGATGACACACAAGACGATCACGACGAGGACAGACCCGTAAAGCGCTTCGCGCCCTGGCCAGCTGACCTTGGACAATTCCGTATTGACTTCGTCCAGATATTTATTGATCTTCTTTATCATCGAACACCCCTGTTAAAAAGCAGGCCTGGAGGGACTCGAACCCCCAACCCCCGGATTTGGAGTCCGGTGCACTAGCCAATTGTGCTACAGGCCTAAAAGATACAGCCGCCCCTTGATCTTTGAAAATTACCGGGTCTCTTTATGTGGTGTGTGCTGATTGCAAAATCGGCAATATTTTTTATACTCGACCCTGCCCGACTGATTTTTTTTATTCTTGGTGGACGTGTAATTCCGATGTTTGCACTCGGTACATTCCAGTATGATATTGTCACGCATGGGAACTCTTTCTCACTCAACGATTTTACCGACCACACCCGCCCCAACGGTCCGGCCGCCTTCCCGAATGGCGAATCGCAAACCCTCTTCCATGGCGATGGGCTCAATCAGCTCGACCTTCACCTGAACATTGTCTCCG
>DSAB01000046.1 GCA_011388275.1 bacterium | reverse complement strand
TGCCGTGAATCCCCTTATCTTCTATTTTCGGCTTGCATTTGTCCGTGTTTTTTCGTATACTTTTCAGCTCAATCAGTTTGATAAAATCTGTGAATCACCGAGGAACCCATGTCGAGAAAATGCGAAATCTGCGGAAAAGGCCCCATGACGGGCAATAAAATCAGCCACGCCCACAACCTGACCCGGCGCCGCTGGCTGCCGAATCTGAAGAAAGTGCGTGTTCGCAGCGGCGGATCCGCCCGCCGGATTGTCGCGTGCACGCAATGCATCAAATCAGGAGCATTGGAAAAACTGTCTGACAAGTAGTTTCCAGGAGACTCAAAGGAGCGTCCTTTTTCCGGCTTATCATGAACCGTTTTAAAACCGACCGTTAGAAACATTTCCATTGGATCATGCAGGGGGTGCGGATGAACGCCTTTTCAACACGTGAAAGCAGGAATGCGGGATTGGCCCTGATCGCCCTATTGATCACACTTTCTTTTCAAGCTCCCGCCGGCGGTCAGACATCCCGAAGCACTTTTCAGGAAGCTCTCGAAGCAAAAGCCCGTGCCGAAAGCCTGGAAGCACCGGTCTACTCGCCCGCCCATTTCAGCACAGCGCTCCGTTCGCTCAACCAGGCGGAAGAAGACTTCCAAAAACGCCACATCGAATCAGCGGAAACCCGGCTTCGTGTCGCAACAGACTATTTCATCAAAGCGGCCGAAACGGCCAATCTTTTTCACAGCCGGCTCGGCGATGCCGTCAAGGCCCGGAATGACGCCCGGTCCGCGGAAGCCCCTGAATTTCGTCAAAGGCAGTGGCAAGAGGCAGAGAGCATTCTGGATCAGGCGGCCCGCGCCCTGGAAGAGGGCGATTTAAAAAAGGCCCGGTCGCGCGCCGAACGAGCGGTTCGTCTGTACCGAATCGTGGAACTGGAATCGATCAAAGCGCATTACCTGGATGAGACCCGCGCCCTCCTGGCCGAGGCGGAGAAAGAAAACGCGGAAAAACGGGCTCCGGCCACTCTCTCACGGGCCAAAATCCTCTTCGAAAAAGCCGAAAAACTGCTGGTGGAAAACCGGTATGACACGGACGAACCCCGTCAGCTGGCCCGGGAAGCCCGCGTCGAGGCCGGACACGCCCTGCATCTTTCCAGGGCCATCGAAAAGCTCAGCCGGAACGACACGATCGAATCCCTTTTTCTCAGGGCCGAAGCGCCTCTGCGCCAGGTGGGCGACGAACTCGATTTGAACCCCACATTTGAAGCCGGTCTCGAACCGGCCGCTGATCTGATCATACAGGAAATCAGGCGGCTGAAAAAACAGATCACCGGCCTGAAACAGGATTTGGCGGACAGCCGGGAGCAGATAGCGGCTCTCGAGAATCAAAGCCGAAGCCTGCAGGCCGAACTGGCCTCGGCCCGCTCGCAGATGGGAGACCTGAAATCCAGAGAGGCGGAGCTGTACGATCTGGTGGAAAGCCAGCGGGCCGCACGAGAAACCTTTCGAAAAGTGGAAGAAACCTTTTCACCGGAAGAAGCCCTGGTTGTTCGCCAGGGAGGTGATGTGATCATTCGGCTTTACGGCCTCACCTTTCCCGTGGGCAAGGCCGTGATTGAAACCGAATACTTCGGCCTGCTCGCCAAGGTGATTCAGGCGATCGGCCTCTATCCCGATTGCGGCATCACGGTGGAAGGGCACACCGATTCACGAGGCAGCGACGAGCTCAATCAGAAACTCTCGACTCAGCGGGCCGAAGCCGTGATGAAATACCTGATCGCCTCGGCACACATCGAACCGTCCAGAATCAGCGCTGTGGGTCACGGGGAAAACAGGCCCGTTGCCACCAACGAGACCGAAGAGGGCCGCCGGAAAAACCGCCGAATCGATGTGATTCTGCAGCCGGCGAGACAGTAATAACCCTTTCACAGAAAACAACCTATAAAAGGCGGATTGAATCCGCCTTTTGTTTGCGGCTCCGTGAAATAAAGGGTTGATTTTTATCCAAAAACTCGCCTGGTTGTCTGCATCGGGCCGGGTTCCGGTTCGAGGACCGATATCCATATTCTATTGTGAGGATTGATTCCATGTCCGATTTCAAACCGTTCATTCCCGCTTCGCAATCGCCGCCGGATTTTAACGCGAAAACCGTGATCCTGGGCGTCATTCTCGGAGCCCTTTTCGGAAGCGCCAACGCCTATCTCGGATTGCGCGTGGGCCTGACGATCAGCACGGCCATTCCGCTGGCCGTGATTTCCGTGGCCATACTTCGGCTGCTCACTCCGATATTCGGCAAACCCTCCATACTGGAGTGCAATATCTCTCAAACCGCCGGATCGGCGAGCTCTTCTCTGGCTTCAGGCATCATCTTCACCATTCCGGCGCTGTTTATCTGGGGATACAACGTACCCCTGATCCAGATCACCCTTCTGGCCGTCTGCGGCGCGGTTCTCGGCATCATGTTCATGATCCCTCTGCGCGGGTTTCTCATCGTCAAGGAACATCGAAACCTGCCCTATCCGGAAGGCACGGCCAGCGCCCAGGTTCTGATCGCCGCGGACGAGGGCGGAGCCACGGCATCAGGTGTGTTTCGCGGTCTTGGGTTCGGTGCGCTGTACAAAGGGCTTATATCCCTTCTCCATCTCTGGCCGGCGAACATCTATTTCCGAATGCCTCTGATTCCAAAGGCGGAGATGGGCATTTCCGCGACCCCCGCGCTTCTCGGCGTGGGATACATACTCGGCCGCCGTATCGGAGCGATTATGGTGGGAGGCGGACTACTGAGCTGGATGGTTCTGATTCCGTTCATCGCCTGGAGATTTCCCGAAGCGGTTCGGGGCATGTCACCCTCCGACATCTGGGATCAGTACATCCGCATCATCGGCGCGGGCGCGGTGGCCTCTGCGGGCATTATCACGGTCATCAAGTCGATTCCCACCATGATCCATTCGCTGAAAATCGGCGTGAAAGAGCTGCGGGCCAGCGCGGAAATGATGGGTCAGGGGAAAATCCGCACCGAACGCGACCTGCCCATCATCTATGTGCTCGGCGGCGTGAGCCTGATTATTCTGATGATCGCGTTTGTACCCGGCATCATCGGCACGCATACCACCTTTCTGATGCGCCTGATCAGCGGAATTGCCATCGCCTGTTTTGCCTTTTGTTTCGTCACGGTTTCTTCGCGTATCGTGGGCATGATCGGCGTGTCTTCCAACCCGACCTCCGGCATGGCCATTGTCACGCTTCTCGGAGTCGGAATCATTTTCAAACTGCTGGGATGGACCGACCTGACCGGAAAGATCACCGCCCTGACCATCGGCACCGTGGTCTGCATATCCGCATCCATCGCCGGAGACATCTCGCAGGATCTGAAATCCGGCTACCTGCTGGGCGCGACACCCTGGAAGCAGCAGATCAGCGAAGTGTTCGGGGGCGTGGGTTCCGCTTTTTTCGTGGGGCTGGCTGTCTACTATCTGGGCAAAGCCTATGGATTCGGCAGCGCGGAGCTGCCCGCGCCCCAGGCCATGCTCATGAAAACCGTTCTGGACGGCGTGCTGGACGGCAATCTCAACTGGTCGCTTGTGGGTATCGGGGCCCTGATCTCGGTGGTCGTGTTCCTGTGCAAACTGCCGCCCCTGGCCTTTGCCGTGGGCGTGTATCTGCCCCTGAGCACCATGACGCCCGTATTTCTGGGCGGCCTGCTGCGGCACTTTACCGACAGGAAACGAAAACCGCTTTCCGACAAGGAAAAGAGCAAAGACCAGGGCCTGCTTCTCTCTTCCGGACTGATCGCGGGCGAGGGCCTGATGGGCGTGGTCATCGCGGTCATCGCGGTGATTACCACGCAGGCTCCCAAATATCTGCCGATTCACTATCCGGCGCAATGGATGGGCCAGCTGGTTTCCGGACTGGTTTTCTGCCTTCTTGGCTGGATTTTGTTCCGCGCGGCGACAAGAAAGAGCGCATAAGCATGTGCCGTTCATATTTTCTCTTGACATTGACGGTTTTTTTGAATATTCTGTTTTTATTATCCCTTGTGATCCTTGAAGAATCCGATTTACGAAGAAGTCCGGCTGGAACTGTTTCCGGTTGCGCTTTCATCGAATGCCGTTCCCGATGCAAAGCGGCGCAGGCTAGCCGGCGCTGGTGAACCTACATCAACCCAAGCCGAGGAGGACGCATTATGAACGACTATTCGTCTTACGGTGCTTACTGGATTATTTATCTGGTCGTAATGATTCTGCTGATCGTATCGCTTTGGAAAGTGTATGTGAAAGCAGGCAAACCCGGATGGGGCTGTCTCATCCCCTTTTACAACATCTATCTGCTGCTGGAGATCGCCGGCATGTCATCTCCGTCCCGCCTGCTCCCCCATGAAATTTTCTTAAATTCATGACGATTTTCCTTGCATTCTTCATTTTTCTGAATTAAAATTAATAGTGCCTCGCAAGAGGACACTCTGCCGGCAGGTCAAGACTCTCCTTAAGTGTCCGTTCGAAAACGGGTTTCTTGCAGTTGATCATCGATTCCGCTGAAGCGAAGCGCGCCCTTCCCGGTTCACGACAAATCGTGACGGGATAAACCGCTTCCGCCGAGGCGGACGCGATGGGTTCGAAAAGAACAGAAGAGTCCGGCCTTGCAAACAAGCCGGCGGCAGAATACTATCGACAGGAGCGGGGGGAGGCGGCGATGACCTCCGATTATCCGTCGGTATTCGAGCGATCCATTTTTTAACTTGAAAGGAGGCAGGGAATGAAAATGCTGAACCTTTTGTTTTTAGCCATCTGGTTGATCGCTTCCGGGTTGATTACCCTCATTAACCTCAGTTTCAACGGACTCGGGATCATAATGGCCATTTTGCAGATCGTTGCCGGTGTGTTCCTGATCCTGGGAGGCAAGAAGATCAAGGTCTTCCATGAGCTGGCCACTTTACTTCTGGGCATTTTCCTGATCATCAGCGGTGTATTCGTTCTGTTCACCATCAATTTCTCGGCATATGGCATCATCATGGGCATTCTGGCCATTGTGGTGGCCGTTTTCCTGTTCCTCGGTTTCAAGGGCAAGAAGCTGATGGATAATATCGCCCCGCTGCTTCTGGCTGTCTATTTTATTCTTCACGGTCTGTCCCTTCTGATCAAACTGTCTTTCGCCGGCATGGACATCATCATGGCGATCATCGCCATCATCGCCGGTATTCTGCTGCTGATTAAAAACAAATAGACCGCTTTTATCCGCAAAGGCCGGCTCCTCATCGAAGGACCGGCCTTTTTTATCTGATGCGGCAGAGGCCGCTTAAGACAGAATTTCCCGCGGTTCCTGTGTGTTCCGCCAGACGCGATGAGTCGGTAAAATGCATGAACCGGGATACAAGCCGAAAACC
This sequence comes from bacterium, assembly GCA_011388275.1. Classification (GTDB taxonomy): domain Bacteria; phylum Zhuqueibacterota; class QNDG01; order QNDG01; family DSAB01; genus DSAB01. Next base: position 9,362 of record DSAB01000046.1, on the reverse strand, counting down.
GCCGGGAATCGCGACAGGTCAAACCCCCGGCAAGGAAGCAATCGTTTATGAGTGACGAGAAACCAAAGACCATTCTTCTGGTTGAAGATGAAATTGTCATTGCCACGGACGAAAAACTGACCCTTGAGAAATACGGGTACGCGGTTCGAATCGTGAGCAGCGGCGAAGAAGCGTTGAACGCGGTGCGGAACACACACGGTATCGACATGGTTCTCATGGACATCAACCTCGGGGGCGGCATCGACGGCACGCAAGCCGCCCGGCGGATTCTCGATCTGAAGGATATCCCCCTGATTTTTCTGTCCTCGCATGTGGAACGCGAAACCGTGGAAAAAACCGAGGGGATCACTTCATACGGCTATATCGTGAAGAATTCGGGAGAGATGGTTCTTGTCGCATCCATCAAGATGGCTTTCCGGCTGTTCGAAGCCAGGAAAAAAGAGAAGGAGAAAGAAGAGGCGCTTCGCCGAAGCGAGGAAGATTACCGAAGGCTCTTCGAAGATCATTCCGCGGTGAAACTCGTCATCGATCCGGAAACGGGACATATCATCGACGCCAATCACGCCGCCGCCCAATACTACGGCTGGCCCCGCGACGTTCTGAAAACAATGAAGATTCAGCAGATCAACACGCTTTCGGATGAAGCGATCCGAAAAGAAATGAGAACCGCCAAAGAGAGGAGCCGCACGTTTTTCGAGTTCAGGCATCGCAGGGCGGACGGTTCGATCCGTAACGTGAGTGTTTTCAGCTGCGGCATCCGGCTGGCAGGCCGGGATTGCGTGCATTCGATCGTTATCGATATCACGGACCGCAAGCAGGCCGAAAAGGCCCTTCGGGATTCGCAGGCCTTTTTAACCGCGGTCTATGAAAGCATACAGGACGGTATCAGCGTTTTAAATACCGATTTAACCATTCGATACACCAATCCCGTCATGAAGAAATGGTACGCCCCATCTCTTCCCCTGGAAGGCAAAAAGTGCTTCACGGCCTATCATCATACAGACAGCCCCTGTGAAGTTTGTCCCAGTCTTCGCTGCATCCGGTCCGGAAAGGTGGAAAGCGATATTGTGCCGGGCCTGCCGGGTCCGGATTCTCCGGTCAAGTGGCTGGAACTGTTCGCTTATCCCGTCCGGGATTCCATAACCGGAAAGATCACAAGAGTCGTCGAATTCGTGAGAGATATCACAGACCGTGTGGAGGCAGAAAAGGCTTTATGGGAGAGCCGGGAACGCCTGAATCTGGCCGTGAAAAGCGCCGGAATCGGCCTCTGGGATCAGGATTATACCGAGAGCATCATCACCCGCAATCCGGAGTGGTCGGAAATGCTCGGCTATGATCCGGAGGAAATCGAATCAAATCTGAATATCTTTCTCGATCTGGTGCATCCGGATGATCTGCCCGAACTGCAAAAAAGGATTCAGGATCACGAACAGGGAAAAACCGATTCCTTTCACGTCGAACACAGGATGCGAACCAAACGGAAAGACTGGAAATGGATATTGAATTCCGGAAAAATCGTCGCAAGAGACGCAAACGGAAAACCCCTGCGCGCGGCCGGGGTTCACATAAACATACACGACCGCAGACAGGCTGAGGAAGAGGTGAAGCGCCAGCTGGCCGAAAAAGAGACGCTTCTCAAGGAAGTGCATCACCGCATTAAAAACAACATCGCCTCGCTGGAAAGTCTGCTCTCCCTGCATATGCGATCCATCCGGAACCAGGAAGCTCTCTCCATCCTGCAGGATGCTGCCGGACGAATCCGGAGCATGCGGGCGCTCTACGACAGGCTGCTTCTGGCCACCGATTATCAGGACGTCTCCGTGAAAGCCTATCTCGAAAGCTTGATCGACACGGTCGTAACAATCTTTCCGAACAGGGTCCCTGTCCGGCTCGAAAAACGGATCGATGATTTCACGCTCGATTCGAAGCAGCTTTTCCCTCTCGGAATTATCCTGAATGAACTGCTGACCAACATCATGAAACACGCATTCGCTGATTCAAAGAAGGGACGGATACAGATTGCATTGCGGAAAAAACAGGACCGGGTCACACTCACGGTTCATGACAACGGAAAGGGACTCCCCGAAGGATTCGATCCGTCGGAATCCGGGGGATTCGGCCTGCGGCTGGTGCGAATGCTCAACCGCCAGCTGGAAGGAACATTCTCCATGAGCAGTCGAAACGGCACTCGGAGCACTCTTGAATTTACCATGTGATCACATTTCCGGCCGTATTGAATTGATAACAGGATTTGGTATCCGCTCACCTGCCGGCCGATTACCGGACGCTTAAACCACGCCGCCGCAGACTCCGCTACAGCTTCTCCTCCACCGGCAGAATGAACACCTTGACACCCTTTCCATCATGTTTCATTTTCAGTTCCCTGGCGTGCTCCAGGAGAGACCGGATCTTCTCTTCCCCGGCGACGATCCAGAGCATGGAGTTCTCGCCCGGCCACACATGCGTGCCCATGCGCGGCCCCCCGGTCTCTCCCCTTCCATACACCGTGGGCACCTTGGTGTAGCAGGTGATTCCACAGGTATCGATACATTTCATCACGGCGCTTTCCAGGGCCGTGTTGTATATGACAACCATCATTTTTTCCATGCGTTTACCCCTCCAGTTTCCCGAAAACGCGCCTGCCCTTGAGCCGGTCTTCGAAAATGGCATACAAAGTCGGCACAAAGACCAGAGTGATCAGGGTGGAAGCCAGCAGCCCTCCGATCACGGCCACACCCAGCGGCACCCAGCTCTCGGATCCCTCCGCGCGGCTCAGAGCCAGCGGCAGAAGTCCGAAGGCCGTGGTCAGCGTGGTCATGAGCACGGGCCTGAGCCGTCGCTGTCCCGATGTCAGAACCGCGTCTTCGACGCCGAGACCCCGGGCCCGCATCAGATTGATATAATCCACCAGCACGATTCCGTTGTTCACCACAATACCCACCAGCATGATCAGACCGATGAACGCGTTGATGCTGAACGTGGTGTCCGTGATGATCATGGCCCAGATCACTCCGACAATGGCGAAAGGAATGGCGAACATGATAACAAAGGGATCGACCAGCGACTCGAACTGCGCGGCCATAACCAGATAGACCAGAACAACACCCAGCAGCATGGCCAGACCCAGATCCCGGAACGAACTGGCCTGTTCCTCGACCGATCCGGCGATCACATACTCCACACCGTTCGGCGCATCCAGAGCGGCCAGCTCACGGCGCAGATCCGCGGCCACGCTGCCCAGGGCCCGGCCGATGATGCCGCATCCCACGGTCACGGTACGGTCCTGATTCTTGCGGTTGATCTGAACCGGAGCCACGCGTTCCTGAATGGTTGCGATGGTTCGCAGGGGAATCAGAGCGCCCGCCGGCGAGGCCAGCATGACATTGCCGATATCGGCCAGCGAAGTGCGGTCTTTTTCCTGAAGCCGAACAAAGACGGCGTATTCCTCCCCCTGTTCGCGGAAAGTCACTTCGTCATTGCCGTAAAAGTTGTTCCGCAGGGTCATGGCGATCTGGGCCATGGTCAATCCCGCGGCTGCGGCCCGTTCCCGGTCCACTTCCACCCAGTATTCCGGCTTTCCCTCTTCACGGGACACGGTGATATCCGTGGTGCCCTCGATATTCCGCATCACCTCGGCTACCTGAGCCGCGAAATCGGAGGTCCGGTCCAGGTCGAAACCGTATATCTCCACGGAAACGGGTTTGCCGCCTCCGAACATGGCCGTAAACGGATCCTGGGGGGCGAAATCCACGGACGCGATTCCGGGAAGCTCCCTCAGCTGTTCCCCCAACCGGTGTGCGATCTCCACATCCGAAGCGTTCCGCTCCGCCTTGGGCACAAGCGTTCCCTGAATGCTGATGATGTGATTGCCTTCTCCTTCGCCCATGGCCGCGCCCCAGCCCGCTTCGCTGGTTCCGCAGCGGGTCATGATCACATCCTTCTCCGGGACCGTCCCGTTCAGAATCTCCTCGATTCGGAACATCATTCGGTTGGTCTCCTCCAGACTGGTTCCGATGGGCATCTTGATCGTTCCGTTGAGCTCCGACTCGTCGGCCTGGGGAAAGAACTCGGTCTTCATCAATCCTGAAGCCGCGAGGCTCACCGCAAAAATACCCACACCGACCGCCATGGTGGTTTTCCGGTGCTTCAGGGCCCAGCCCAGAATATTCCGATAAGCCGATTCAACGGCTTGAAAGCCTCTCTCGCTCCACTGATAAAACCGGCGCGACCACAGCCCCTTGCCGCTCCCGCCGGAGTTGCCGGAGTCCACTTTCAGGAAGCGGGAAGAGAGCATGGGGGTCAGAAAGAGCGCCGTAAACAGAGACGCGGCCAGAACAAACATGATCACATAGCCGAGCTGACGGAAAAGGATGCCCGCGATGCCTTCCACAAAGAGCAGCGGCACGAAAATTACGACCGTGGTCAGCGTGGAAGCCGTGATGGCCATGGCGACTTCCCGGCTGCCGAATATGGCGCTCTCGGCTGCCGCCTCCCCATATTCGGTACGATGCCGAAAGATGTTTTCGAACACCACGATTCCGTTATCCACCACCATGCCGATGGCAATGGCCAGGCTCGAAAGGGACATGATGTTGATCGTGTACCCGGCAAAATAGAGCAGAATAAACGCCACGATCATGGAGAAGGGAAGCACAAACGCGATGATAAAACTGGACCGCAGGTTTCTGAGGAACAAAAGAACCACCACGACAATCAGCAGGGCCGCCCAGAGAATGGTTCTGGCCAGACTGGCGATCGACTGTTTGATGAATGTGGACCCGTCAAACACCTTGCGGATCTGAATGTCGCCGGGCAGGGTGGGCCGGATCTCTTCCAGCTTGTTCCAGACCGCGTCCGCCACCTCGACCGTGTTGGCGCCGGCCTGCTTCTGAATGATCATCATCACCGCGGGCACACCGTCCATGCGGGTGTAGCGCTGAATCTCCGCGAATCCGTCTTCCACATCGGCCACGTCACGGAGATGGATGGGCGTTCCCCGCTGCGAATAACCGATTACCACACCCGAAATTTCATCCACGGTGCGGAATTCGCCGGGAAGCCGAATGACATATTCCCGCCTGCCGATTTCCACCCTTCCCGCGGGCAGAGTCAGGTTGGCCGCCTGAAGCATGCGCGTCACCTGATCGATGGTCAACCCCCGGGCCGTCAGGGCGGCGCCGTTCACGCGCACATTGATGCGGCGCTTCAGGCCGCCGTATGCGCTGGCCGCGCCCACGCCGGGAAGCCGGGCCAGGGCGCCGCCGATCTCCCGGTCCGCGATCTCGTAGAGATCCGCGTAACTCTCCTTCGCGCTCAGCCCCAGAAACATGATGGGCATCGCGGAGGCGTCAAATTTGAAAAACAGCGGATCCCGTGCGTCCCTGGGCATGAAAGGGCCCACGAAACCCAGGGCGTCCCGAATATCCACCGAGGCCTGATCCACATCCGTACCCCAGTTCAGATACACGATCACGTTGGAGATGTTTTCCATGGACACGGATTCCACCTTGTTCACGTTGGGAGCGGTGACCACCGCGTCTTCGATGAGCTTGGTCAGCTGCTGTTCCACATCCTCCGGACCGGCGCCCGGATAAATCGTCGTGATCGAAATCGCGGGAAGCGTGATATCGGGCATGAGATCGATACCCACCTGAGTCAGACTGATGAATCCCAGGATGAGAATGATCGTGAACACGGCCAGCGTGGTGACGGGCCGTTTGACTCCTAATTCAGGAAGACTCATCTTATTCACCCCCCACCAGGCGGACACGGCTCCCCTGGTTCAGCATCTGATGTCCGGTGACGATCAGCCGTTCGCCGGATTCGAGTCCCTGAGTGATCTCCACATTCATTGCTTCGATGATTCCGATGCCGATCCGGCGGTAAACGGCGGAATCCCCCTGAAGCACCCAGACATGGCGATGATCGCCTCGTCCCAAAACCGCGTCCCGCGGTATGACCACCACATCCTGTTTTTCGCCGGTGACCACCCGAACCCGTGCGAACATGCCGCTCTTCAGCAAATTCCGCGGGTTGGCCGCCGCCACCTGCACTTCGAAAGTGCGTGTCATGGGATTGGCCGCCGCGTTGACGGCATGAACCTCACCCTCGAAGACCTCATCAGGATAGACATCCACTTTGATGAAAACCGGTTTGCCCCGGGAAATTCGAATGACCTCGGCTTCGGACGCATGGACACGAACCTTGACTCTGAACAGATCGGCGATGCTGATGACGCCCGGACCGGACGGCATTTGCGGATTGATCATGTCTCCCTCGTCGAGCCAGCGTCCGGTAATCACTCCGTCGAACGGCGCCTTCATGATCGAAGCCTCAAGCTGCCATTGAGCCAGGTCATGACCGGACTGCGCCTGCTGAAACTGGGCCCTGGCCGCGTCAAAAGCCAGCTGGATCTTTTCATACTGCTGACGGCTCATCGACCCCCTTTGAAAAAGATCCTGAGCCCGTTCGTAATTTTTTTCCGCGTCACTCAAACTCGACCGTGCCACGGCCAGGCCGGCCTCGGCCTGCTGAAACTGAAGCCGGAAGGTTTCCCGGTCCAGTTCGGCCAGCACCTGCCCCTCCCGGACCCGGTCGCCGATCTCCACATGGATGGCCTGCACTTTGCCGGCCACCTGAGGCACGATATTGAGGGACCGCCAGGGATCGATACTGCCCGTGTATGTGTAGATTTCCCGAATGACGCCCTTTTGAATCTCCTGAATTTCAACCGGGACTGTCTGTTCCTCCGCGGATTCGGACCCGCCGGATCCGCCGCAGCCCGTAAGAATCAGACCGGCCGCCAGAAACACGGAGACCACCCGTATGCTGTTTTGAAAATTCCAACTGAACCGAATCATTGTCTACTCTCCTTTTGGAAACATGCCCATGGCGCGCTTCAGCCTCGCCACCGCCAGTTTATAATCTGCCAGCGCGGAAATATAATCCGTTCTGGCCTGTGTCAACAGCGTGCCGGCATCCAGATAATCGGTATTCGTGGCCATGCCCTGCTGAAACAGGTCTTTGGTGACTTTTTGATTCTCTTCGGCCTGTGCCACGTTGGTCTCGGCGATCCGGATACGCGCTTCGGCTTCCTCCACGTTCAAGACCGTCTGCGTGACTTCCAGGCGAATACCGTCCTGAAGCCCCTTAAAATTATCCTGAAGCTGATTGAGCTGTCTTCTCGCCTGCATCTCCCTGTAATGCGTGGCCCCCCAGTTGAACAGATTCATGGACGCCACCACGGATACGGTCCAGGTCGTGTAAAAATCCATATTGTATTCCCGGTCAGGCCTGTTGTAGCCCAGATCGGCCACAACGGCCAGGGTGGGATAATATCCGGCGGCCGCCATATTCACGGCCCGCTTCTGAATGCCCAGTCCCGCCTCCATGGCCCTGATCTCCGGACGCTGTACAAGCGCCAGCCGGCCGGCTTCTGAAACGGCGACAACCGGTGCGGGTTCGTAATCAAGCGACTGCGTCAGCCGGATTTCGCTGTCCAGAGGAATGCCCAGGATACTGCAAAGAGCCTTTCCGGACAATTGCAGGGCGTTTCCGGCCTGAATCTCCATCAGGCGTGCATTGGAAAGCTGAACCCGGGCTTTGAGCAGATCGTTTTTCGTGATCATGCCGACATCGTACAGGTTGTTGAGATCCCGGACATGTCCTTCCACCAGCGCGATCGCCTCCCGGGAGACTTCCACGAATTTCTCCGCCTTGATGACCCCCCAGTACGCTTCCTGGACCTGATACCGCAGATCGTTCTGAACCCGTGTCAATTCGGCCTCGCTGGCATGAATGCCTTCTCTGGCCATTCTGTAACCGTTGACAAGACTGAAACCGGTAAAAACGGGCTGCTGTATCTGCATACTGATACCCACGATCTCGTCACGCCCCACAGGGATCCTTTTCGGGAACATGTCGGGCGGAGCGCCTGTAAACTCCGCGAAAATTTTTCCGGGCATAAACGGAGCCACATCGAGTTTTGTGTAGGCGGCGCTTCCGGACACCCAGGGCAAAAACCCGGCCCTGGCTTCTCCCAGGGCAGCACGGGATTCTTCCACCTTTTCCCGGGCCGCGGACAGAGTCGCGTTATGCCGCAGCGCCAGATCGGTTGCCTCCTCGAGGGTCAGAATCAGGGGTTCGCCGGCAAAAGATCCGGCCAGGCCCAGGAGGAAACAAAACAATGCTGTTTTCCGAAATACCATCAATGAACCTCCTTCACTCCTTTTCAATGAAAGGGATAGAAGACAATGCCGCCGCCCAGAGCCAAAATTCCCTGCTCGGTGAATCCCTTGCCGAAAAAGAAGGTGTCCCGGCAGAACAGGACGCTGATTCCCGCCTCACCGAAAAGGGAGAGCCGGTCAAGGAGTTTCATCTCCACACCCAACCCCCCATGCAGGCCGAAACTCATCTTCTGTATCTTCTCTCCCTCGAACTCCGCGACCTTGCCATCCGGTCCATCCTCGGTAAAACGCCAGCCGGTGACATGAAAGCCCAAACGCAGATACGGCGAAACCCGGCCTGCGGAAAAATAGACCAGGTTGCTCACCTTCACCCGGGGAAGCACAAACGCGGGATCTTTGGACGGGTCCGGTTTCATATCCTTTGAGACGGTCATCCATCCCAGCTCCACACCGGCCTCGATGCCGAACCCGGGAGAAATGCGATGGGTCACGGCAAATCCCCCGCTCATGCCCGGATCCACATAATCGGCCATGGCAGTGGATTCATCACGGGATCCCGACACCGACCGGATGCGGTCGGCCTGCAGCCGGATTCCCAACCCCTCGCCGAACAGAACACCCGTAGTCAGACACCAAATCAATACAGCCGCTGGCCGTTGATATCGCATACAATCATCCTCCTTGCTTCGATTCCTCTGCATTCATGATTCCGTATTTCAGAACATCCATGATTCGGGACGTCTGATCAACGAGCGGTTTCCCGCCGCCGGTAAAGACATGCTGAAAAGTAAACGAATTCAGCACTCCGCGCAGGACATTGGCCATGAGATCCGGAGATAGCTTTTTTCTCAGAACCCCTTCCTTAAGACCCGTCTGAAAAAACGCGCACAACATCTTTTCAAATTGGAGAAAGGACTGTTTGACATGGGTATGAAGACGGCTGGTCTCCTCACCGCTGAGACGGGTCTTTTCCGAATGGATGATATGATAAAAGCTTCGATGCTCTTCAAAAAACAGCAGATACGAACGAATCAGATTCTCCATCCGTTCAATGAAGGTCTCTCCCTGGTGCATGGCTTCCTGAAGACGCTCGAATATTTGATCGGTTTTTTCCTGAATGATGGAAAAAAACAGATCGTCCTTGTTCTTAAAGTACAGATACAGGGTTCCCTTGGA
>DSAB01000110.1 GCA_011388275.1 bacterium | reverse complement strand
GTTTCAATTTATCGCAAGCGACGGCCAATCGGCCGACACGGCCACTGTGTCGGTAACCGTTGTTCACGTCAATCAGCCTCCCCGAATCACTTCCGCGACGCACGTTACGGCTTACGCCGACTCACAGTTTATCTATATGGCGGAAGCAACGGACCCTGACAATGCCGTTCTTCAATATCATTTCACCCGGTACGCCTCCTGGATGACACCGCAGGGGACCTTTATCATCGGCACACCTTCCAGGGGAGCCCCGGATACATCCTTCGCCCTGATCGTATCCGACGGCGAGAAGGCCGACAGCGTCACCGTATCCGTGGAGGTGATTACCCTGAATGTCCGGCCGAGAATCACCGGCATCGGCGCCATTGAGTTTCCCAACAATCAGGCCTATCATATCGATCTGGACTCATGCGTCGTGGATGACGACAATCCCAAAGAGGCTCTTTCCTGGCAGGTAACCGCCGATGTCAGCCATATCATCATTCAGCTGGTCGACCGTCAGGTTTCCCTGGCCGCTCCAGGGTGGTCCGGAACATCGCAGCTGACCTTCATCGTCACGGATCCTCACTTGGCCTCCGACACCCTGAAAGTGCCTGTGACCGTCACTTTGCCGTCGAACATCAACGATGGGCAGGGAATACCCGACCGATTCGCCCTTCATGCCAATTATCCCAACCCTTTCAATCCCTCCACGGCAATCCGGTACGATCTGCCCGCATCCTGCCATGTCCGGCTCTCGGTCTTCAATATGCGGGGAGAAGAGGTGGCTGTACTGAAGGATGAAAATCAGGCGGCGGGAACGCATACGGTTCACTGGCGGGCTGCAGACGGAGAAGGCAGGCGGCTGCCGTCCGGTCTTTACCTGATGCGTTTTCAGGCAGCCGGCCGAACCTTCACAAGAAAGATGATGTTCCTTCAGTAAGTCTGAAGACGGAAACCTTACATCTCCATCGGATTGCCCTTCATGAGCATCTGCACGTACTGGGCTCGCCTGTATACCCACGGGTCGGGAATGTTCTTTCGGCTCATCTTGCCTTTGAACTCCTCGATGGACGTGTAACCCCGTTTTTTCATCCAGGCCTCAAATTGTCCGATAATGGTTTGTACGGCCTGAATGCCGTTTTTATACAGGGCGCTGACCACCTGCACACAATCGGCGCCGGCCAGAATCATGCGGGCAACGTCTTCTCCGGTATAGATGCCCGTAGCGGCGCAGAGATCGGCCGGCGTGAATCCGTGCAAAAGCCCCACATATCTCAGCGGCAGGCGGCTGGCATCCGAAGGACTCAGGTACAGCGGAAACACATGCTCCTCTTTCTCGACATCGATAAACGGCTGAAAAAGCCGGTTGAACAGAACATATCCCTGTACGCCGGTCTCGTCGAGCTCATTGATGAAATCAAGCATATTGGTATAGAAAGGAGTCAGCTTGACGCTGACCGGAATATCGACACTTCTCTTGATCTCCTTTAGAAGCCGCGACTGTTCGGCTTCTATCTCTTTGCCACTTTGCCCGAAATCGGCGGGCATATGATAAAAATTCAATTCGAGCGCGTCCACGCCGGTTTCAGCCAGCTGTTTGGCGTACTCCAGCCAGACTTCCCGGTTTACACAGTTCAGACTCGCGATAACCGGAACCGATACCGCTTCTTTCGCCTTGCGTGTCCACATTAAATGCTCATCAGGCCCCGCGTGCTTCAGTTCAGGAAACAGAGTCACCATCTCCGCGTGAAGATCATCGTATTTATGCAGATCCTGATTCAGTTTCAGGCTCTCCAGCCGGACCTGCTCTTCAAACAGGGATTTGATGACCAAAGCGCCGGCTCCGGCCTCCTCAATCTGTTTGATGGATTTCATGTCCGCCGTATAACGGCATGCACCGACAATAACCGGATTTCTCAGTGTCAATCCCAAATACTGTGTTTGCATATTCATCCATACCTCCCCGGATTTTTTGAGTTGTCCATTTTCAGTGACTCGATACAATTCGACGAATCAATAACACAATAAAGTAAACAAGAGAGCCCAGAAGGACCATGGTGGACCCCGGGGGCAGATCAAGCCAGTATGATACCGCAAGACCGGCCGTCAGTACGGTCAATGTGTAAAAAACGCTTAAAACCATGACGCCGCGATACCGCTTCGAAAGCAGAAGCCCGAAACTGGCCGGAAGCACCACCAGCGCTGAAACCAGAATGATACCGACCAGCTTGATACTGACGACAATAATCAGCGCCAGAAAAGACAGAAACAATGTTTCCAGAAGCTCCGTCCGAATACCGCTCAATTGAGCAACGGGCTGTTCAAACGTCAGAAAAAGAAGCCGGTTCAGCGTCAAAGCGAAAAACAGATAAAAAAGAAGACTCACTGCTGCCGCGACGATCAGATCCTGTAGGGTAACCGCGAGGATGTTGCCGAACAAATACCCTGAAAGATCGAAAGTATAGGCTTTTCGCAGAGCGATGAGCACCGCCCCGAGAGCCATCGAGAAAGCAAACAGGATTCCAATGAGTGTGTCATAGGAAATCTGCCCCCGTTTGACGATCCTTCCCATGCACACAGCCGCAAACACACAAAACACAAGCGCCGAAAGGAAAGGGTTGATTCCAAAAAAAACGCCCAGCGCCACTCCGCCGAAAGCCGAGTGCGCGATACCGGCGCCCAGAAACGACAGACGGCGAAGCACGATAAAAAAGGATAGCAGCCCGAACAGCGGCGCCAGAATCAGAACCATGATCAAAGCCTGATAGACAAATGAGAATTGAAGAATATCCATCATGACCGAGGCCCGCAGGTTTCACACTGCTCATCATGAACGACAAAATTGAAGCGGGAGCCGAAAACTTTTTCCAGTACCCCTGAAGGAATACAGTCTTTGGGTTTGCCGTGAAAATGAAGCCGGGTATTCAGGCAGGCCAGCCGGTCCACAAAAGCCGACACGGTTCCGATATCATGAGAAACCATGAGTATGGCAAGGCCGTATTCGTCCCGAATGTCACGCAGAATCTGATAAAACGTATCCTGGGCCACGGCGTCAAGACCGGTAGAGGGTTCATCCAGAAGCAGTATTTGAGGATCGAGCGCCAGGGCTCTCGCGATCAGAACACGCTGCTGCTGCCCTCCCGACAAACTGCCGAAATGATAATGCTTCCACTGCGCCATTCCGACCCTTTCGAGCACATTCGATACCCGCCGGTGATCTTCGGGTTTGAGACGGCAGCCAGGTTTTCGGCGGGCGTACCGGGCCATCTTTACCACATCTTCAGCGGAAACCGGAAACAGGCGGTTTATATGGTTGATTTGAGGCAGATATCCGATCTCTCCCCGTTGCCGATGAGCGGACGGATCCTTTCCAAGAACCCGGATACGGCCCTGAAAGGGCTGTACAAATCCAACAAGGCTGTGCAACAGAGTGGTTTTCCCTCCGCCATTGGGCCCCACCACTGAGAGAATCTCTCCCGGTTCAACGGTCAGGCTGATGTCTTCCAGTACAGGCCGCTCGTGATACCGCACCCACACATGATCCATTCGAACAACCGGTGATGAGTCCGTATTACTCATTTTCATCCTCTGTATTCTTGACGGTTCGCACGGCCCGCAAGGCGCTGGCAAGCCGTTCTGCGTTGTACCGCATCAAACGAATGTAACTGCTTCGCTCGGGAATCTCAGGATCGCCCAGATTGTCCAGCTGCAGAACATCCGCTCCGATCTCCCGGGCCAGAGCTTCAACAGCCCGGCTCTCCAGATTCAGACCGATGACGATCAACCGAACCCCCTTTTCCCGGGCCTCGGAAGTCAATTGCTCGAACGATTTCAGAGACGGTTCATGACCATGTCCCCGCTGAATGGATCCGGCCAGGCTCAAACCGTAATCCCGGGCAAAAAAGGTCCAGGCAGGATGCCATTGAATGAACGGACGGTCCTGCACGCCAGACATCAGATCATGGATCGACCGATCCAGGCGGTCGAGCGAATCCGCGTAGACCCGGCCCGCCTCTTTGATCCGTTCCGCCGCCTGGCTGTCGGCCTGGCACAGCTGCCGAGTCAGTTCAGGCAGGAGCCGGCGCATTCGTTTGACGGAAAGCCATATATGGGGGTTGTGTCCATCTTCATTCTCGGCGGCATGCCCGTGTTCAGGTTCTATCAGGTTGATGGTAAGGACTCGCGGCGGCAAAAACCGCCGAATCCAGCCGTCGAATTCAGGATGCACGCCGATAAACAGATCGACTTTTTGCAGGCGCCTGACATCCGAGGGAACAGGCTCATAGGAGTGGGGATTCGCTCCGGGTGGAATAACGAAAAACACTTCGGCCTCAGGACCGGCAAGCCGGGCTGTTACATCGGCGATCGGGAAAATCGAAGTCGCGATGACCGGTCCTGTTCGAACCGGTTTCCGGCCGCACCCCATGCCGGCAAGCATGAGCACGGCAAGGATGATGACTCTTTTCATAATGATCCTTGCAGACAGATTCTTTCAATGCCTGACGAAACCGCTGCTATTCAAGAAGCCATTCCAGTGCCGCCTTTTCGCTGTCAAAAAGACGGATATTCTTTCTTCCTGAAGTCCGCAGCACGAACTGACCCATGGCATATTTAAACCCTTTGATGCCCAGCACGGCGCTCTTTTTCACGAAGGGCGTATTTTCCTTGACCCACTCGGCAACGGCATTCTTGACTTTTCCGCCTACCACGATACTGGTTTCAAAATCCGAAAGAAGGCGAACCCGGTTTCCCGGTCTGCGGATCATTGTCGCCGCTTCGTTTAAAAAATCGTGTATATTGTCATTGTTCAGTTCGCCGTCGAACACCAGATGCAAATAGTCTCCCTTGTCTGTGATTCGGCTGACCATTTCATCCCCCCGATGGTTTCTCTCTGACGATTGAACACACACTAATATTTATTTTAAGCAAATTGAATGCAATGCGCAATCATTATTTTCAAAACATGCCGTGAAGACAGATCATTCGGATTTAAGTATCTTCGAATCTCCATGAAAAAACGCGGACCGTGGGGTCCGCGTCATGAATACATCCTGTTGATGGCCGGCGACTTATCGGCAAAGCACATCGTCATCCGTAACCAGCCGTCCGCTGAGCCGCATCAGATCGACCTGATTCAATCTTGATTGATACTTGGCCGCGGACAGATTTGATTTGGCGCGAATGAGATTCAGCTGGGCTTCCCGAAACTGGGTGGTTGTAACCTGACCCAGCTGATACGATTCCCGTGTCCTTTGAAAGTTCAATTCCGCGACCTTCTGACTGCGTTTCTCCAGATCGAAAACCAGCAGGCTGTTTAAAGCCGCTTCATAAGCCGATATGACCTCTTTCTCGAGTTGCAGCCGGGCCTGCTCTTGCAGGATTTCCTGATTTCTCAGTAAAAGACGGGCGTTCTGCCTTTGTATGCGGGTTTTCATTCCGTTGAACAGATTAAAACTGACAACCGCGCCCGCGCGCGCAGTAATCACAGGATCATTGAGACGAACCACAGGATCGATGGATGCCTGGCTCAACCCATAGGACGCGGACAAATCCAGTCGAGGCAGATGGGCGGCATAGGCGTTCAGGTAATCGTATTGCGCCTGACCGACCTGCTCCCCCGCAGCCAGGTATTCTGCGTTTCGAGCGAGCGCTCCGCGGACAAGCGCCTCACGATCCATCGGAGGGGTCAGAATGACCGTCGTATCCACCTCAAACTCCTCGTCAACCGGCTGGTTGAGAAGGAGATTCAGCTGCCTTCGGCTCTCATTCCAGGCAAACCGGGCCCGGGCAACGGTCACACTGTCCCTGTTCAAATCCACCAGGGCGGACAACACGTCGATAGCACCGGCCCGGCCGAAATCGGACCGCTTTTCGGCCCTCGCCGCTCTTTCCCGCGATATTTCCAAAAGCTCACGGGAGATGAGCCAGTTTTCATAATCGGAAGCAGCGGCGTAATAAGCCTGGCCGACCCGGATCAGCGTGGATTCGATCTGATCCCGGGCCCGAAGCAGGCCCAGCCGTTTTCCGGCCTGGAGCCCCTTCAAACGGTAAACATTACCGAACCCGTCGAACAGCGTATAAACCGCCGATACCGAGGCGCTCGTTGCGGCGCTGCCGCTCCCGTCCACATTCGAATAGGTGGACCCGCCGGAAAAGCTCAACTGAGGCAGCAATCCGGCATTGCCCGCGAAGGCATTGTTCTCGGAAATCGCGGCCAGATTCCTGGCCACCGCCACCTGATGATTGTTTTGAACGGCCCGGGTCAAGGCCTGCTCAAACGTCAGGATTTGAGTCCAGGCCGGCATGGCCAGTATCATGCCAATCCATATCCATTTTGACATCCTAGTTTCCTTCCTTGCATGGGCCCGCGGATTGTTCGCGGGCGAATTTCTCCTCCCGAACAGCCGGTTCAATCTCTTCCATCGAGAAAGAACGCCTCCTGATCAGGCGATAGACCTTTCGCTTGGTATAATTCATGAGCATCAGCAAAGACGGCAGCATGACCAGCGTCATGACGGTTCCGAAAATCAGCCCATAGGCCACGGAAATGGCCATGGGTGAAAGAAACTGAGCCTGATGGCTGCGCTCGAAGATCAGAGGCGACAATCCCGCGATGGTGGTCAGAGAAGTCAGCAGTACGGGCCGAAAACGGGATATGCCGGTATCGTACAGAGCCTGTTCGAACGGCGTTCCCTCCTTGAGTTTTCTGTTCAGGGTGCTGATCAGCACCAGCGAATCGTTGACCACGATTCCCGCCAAAGCGATCACGCCGAACCAGGAAAGCATGCTGACGATATACCCCTGAATCAAATGTCCCCAGAGCACGCCGATAATGGAGAAGGGAATGAGAATAAAGACCAGAAAAGCCTGACTGAACGAGCGAAACGTAATCACGATAATGAGAAACATCAAAATCAGAATGGGAGGCACAACCCGGCCGATAGCGCGCATGGTCTTTTCATTTTCCCGGCTCTGGCCTTCGAACAGGAAACGGATATCGGGATAGTGCTCCTGTATTTCGGGCAGAATTCCGGTCCGGATTTCACCGATCAGGTCCGGCACCGATTCTCTGGGACTGGTGATATCGGCTTCGACTTTCACCACACGTTGACCATCGATATGATTGACGGCCATGACACCGCGCTCAATGGTAAACTCAGCCAGCTCTTTGAGCGGGTACTCCCGCCCGCCCGGGAGCCGGATCCGCATATCACCCAGTTTTGAGACGGACGAGCGGTCTTCCTGATCATAGCGGGCCCAGATCTTCACCTCATCAATTCCGCGAAGCAGCCGCTGGGCTTCGCCTCCGAAGAATCCGGACCGTACCTGAGAGATCACATCCGCGGTTGTCAAACCCAGCGCGAAAGCGCGATCCTTCAGTCGAATACTGACTTCCCGAAGCCCCGGCGGATCATCATCAACCACGTCTTTCAGTCGCTCGATTTCACGCAGGCGGGATTTCAACGCCTCCTTGGCATCTCTGAGCTGATCGAGGTCATTGCTGGCCAGAGCGATGGATATGGGCTTTCCCCAAAAACCGCGTCCTCCAAACTCCAGCTTTTCCGCGCCGTATATAGGGCCCACCTGACGGCGGATCCGATTGGTGGATTCCATGGCATCCCATTTCCGCTGTTCACTGCCCGCCAGGGTGATGGAAAGGCTTCCCTGATGGGTTCCGGGGCCGATTCGACGGGCGATTGCCTGAATCAGGGGCGGATCATTCGGATATTCATCCGCATAAATCCGGTTTACCTTCCACACACGGCTTTCCATGTCGGCCAAAAGACTGTCCGTGACCGCATCCGGAGTTCCGGACGGCATCTCCAGTGTTACGTCCACATCCCTTCGTTCGATGATGGGAAAGAACGTGGTCTTGATAATACCGCCTCGCAGGGCTCCAAATGTTATCAGCAAGAGGGCCAGGGGAACGGCCAGTGTGACCGCCGGCCAGCGAATCGAAAACCGCATCACGGGCCCGTAGATACGGTCTCGAAAGGCGAACAGGGCGTTTTCGACGGCCCGTTCGAACCGGCTTTTTTTATTGGATTCTCTGCACAGGGCTTTGGAATGAGCGATATGGGCGGGTAAAATAAAGGCCGCTTCCACCAGCGAGACAATCAGCGTGGCAATGACCACAAAAGCGATATCTCTTGAGCGGTCGCCCAATCCTCCTTCCAGGAAAAAGAACGTGACAAAAATAACCACCGTTGTCAGAATGGACGCAACGACAGACGGCAGCACTTCGATTGTGCCTTTGACGGCCGCCGGAATGGGTTTCTCTCCCCGCTCATGGTGCTGATAGATATTCTCCGCGATCACGATCCCGTCATCAACCAATATACCCAAAACCAGAATCATGGCCAGAACAGACATGACATTGATGGTCAGACCGTAAAAAGGACCGATCATGCACATGCCCGCAAATGAGACGGGTATGGCCAAAGCCACCCAGAAAGACATCCGTATATTCAAAGACAAGGAGAGAAATATCAAAACCAGAATCATGCCCAAAATCCCGTTGCCGGTCAGAATATCGATACGCTCCTGAATGATCTCGGATCCGTCCCGCACCACGTATGCCTGGATTTCATCATGGGACGCATTGTATGCGTCAATGTATTGTTTGACAATCCGCGTTACGTGGAATAAATCTTCATCATTCGTGTTCTGCACGGTCACCCGCACTGCCGGCCGGCCGTTGTGATAGACCCGATTGGGGTTTTCCGACCAGCGGTCCCGAAGATCGGCGACATCCTGCAGGCGGATGATCGCGCCATCCTCCGTCACCTTTAAAACGTGATTGGCCAGTTCCCGGGCGTAATAGCCCTTGACATCGGCCCGAATGAGAAGCTCTTCCTCCCTTCCCTTGATTTTTCCGCCCGTCATTTTCACATTGGCCGATCTGGCTGCCTGCACCACATCTTGAAATGTCAACCCATAGGCCCTCAGATCATACTCCCTGAGGCTGATCTCGATCTCTTCATCGGGAAAACCGCTGAGGGATATTTTTGAAATACCCTCCACGGCCAGTAATTCCCGTTCGGCCCTTCTGGCTTCCTGCTTGAGAACTCCCAGATCCACATTGCCGGCCAGGACAAAATCAATGGCAAAGTTTCGCCATTCCTGCCGATATATGGTGAGCCGTTCCATACCAACGGGAAAGGAGCTGATCTGATTGACGGCGTTCTGAACATCCTGAAGGACGATGTTGATATCAAAGCCCGTGAGCACCATCACGGTTATGGCGCAGGCATTTTCATGCGAAACGGACGTGACCCGTTCGATTCCCGTCACACCTTTGAGATTGTCCTCGATCTTGAGCACAATGGCTTCTTCGATCTCCTCGGGCGACGCTCCCGGATAGGCGGCCTGTATCATAATGGTCTTGCTGGGAATGGGCGGGAAGAAAGTGGTTTTCATGCTTCTGAAACCCACCCACCCGAACAGGAAGATGGCAGCCAGAAGCACGTGGCCCAAAACAGGGTATTTGATAAACAGACGTATCACATTCCTCATGAACCGTTCCTCCCCATGCCCGAAGGAGGTGTTCCTGAACCAGCTGGCAGCCGGACACCCTCCTTGGCCTCGGCCCAGGGTTCACCGAGAATACGCGTTCCATCCTCAAGACCCCTTACCATAACCCGGTCTCCATCCTCGTCCGCCACGGCAATCCGTTTTAACATGAGAACCGAATCCCTGACCGCATAAACCATATCCCTGTTTACCAGAAGATCTCTGGGGATCACAAATACATCGCTGACGGGCGCCCCCTTGAGTAAGGCGGTTAAATACATGCCGTCCATCAGACGGGGATCGCGTGTCTGGATAAAGACGGTCATGGACATGGAACTGCGGTCGATGACCGGGCTGATGCGAACGATCCGGCCTTCGAACGTCCCGTTCAGCACTTCCGATATCAGGGTCACCGGCTGATTAACACGCAGCCTGTCCGCGTCACGGATGCCCACGGCGGCTTTCATTTCGAGCACACCGGTATTTGTCAATTCTCCGATTTTCTGGCCCGCCCGAACCAGCGTGCCCGGATTGATATTGGCCTGGGTCACCACACCGTCAAAAGGAGCGAGCAGGGTGTATTTTTTCAGGGTTTCTTCCATGGACTTGACGGAGTAATACTGATGGTAAATATTCCTTGCCGCAACATAATATCGCTCCTGATCGGAACCCGGCAGAGGCAGAGGCTTCATGGGTTTGTAGAGATCGAATTGCCTGAGATAATCCTCCCAATGGCCGGCACTTTCGGAAAAATCGATCGAGAGATCGGGAAGAAGCAGCGTGATTTGATTCATCAGTCCGCTTTTCTGAGCCAGAACATTGTTTCGGTAAACCCGGTCATCGATGAGAAGCAGGGTGTCCCCGGCCGAATAGCGGACTCCCTCTCTGAACCGGCGGGCGTTCTCCATCAATACGCCCTGAACCTCGGCATACAGTTCAATCCTGTCATAGGCGGTCAAAGGACCGCTCAGCATGATATCCTTGCTGACAGAACGGTTTTCAACCGTCAACAGACGAATCGGCTTTTGCCCTCCTCCCTGGGGCCGCCGCTGCATGGGATCTTTCTGCCGGCTCAGCACACCGCTGACCAGGATTCCGAAAACCACGATGCCCGAAGCGAGCAGCCAGGCTGATAACTTTGATTTCATGAGTATTCCTTTAATCATTGGCTTTTGTTTGATTGAACTTTGAATTTCTGACTTCCATATGAAACACGCAAAGCACCTCATGGCTTTCTGTAAATATTGTAATTATATGATTTTCAGAACATCCAGGTTCTGCAATCGACGTTCCTGATTTTACTTCGGCTAAGTATCGGGAACTGTTTTTTATGCATCCGGCGCGATAAATCTTCCTGTTCTTGCGAACGTATTCCTTTTTTTGTATCTTTTATTATACAATTCGCCTTCCCATGCCATCATGCAAAATATACGGGAATCCAGCCAGTATGAATGCCTACCGCAATACCTCTCTCGTCATCTTCGGCCCTGTGCCCTCGCGCCGGTGGAAAGATTTCATGCAACAGCCGGCCCGATCTTCCGTATACTGACGGGAACCTGAAGCACGATGTCGGGGACCGTCGTACGCATATGTCCCGGGAAGCATGAATGATCATGAAGCCGCAGCCAAACATTCGAAAATACGGAAAACCGCCCTTTACCGCGGCCTTGATTCACGGCGGTCCGGGCGCGGCCGGTGAAATGGCGCCTGTGTCCCAACAGCTGGGAAAAACAAGAGGCGCCCTGGAACCCCTGCAGACAGCAGACTCGGTTCAGGGCCAGATCGATGAACTGATCTCCCAGCTGAAGCGCCATGCCCGAACTCCGGTCACGCTTGTCGGCTTCTCCTGGGGAGCCTGGCTCAGCCTGCTCGCCGCCGCGAAAGCCCCGTCTCTGGTCGAAAAACTGATTTTAATCGGATGCGGCCCGCTGAGCGAGGAGTACAGCGGCTCGACACGTGAGAACCGGCTCAAACGTCTTCAGGGAGCCGACCGCCGGGAACTCACGGTTCTGATGGGAGAGCTGGACGATCCCGCAAAAATATTTTCCACGGAAAAGGCGGACCGGCTGAGACAGCTCATTCAAAAGACCGATTCGTTCGATCCGCTCTGTTCGAATGGAAATTCCATCGCTTTTCAGGCCGACATCGCGAAACGGGTCTGGCAGGAAGCCCGCCTGTGGAGACAACAGGAAAAGCTGCTCAGGGCGGCGGCAAAGGTTCGCTGTCCGGTCACCTTCCTGCACGGACAGCATGATCCCCATCCCGCGGAAGGGATTCTCATGCCGCTGGCCGATGTGATGAACGCTTTCACATTCATCATGCTTCACGAATGCGGCCACAAACCCTGGATCGAGCGGCGCGTCCGGGATCGTTTTTTCCATATTCTCGAGGACCAATTGATGAAGAATTGACATGCCTGAACGTCATGCACGCCATCATGAACGGGACGATCTGGCCGGCGAACACCGGTTCGGCGATACGGGGCAGCTGATTTTGCTGTTCCTCTTTCTGGGTATCTGGACAGTCGATGCTCTGCTCATCAAATCCGGATCCGTTGTGAGCCGGCTTATTCCTCTCTGGATTCGGATTCCGGTCTCGATCGCATTCCTGGCCGGAGCGTATGTTTTGACGACCCGCGGCATGCGTCTTGTTTTCCACGAAAAACACGAGGTTCCAGCTGTGATCCGTTCCGGAGTCTTTCGCCTGATGCGGCATCCCATCTATTCGGGATGCATGCTTTTCTACGCGGCTCTGTGGTTTTTGACTCTTTCCCTGCTGACCGTTCCGGTTCTGCTGCTGACTGGATTGTTCTACTGGTATATTTCACGAACCGAAGAAACCCGGCTCATCTGTAAATTCGGAGAAGCTTACATCGATTATCAAAAACAGGTTCCCATGTTTTTCCTGAGCCTGAAACACTGAATGAAACTCTTTATGTTCTTTCTTTCCCAATCCGAAATCCGAAATGCTTCTTTTGCCGTCTTCACCCCTCACGTCTCTCATATACGCATCCCCTTGCCGCCTCCGCATACGCCCGGATGAGTTCCGGATCGGCCTCGAAGAAATGATCCGACGGACAGAGTATGTATCCGCCCTCCCGGCCGGCTTCTTCGAAGCAGCGCCGCACCTCCTTGCGGGTGGCTGCCGGATCGCATCCTTGAAAAAAGTGAAACTGATCGAATCCCCCGATCATGCAGACCCGGTCACCGATCCTGTTTTTCGCCAGCGCCAGGTCGGCGTCTCCCCCCATGGTCGGCGGCGTAAACGTCTCCATGGCATCGGGCTTCATGGCCGCGATATCCTCCAGGATGGGCATCATGCCGCCGCAGGTGTGATACACGACGCGCTGCCCCATTTCATGAGCCAGTTTGATGAGGGGCTCGTCATAGGGAGCCACAAACTCATTGAAGATTCTCGGCGAAATGACGGTTGTAGACGCGTCTCCGCCGCCTAATTCGATGAGATCGTAGCGAACCCCTTTAAGCGATTCAATATAGGTTTTTTTTCGGCGCTGAAGGATCTGTAGACCGCGATGCACCCATTGGGGGTCGTCAAACGTGGCCAGAATCAGCTTCTCGGTGCCGACCAGACAGGCCAGATCCTGCCAGCAACCCGGCTGTCCGTATCCGTCGAATCCGATGACATGGCCCCGGATCAGTCCCTTTTCTCCATACTTTCGGGCCGATTCATTCACGGCCTCCCGGTCACACACGGGACAGACCATGTACTGATCGACAAGATCGATATCCCTCTTTTCCTTGATCAGGGGTTCGGCCACCCACGTGGTATGCCTCCCCGACTGAAGAATCATGGACAGGGTCTTTTTGGGAGTGACGATGTTGAAACGGGTGGCCGGATACGCTTCTCCCTTCAGTTCTTCGAGCCTGAAACGCCACTGCTCCGACGCGATACGTCGAAGCGGCCATGTCCGGGATAAAATGGGACCGCTGTCCGGAAAATCATGACCGGAGGGATCGGCGGTCAGAGCCATGACCCAGCCGATGGGATCGAGTCCGAAATGATCGAAGAACTCACCCTGGGTCATCCCGCCCATGAAAGTTTCGAGAAAGGAGTCCATGAGATGATGCGTGGTCACGGGCAGGCAGTCGGGTTTCTCGCGGTTCAATGCCTTGAGAAAGCGCTGTCTGGATGTCATGGCCGGTTCGCTTCCATCGTTTCCTCCGCCTGATCCGTGATGATTCGAAGCACCCATACGGGTTTTCCCCGGGCTTTGAGATCAGAGGGCAGGTGGATGTTCAGTTCCCGGCCTTCCTGAGCCCATTTCAGGGGCTTGCCGTGCCCGAGCATGATGACGCGGCTGCCCGCCCCGGGACGAACCGACCGGATCCGCACGGTTTCGCCTGGCCATTCGATAAGGAAAACATACACCGTGGAGCCGTCCCTGGACCGCGTGAACCGGATGGTCTTTCCCTCCTGGTAAGGGGACCTCATCCGCGTTCCGTACACGGCTTCCCCGTTGACCTTCATCCACCTTCCGATCGCTCGCAGCCGTTCATACGCTTCGGGCTCCAGCGTTCCCCGGGGTGTGGGCCCGATGTTGAGCAGATAGTTGCCGCCTTTGGCGATAATATCCACGAGATGCCTGATGATGGTTTCCGCAGACTTGGTCCGGTTCCCCGGTACATACCCCCAGTTGTCCGTCAGGGTCATGCAGGTTTCCCAGGGATAAGGCAGGCCTTCGGCCGGCACATGCTGTTCGGGCGTCCGGTAATCCTCATACGGACCGTGAACCGTGCGATCCACAACCAGCAGCCCCGGCTGATGTGTCCGCGCCATACGAACGATGCGCGGCATGTCGATGTCCTGTTCCCAGTCGGGTATGTCATAACCCCACGAACGCACCTCATCGGTGATGGTGGAATCCGGCCGCACCCATCCCGCGTCCAGCCATAGAATGTCCATGGGCCCCATGCCGGTCATAAGTTCTTCGATCTGATTGAACGTAAAATCCTTGAAGCGCCGCCACATGTCCGGATACTTCCGGACATCATAATTGTTGCAGCGGTTGGGCGTGGCCCACAGGGGCGACCAGTAATCGGGATGATGCCAGTCGGCCTTGGAAAAGTACGCCCCGGTTATGAATCCCTGTTTGCGGAAGGCATCGAATATCTCCCGGGCGACATTGGCGCGTGGATGATCGCGGAAAGGGCTCTCCGGACCGGCGATACTGAATTCCGTCTGCTCGGTGTCCCACAGGCAGAACCCGTCGTGATGCTTGGTGGTGAAGACCACGTACCGCATGCCAGCGTCCCACGCGGCTTCGGCCCAGGTGTCCGGATCGAATTGGCGGGGATTGAAGAATCGGATCTGATCCCGGTACATCTCCTTGAATTCCGTGTAGGGAACGCCCTTTCGGTCCTGGAAGGGCTGATCTTCGGAACACAGGGCCCAGGACTCCACGATGCCCAGCTGAGAATACAGTCCCCAGTGCATCATGAAGCCGAACTTGAGGTCCTGCCACTGCTCCAGTTTTTCCGCGACAAGCGGATCGGAAGGGGGCATGTAGGGATGGGCCTCCTGCGCCCGTACCCGGCCGGCCAGCAG
>DSAB01000059.1 GCA_011388275.1 bacterium | reverse complement strand
GATGATCGAAGGGCTCCCCTGATCGAATGCTATATCGAAGATCAGCCTCTGGGGTCCATGAGCTACGTGTCGGAGAATCCCCGTTTTCAGATCATATTGCAGGATGAATCGGGTATCGATATACACAGCCCCCACACAAGGGTGATGCTGAATGATCAGCCGCAGGCCTTCTCGGCTCCGGACTCCACACACGATCCCGCACAAATGGTGATTGAATTTCAACCGAAACTGGCGGCCGGTCTGCACCGGCTGTGGGTTTCCGCTGCCGACGTACATGGAAATACGGGCAGAACCGAGGAGATTCTGTTTCAGGTCAGCGACCGTTTCGCCATTCAGTATCTGGGAAATTATCCGAATCCATTCAAGATACAGACCGTTTTCGTCTACGTGCTGACCGATGCCGCGGACCGTGTCACCCTGAAAATATACACGGTGGCAGGCAAGCTGGTCCGGGTTTTCGATGATCCGGATATGACGGGTGCCGATTACCATGAAGTCGTCTGGGACGGAACCGATACCTGGGGGAATCAGGTGTCCAATGGAGTCTATTTCTTTTCTTTGAAGGCCCGCGGCCCCAGGGGCCAAAAGGAAGTAACAGGAAAGATCGCCGTAATGCGGTGACGGATTGTCCGGTATGAAAACCAAATTAAAAACAGCGATTTGTTCCCTGCTGATCAGCCTGGCTGCCATGATTCCTCTGTCTTATTCTCAGAAATATACGGCTTCTTTTCTGGATATCGGAATCGGATCACGAGCCCTGGGTATGGGGGGCGCATTTTCAGCGGTCGGCGGAGACGGTACCGCTTTTTACTGGAATCCCGCGGGTGCCGCCCTGATCGACCACCGTCTGCATATAACCGGAATGTATGGGCCTCAGTTCGGCTCGATCGCCAACCCGCTGGGCAACTTTCACTTTCTCGGTGTCGCATACAGCCTTCCTGGCGGTGCAGCAGTCGGAATCCAGTGGATACGTCTGGCCATCGATGATATTCCGGTTTATGGAAGATTGCAGGGAGACTCCTACTGGGATCGGCTTCACGACTGGACCCTGAGGCCTTCCGGAGAACCGGAAGGGATGATTCAGGATACGGAAGACGCCCTGTTTTTTACATTCGCCCTGCGCAACCGTTTTCAGATGGATTTGGGCTGGCAGTACAATCGTATTCGAATGGAAATACCTGTCGGTTTGAACATCAAATGGATTCGGCAGAAACTGGGCGAGGGGGAGGCCTCCGCATTGGGTCTGGATTTTGGGACCATGATGCGTATTTACCTGGCTGATTTTTTCAACCTGGATCCGCTTGGAGTCCTGACAGTGGCGGTTCACCTTCAGGATCTGACACGCACGACTTTATCCTGGAATACCCGTCATCAGGATACCATGCCGTTGAATACGAGATTGGGGGTCAGCTATACGCATTGGCTCAAAACCTGGCAGGGATCGATTGTTCTGGCCTATGATCGGGATAACCGCTGGGGCCTGCGGCATCGATGGGGACTGGAGCTGGGCGCTTTCAATCGAGTCCACCTGCGAACCGGGCTGGATGACGGCCGGTTTACCTGCGGTGCAGGATTGCGTATCTGGAGATTTCAGTTTGATTATGCCTTTCTCACTCATGAACTGGACGCACTCCACCGAATCAGCTTCGGTCTCCGTTTTTGAGAAAAGGAGGCTTTATGAAAAAGTCTTTTTGCTTGCAATTATTTCTGATTTTTACTATCTTGAACTGCAGTAAACAGATCAATAACAATGAGAAACTTCCTGTTCCGGTCACTCTGATCCCCGCGTCTTCCGATACCAGCCGATTCGAAAGAGGCATTGGGCCCATTCCGGAATATGACGGTATCAGGCTGGAATGGATCCCTGCGGATGACGACGATGTCATCGGGTACAGGCTTTTTCGAAGCCGGGAAAAGGATGGACCGTATTCTTTGATTGCCGGTCAAACAGAGCTTGCGCAGCCGGACAGTTTTTATATCGACGGCCCCCTGGAACTGGATGTACGCTATTATTATTACATGACAGCCGTTGATTATCGGGGGAATTCCAGTTATCCCTCCGATACTCTGAACTACATGCTGATTGAGAAAGCGATTCACCTCACGCCCCAGGGTTCAACCACGGAGACACGGCCCGTGTTTTCCTGGGAGCCTGTTGTCATCGAACAGGCCTATGTGATTCGGCTCAGGGATTTTTCGAACAATATCATCTGGATTTACAAGATGCAGTCGACTTACAGCAATCGTGAATACCTCGCATTCAATATCGATGGATCAGCGGCGGATGACTCGCTGACTCCCGGACGGCAGGTGCAGTGGCGTGTCGATGTAATCAGCGCCAGGGATCACTGCGGATCAAAGAGTCCCTGGGTCACTCTTGTTATTCAATGAGGGCATGAAAAATGAGATTTCGATGGGGAATAGTTCGTCTGTGTCTGCTGTATTTTGTTTTGCTCAATACAACGGCATTCGCTCAGACTTCCATGGCGCAGACGGATCGGAATCGGGCGGCGCAGTATTATCTCGGCACGGAAGATGAACTCCTGGTCCCGGTTAATGTATGGGGATTCGTGTCCCGGCCGGGGCAATACATGGTTCCGAATAATACGGACCTGATTTCACTGCTGTCATTTGCCGGAGGCCCCACTGAGAATGCCAGAATAACCTCGATACGCATCGTCAGAAGCGATGCCAAACTGGGGAACGTCGTCTGGAATATCAACGTAAAAAAATATCTCAGCACGGCTGATGAACGGGTGATTCCCGTGCTGAGACCGGGTGATACCGTGATCGTCAAGGGCACAACCCTTCACTGGGTGATGCGTTTTTTCAGTTTTGTGGGTCAGTTGGCCGTATTCGCCCAGATATTCTATCTGGTCGCTATTGGTCGCGAATATCTGGACCGATAAATAGTGTTTGTGCTCGTGCGATCTTTATCGGGCTGAAGCCTGTGTGAATGAATCAGGATTGAAAGCGCCATGAAGGAGCCGTTTCGATGAAAGGTGTTGTGCTGGCCGGAGGCCTGGGCACACGTCTGCTGCCTCTGACCAAAGTGACGAACAAGCATCTGCTGCCGGTGTATAACAAACCCATGGTTTTCTATCCCGTAGAAACACTGGTCAGCGCCGGAATCAGGGAAATTCTCATTGTCACCGGAGGCGGAAGTGCCGGCGATTTCCTTCGTCTTCTCGGCAATGGAAGGGCTTTCGGTCTGAAGCATTTGAATTACGCCTACCAGGAGGGAGAAGGCGGAATCGCCGAAGCCCTGGGTCTGGCTGAACACTTTGCGGACAGGGGACCCATTGCAGTGATACTGGGAGACAATATCATCGAGGGAAACATCAACGCAGCGGTGGCTGATTATCAAAAACAGAAAACCGGGGCGAGAATCCTGCTCAAGACCGTGGACGATCCCCAACGTTTCGGTGTGGCCGAACTGAGAGACGGTCGTGTCGTGAATATCGAAGAGAAACCCCGAAAGCCGAAGTCCAATCTCGCGGTAACCGGCATTTATATGTATGATGCACAGGTCTTTCAGTTTATCAAAAATCTGAAACCATCCGAACGGGGGGAACTGGAAATAACCGATGTGAACAATATGTATATCAGGAAGGGTCAAATGAGTTACACTGTTCTGGATGGCTGGTGGACCGACGCCGGAACCTTTGAATCCCTGTACCGGGCCAATCGGCTCATTGCCCACAAGTTGCGGGTCGAGTGATTCTCCGGCCGGGGAGAACCTGGGAGGATTATGATTATGCGACGCACTTTATATGGTATGTTGACAGCCGTGTTAATAGCATCCACTGCCGCCATGGGCACGACACAGGGAGGGGGAAACGGACTCATCTACACACAGTCGGCCCGTACCATTGAAAAAGGCCATCTTCAACTTTTCACGGGAACGGCCTTTTATGGAAAAATCGTCGGATTTGTGAGCCGGCCCTATACGCTGTGGAACGTTCAGGGTGCCGCTTCCCTGAATCTTGGATTGGGGCCCAATCTGGAGCTGGGAATCTCTCCGATCCTGTATCAGGACACCAACAAGGGCGGCGGAAATGTGCTTGGCGGAGCCGGCAATATGCCCGATGATCTGTTTATCCATTTGAAGATCGGAAATCTGGCCGGTTTTGAGAGTCCGTTTATTTTCGGGGGACAGATCTCCACACGAATTCCAACCGCGTCTTCTCATAATATCATTTATGAGCCCTATTCGGCGGGCAGTCTAGGTGTCGGAGTTACGGGACTTGCGTCGTATTTCTCCAATGCGGTATTTTTGGACGAGGGCTGGTCGCTGCATGCCAATTTGAGACTTTGGTATCATAATGATCTCGGGCAGAATCTCGTTCCAGATAATGAATCCGAAACATCCGCGTATCCCCTTGAAGTCACTACTGAATTGATGGCGATGCTGGGGGCGCGTTTTCCGGCAGGCAATTTCGATTTCTCGGCAGAGCTCCATTCACGGTATTTCATTGCCCGACCGCCCGCTTCGGCATACAGCAGAGAGAATGTGGCCTATTTGACCGGCGGCGTTTACTACAAACCCAATGACTGGATCACCTTTCAGATGGGAGTGGATGTTCTTCTGTATTCCGGAGAGGATATCACGGAGTACAATCCCCTGCCTGCCCCTCCCGCTGATTTCCCCAACTATCCGCCATGGAAGGGATTGCTCGGTGCCCGAATTTCCATATTGCCCCTCTCGCTTTATAAACCGAAAGACAAGTCGATTTTTCAGCGTCGTTCGGTCGAACAGCGGGAGCTTTTGGAGCGAACATTAAGCGGGGAAGCGACCGGGGAAAAGGGCGAGACCGAGCTGGAAAGAATACGGGCGGCACGGGAGAAGCTGGAAGCCGACCTCAAGCGCATACGGGAACTGCTGGAAGAGGAAACCAAAAAGAAAGAAAAAAAGAAAGAGGGCGGCGGAGGCGGCGGCGGGAATGGATAGTTTCTTTCTTTACAGGATTGAGACCGGAAAGCCCCTGCAGAGAGCGGGGCTTTTCTTGTAAATCTAGATACCGAGGATGCCGCTCATGATACACAAACAAAAGTATTTGATTCTGCTTGTATTGACTCTCGGAATTCTGCCGCCCTGTTTTGCGAAACCGCAAAGTTCCAGGGAAGAGACGGATTTCGTCTACGGCAACCGCCTGCTTGAAGACGGTTTGTTCGAACTGGCCGCCCGGCAGTTTACGGCTTTTGCCGAGCTCTATCCGAACAGTCCCAGGGCTCCCCGGGCCCTGCTCTGCGCGGGTGAAAGCTATATGGAACTCGGACGGACCGAGGACGCGGTCCAGGCTTTCCTCAGAATTCTGTTAACCTATCCCTCGGCGTCCATGGCGCCCAGGGCCCAGTTTCTCATGGGAGTGACCTTTGAAAAGGATCGCCGCTGGGAAGAAGCCGAAGCCGCTTACCGGCGTGTCCGGCAGAATTATCCGGATCAGGAACTCGGGCT
This sequence comes from bacterium, assembly GCA_011388275.1. GTDB lineage: Bacteria > Zhuqueibacterota > QNDG01 > QNDG01 > DSAB01 > DSAB01. Next base: position 9,793 of record DSAB01000059.1, on the reverse strand, counting down.
GGAGGCGATGATCAGACTGGGAAATCTCCTTGAGAGCCGCGGAAGGGCGGAAGCGGAAAGTGTTTTGAGATCGCTTGTTGAACAGCCGGTCGATGAATACCGCTCCAGGGCCGCTTTTCTTTTGTCCCGGCATTATGAGTCGAACGGTGAATATGAAGCGGCCCTGGCTTTGCTGGAACCTCTGAAGAATCATCCGGTTCGGGAGGAAGATGCCGCCAGGGCGTTTTTGGCGGCTGGACGCATCAAGGAGACGATGGGTGACTGGCTGGACTGCCGTGAGGACTACCGGAAGGCCCTTAAAGCATCCCGATCGGCAAAATGGAAACAGGCCGCTCGATTTTCACTGGGCTCTGTGTCCTGGAAACTGGGTGAAGCCGAGCAGGCTCTTGAGGCGCTCGATGAAACCGAAGCAGGGGGCGATTCACTGAAAAATGAGAGCCTCCTTCTTCAGGGCAGTATACTTTTTGAGCTGGGCGAACCGCGGCGTGCTCAAAAAAAATTGCAATCAGCCGCTGTTCATGAAGAGGAGGACCGGTGGAGTGAGCATCAGGTTTTGCTGGCCCGATGTGAAGCGGAACTCGGCGACTTTGAATCGGCTCTGCAGCGGATCGATGCGGTTCAACGCCTGAAACGGTCCGGGGAGTCCTTTCTGCTCAAGGCCCATTTTCACCGCAAGCGCGGTGACTGGGCTCCGGCCGCCGCGGAGTATCAGGCTTTCCTGAAGAATTTTCCCGATCACTCGATGTCCGACGCCGTAAAATATCATCTGGGCTGCCTGCTCATTGACAAACTTCAGTGGTATGACGAAGGTTTCGCGTCTCTTCGGGCTGTATGGCAGGATAATCCAAAGAGTCCGTGGCGGATCACGGCCCGCGTGCGCACGGCCCGCGCTCTGGAAACGCTTGGACGTTATGAAGAGGCGCTTCAAATGTGGCGCCTCGTGCCAATCCTGACTCCGGGGTCCGACTGGCATGCCGAGGCTCGGACCGCGATCGAGTACTGGGAGACTTTCCCGTTTCCCGGTCCACACAAGAGCCTCGAAACCCTCGGCATTCTGGTGGAACATGTGGCTGGAGGTTCCGGCCCGGAATCCTTGATCTGGTTTCAACTGGCAGAACTCGCCCTGGAAACCCTGCGTCAGCCGCGTCACGCGATGAGTTTGATTTCCCGATATTTTCGAAGCGGGGATGCATCCAGATATGAAGAGGCACTGCTGCTGGAAGGCCGCTGTCACGAGATGCTGGCCGGAATCCATGGCAGCAAGGCGCATGAAGACAGCGCGAGATCGATCTACCGGCGGTTTCTGGAAGAACACCCCGCTTCGGAACACGCGCCTGAAGCATCCTTTCGGCTTCTGACGCTGACTCCGCCTGAGCGCGGTTCCGTGTTCAAGTCACTGGAAAACTATCTCGAACAGGTTCCCGGCAGTGACAGGGAACCGGAAATGCTGGATATCCTGGGGCGCCGTGCCATGGAGCGAGATTCTCTCGAAACGGCCCTGGCCTTTTTCAACCGATTGGCCGATGCGTATCCCGATCATTCGGCAGCCGACGAAGCGGCATATTTGAGTGGGTGGCTGTCGCTGAAAATGGGAAATTCGACACAGGCCGATTCTTCGTGGAGGCGTTATCTGTTCATGCATCCAAAGGGGGGGCGGGTTCCCGAGACGCTCTACCGGATCGGCTGCCTGGAGCATGTGAATGAAGATGAAAGGATTCGACTGCTTGAAACGCTTCGCAGCCGATACGATTATTCATCATGGGCCGACAGCGCCTGGAAGCCCCTTGGATTCATGTTGATGCGCCGCGATCCGGAAAAGGCCGCCAAACTGTATGAAACGGTATTGGCGCAGGACAGCCTCAAACAGAAACTCGAGGTTCTGGAATCGGGAGAGGAAAAGCCGGTATCCATTGCCGACGAGGTTCTGCCCCTGCTGGCCGACGTGTACAGACGGATGAACAAACCCCGCAAAGCGGTGGAGATCATTCTGAAATGGGGAAGATTGTCGCACAAAGAGAAGCAGGCTGTCATGTATCAAAAACTGGCCGAACTGGAAGAAAACGAACGGCCTCTCCGTTCGGTCTATTACCTCGAAAGAGCCGTGGAGCGGATTCGGTCGGACAGCCTCAGGCTGGCGCTGGCGGATCTGTATTTTCGTCTGGAGCGTTATCAGAAAGCCGTTGATTATTATGAGAGTCTTCTCGCGGAGCGTATCGGCGATGAAGTCGCCCTCTCTTCCCGTGTGATTGCCGGATTGCTCAGGCAGGATAAAATTCCCCAGGCGGAGGTTCGTCTGAACATATTCTCGCAAACATACAGGCAGGATCCCCGCTTTTCCACGGCCATGGCCGAAATACTCTATGAGAAAGGCAAGGCCCTGGTACGCAGGAAGGAATTTGAAGCGGCTGTCGAAAACTTTGAAACTCTGCGAAGACGATACAGGGATTCGGCGTTTGTTCCGGAAGCCGAACTGGAGATCGGCAGAATCTATCTGGTCACCAACCGGATCGATGAGGCCTTGAAAAGGCTGACGGCCATGCCTGAGACCTATCCGGGTCATCCGGTTTTAGCCGGTGTTTATTTGAATCTGGGCGATCATTATTTCCGTTCCAATCAGTTTGACAATGCCATATACGCCTTTAAAAGAATCCTGGATTCTTTCCCGGCACACGAAATGACCCCCCTGGCGATGCGATACCTGATTCGTGTGTATGATTCCATTCAAATGACAGACGCCGCTCTGGCTCTCACGCGTAATTATATCCGCCGTTATCCGCGGGCCGAGGACCGAATGCAGAAGCAAGTGCAAATCGGAACCCTGCTCATGAAACTCAATGAATATGAACGTGCCATCGATCAGTTCAGGAACATTAAAAAGACCGCGGACCCGGAGACAGAAGCGGAGATTCAGTACTGGATCGGCTCCTCTTATGCCGGTATGGGACGATTCGAAGAAGCCGTGTTTGAATTCCTGAAGGTGAATTATTTGTCCGCGCCCACGAGGCTGCCCTGGGCGGCAACCGCACTGTATGAGGCGGGAAGGGCCTGTATTCGAATGGAAAAATTCAGTGAAGCCAAAATACTCTTCGAAAAGATCGTCCGCCGCGAGGGAGCGGCATCGGATCTCGGGCGTATCGCCCGTCAGCGGATCGCCGAGATTGAGGCCATGGCTTCCGGCAAGGACACAATATGAACAATTCAGACCGATTCACCAAACAGATCATTCGTGCCGCGCTGCAGGAAGATCTAAACAAGGCCGGTGATCTGACCACGCAGGCCGTGATTCCGGAGTCCGCTCAGGGAACAGCGGTATTCATCATAAGAGAAAGCGGCGTGCTTGCCGGAACGCACGTTGTTCATACCCTGTTTCAAATGCTGGGCGGAGCGGATCTTGGTTTTTCGGCTGTCGAGGGCGAAAAAGTAGAGGCAGGACAGAACCTGGGACGGATCAGCGGATCCCTTCGCACGATACTCACGGGCGAAAGAACGGCCCTGAATTTTCTTCAGCGTCTTTCGGGTATCGCCACTTTGACATCGCGCTATGTGGAAGCGGTCTTCGGAACCCGTGCCGTTATTCTGGATACCCGGAAAACGACACCCGGCATGCGTTCACTTGAAAAAGCGGCCGTCGTTTCAGGTGGCGGGCGCAATCACCGCCACGGTCTCTACGATATGATACTGATCAAAAACAATCATATCGATGCAGCCGGCTCCGTTACCGAGGCGGTTCGACGCTGCGTTGGCGGGAAAAGAACGCTCCGCGATGTGCCCGTGGAGGTTGAAACCCGCACACTGAAAGAAGTCGCCGAAGCCCTCGAACTGCCGGTGCAGCGGATTATGCTCGACAATATGGATTATCCGGTCCTTAAGGCGGCCGTAAAAATGATCGGCGGCCGCAAGGAGGTGGAAGTTTCGGGGAACATGACTTTACGCAATGTTCGCAAAATTGCGAAAACCGGAGTGGATTTCATCTCGGTCGGCGCCTTGACCCACTCCGCGCCGGCTTTGGATATCGCTCTCAGAATCGAATAAACGCCTGTTTATTCCGGCGGATCTATCGGGGCCGTTTCAGCGAGAAACGGCTTTTTTGTCATAAGGGGAGAGAAAAGAACCGGGCTTTCGATCAATGATTCGGCAGAGATTAGTTATAAGGGTGAAAAATATTATCAAGATTTTACTTGAAATATTCTAATATTATTGATACATTTCATACTACTTGATTTATCATGAGTTATCAATTTCCTGGAGGTACCGATGATAGAAATACGATTTCACGGGCGGGGAGGACAGGGAGCGGTCAAGGCTTCCGATATCCTCGCGATGGCTGCATTTGCCGAGGGAAAGATGGTTCAGGCCTTTCCTTTTTTCGGCGTGGAGCGAAGGGGAGCACCGGTGACGGCTTTCACGCGTATCAGTGAAGACGAGATCAGAATCCATTGCTATATCTATGAACCCGATGTTCTGGTTATTCTGGATCCGACGCTGATCGGGGCCGTGCCTCTGACGGACGGTCTGAAACCCGGTGGCAAAATCATCATCAATACCACCCGCCCCCCGGCTGATTTCACCTTTCCGAAGGCTGATGATCCCAAAGTTTTTACTGTGGACTGCTCCAGCATCGCCCTGAAGCATCGACTGGGTTCCAAAGAAGCTCCGATTGTGAATACGGCTATTTTGGGAGCCGTAGCCAAGGCAACGAATCTGGTCTCGATTAACAGTATCATGGAAGCCGTCAAGGAAAAGATTCCGGTCAATAAAGAGGAGAACGCTCTTGCGGCCAAAGAAACCTATCAGAAGCTGCAAGGTTAGGAGGCGCTCATGGTCAAGAAAAAAAACAGCGAGGTCATTGTCATAGAGAAAGCCGATGATATGCCGCCCATGCCGGCATCCATGGGCAGTATGCGCCATAATAAAACCGCTTCATGGCGTTCCATTCGGCCGATTATTCTGGAAGAGAAATGCAAAAGATGCATGATATGCTGGAAATTCTGCCCTGAACCGGCGATCTTTCCCACGGATCCGCCTGCCATCGACTATGAGTACTGCAAGGGTTGCGGAATCTGCATCGAAGAGTGCCCCTTTGATGCGATTGTTTCGGAAAAAGAGGGCAAGTGAGAGGAGGCATGCAATGAAGAAAGTATTAACCGGAAATTTCGCCGCAGCGTACGGGGCCACGGCCGCAAAGGTCGATGTCGTATCTGCCTATCCGATCACGCCTCAGACCACGATCGTGGAAATTCTTTCGGAAATTGTGGCGGACGGTCTTTTAGATGCCGATTTCATCAAAGTCGAATCCGAACATTCCGCGATGGCGGCCTGCATCGGGGCTCAGGCGGTCGGAGCCAGAACGTTTACCGCCACTTCGGCCCAGGGCCTGGCTCTCATGCATGAGATGCTGCATTGGGCCGCGCGGGGACGCTTGCCCATCGTAATGGCCAATGTCAACCGGGCGATGGCGCCCGGATGGTCTATTTGGGCCGACGTCACAGACAGCGTCGCGCAGCGGGATACCGGATGGATGCAGGTCTATTGCGAAAACAATCAGGAAGTATTTGATACCATTCTCATGTCATACAAGGTCGGAGAATATGAGGATGTTCTGCTTCCCACTCTGGTCAACCTGGATGCTTTTTTCCTCTCTCATACCTCCCAGGTCGTGGATCTTTATGACGAGAAAACCATTGATGCATTTCTCCCTGAATACAATCCGAAAATCAAGCTCGATGTCAAAGATCCCCGTTCTTTCGGCGCGCTGACCTCTCCGGAGCATTATTATGAGTTTTCATACAAGATGCAGATTGCTCAGGAGAACGCCAGGTCCCGAATCAAAGAGGTGTCCGCTGAATTTGAGAAACGATTCGGCAGAAAATACGATCTCATCGAAGCTTATCGATGCGAGGACGCAGAAACCGTTCTGGTGGATTACGGAACCATCGCCGGCACGGCCAAAGACGCCGTGGACCGAATGCGCGACAGGGGAGAACGCGTGGGCGCACTGAAGATTCGATATCTGAGGCCCTTTCCCGTGAAGGAGGTCTGCCGGATTCTGAATTCGGCCCGGCAGGTCGGCGTCATCGACCGGGCGATCTCCTTCGGTCATGAAGGTCCCTTCTTCACCGAAGTCAAGGCGGCCATGTACGGGAGCCAAATCCCGATCTGGGGTTTTCTGGCGGGATTGGGCGGCCGGGATGTATCCATAGCGGATATTGAATCCGTGGTGACCCATATGAAGCAGAATGAACCCTCCAATATCATCTGGATAGGAGTGAAAAAATGAGTGCGGATACAGCAAAGAAAAAGACGGTCAAGCTTACGCTTCCTGAAGAAGAGATCATGTCTCCGGGTCATCTGGCCTGTCAGGGATGCGGAGCCGCGCTGGCCTTGCGATATGCCTTGAAAGGGCTCGGAAGAAACACGGTCATGTCCATACCGGCCTGCTGCTGGGCGGTTATTGACGGGCCTTTTCCGTATTCGGCGGCCGGTGTTCCCATTTATCACTGCGCTTTTGAAACCGCGGCTTCCACCGCGTCGGGAATCACCCACGCCTTGTCCAGGTTGAATCAGAAGGATATCACGACACTCGCCTGGGCGGGTGACGGTGGAACGTTTGATATCGGAATTCAGGCTCTTTCGGGCGCGGCGGAACGAAACGACAATCTGATCTACATTGTATACGACAACGAAGCCTATATGAACACCGGTATTCAGCGTTCCTCCTCGACACCGCATGGCGCCTGGACGACCACGACACCGGTCAAGTATTTTAAAAAGGGGCCCAAGAAGAATATCATGGAGATCATGGTCGCGCATCATATACCCTACGCGGCCACGGCCAGTGTCTCCTATCCGGAAGATTTTTTAAAAAAACTCAACAAGGCCAAACAGATACAGGGGACCCGGTTTTTTCACCTGTTTGCTCCCTGCCCCACCGGATGGAAGCATCCGCCCGATATCGCGGTCAGAGTGGGGCGCCTGGCTACGGAGACCAATGTATTTCCCATCTATGAAGTGGAGAACGGAGTCTATAAAATCAACAGGAAACCCAAAAATCCAAAACCGGTTCAGGAGTATCTGAAACTTCAGGGAAGATTCCGTCATCTGGATGAGAAGACGGTCAATGTCATTCAGGATGATGTAAACAGAAACTGGGATCGCCTGCTGAAGCTGGAACAAGCCTTTGGAGAACCTTCGGCATGACGAAGAAAAAAAACGGAACGGGAAACAAGACGGGAGCCGCCATGAAAACGATCCTTTCCGGAAACGAGGCCGTGGCCCGGGGATGCTATGAATACGGAATTCATGTCGCCACAGCGTATCCGGGTACGCCAAGTACCGAAATTCTGGAGAATGCGGCCCGTTATCCCGAAATATACTGCGAGTGGTCACCCAACGAAAAGGTGGCCTTTGAAGTCGCCATGGGCGCCACGTTCGAGGGCGCCCGAACTCTCGTTGCCATGAAGCATGTGGGACTGAACGTGGCCGCGGATCCGTTCATGTCCATGAGTTTGATCGGAGCGCCCGGAGGATTTATCGTGGTCAGCGCCGATGATCCAGGCATGCATTCTTCCCAGAATGAACAGGACAACCGCTATTACGCCAAATTCGCCGGATACCCTTGTCTGGAGCCATCGGACAGCCAGGAGGCCAAGGATTTTGTGGGCGTCGGGCTGGATATCAGTGTGGATTACGATGTGCCGGTTCTCCTGCGCATGACAACACGGGTCTGTCACTCGAAAACCGCGGTAAAGCTCGGAAAGAGGCGGGAAACGCAAGTCAAGGGTTTTCAGCGCGATCCGCAAAAGTTTGTCGTGCTCCCTTCTCACGGCCGAATACGGCATCCCTGGGCCGTTGAACGGCTCAGGAAACTGGCGGCTCTGTCTGAGAACACCCCTATGAATCGTGTAGAAAAGGGATCTTCACAGATCGGTATCATCACCCATGGCGTGACCTATCAATACGTCAAGGAGGTCATGCCCGACGCATCGATATTCAAACTGGGCATGTCCTATCCGCTGCCGGTCGGTAAAATCAAAGCATTCGCCGATTCAGTCGATCGGCTGTTCGTCGTGGAAGAGCTGGAACCCTTTATCGAAGAACAGATCAAGGCCGCGGGAATTGCGTGTGAAGGGAAGATATTCTGGTCCAATCTGGGAGAACTCAACCCCGAGCGTGTGGAACAGGGACTCGTGGAAGCCGGTGTGCTACGGCAGGAAGCGAAGAAACAGACGGCCCCTTCAGAAAAAGTGATCCCCCGGCCTCCGATTTTCTGTCCGGGATGTCCTCACCGGGGTCTGTATTATGCGCTTCGAAAGCTGAAGGCCCGTGTCACCACGGATATCGGTTGTTATACGCTGGGTGTTTTGCCTCCGCTGGAATCGGGGGATACCTGTGTGGAGATGGGAGCTTCCATCGGCGTGGCCGTGGGCATGGCCAAGGCCAGGGGAAACGGGAAAGGTATTGTGGCGACTATCGGGGATTCCACGTTTCTGCATTCCGGAATGACCGGTCTGCTCAACGCGGTCAATGACAAAGCGGGTATCACCGTGGTGATCGCGGACAATCGAATCACCGCCATGACCGGCGGACAGCATCATCCGGGTACGGGTGAGAGCCTCATGGGTCCCGGGGGCTTTAAGGCGGATCTGGCCAAAATCTGTCAGGCTCTGGGCGCGGTCCGAATCAAGGTTGTGGATCCCTACCGGCTTCAGGAAACTCTGGACACACTGAAGCAGGAGATGGAGAATGATGAACTCTCCGTAATTATCACCAATCGGCCCTGCGCCCTCTTCCCCCCGGAAAACAGAAAACGGGTTCGAATGAAGCCTTTTCAGGTCGATCTCGAAAAATGCATCGGATGCCATACGTGTCTGCGGGTAAGCTGCCCCGCGATCAGCGAATCCCATGAGACCACGGAAAAGGGATTGACCAAGTCGCACATCGATCCGGTTCTCTGCACCGGTTGTTCCGTTTGCGCCCAGGTCTGTCCGGTTCAGGCGATCATACCCACCGAGTAAAGGGGTTTTCAATGAAGCAGACGAAAAATATACTCATTGTCGGTGTCGGCGGTCAGGGAGTGCTGCTGGCCTCGGAATTGCTCAGCGCCGTGGCTGTCGAGGCCGGTCTGGATGCCAAAAAGAGCGAAGTACATGGAATGGCGCAGAGAGGCGGTGTGGTTTCCAGTCATGTCCGAATCGGGGAAAAAGTCTATTCGCCTCTCATTCCGAAAGGAGAAGCCGATGTGATTCTTGCATTTGAAGAAGCGGAAGCCCTGCGCTGGTCGTTTTTTCTGAAACCGAAAGGAACCATGGTCGTGAATCAGTACAAACTGGTTCCCCCCATCGCTTCCATGAAAGGATTCGACTATCCACAGGATCCCGTGAAATCCATTCAAACGAAAATCGACCGCACCGTGCTTGTGGATGCCGAACAGATCGCCAGAGAACTCGGCAATATACGCCTGGTCAACACCATCCTGCTGGGCGTGGTATCCCGTTTTCTCGATATTGACGAGGCGGTCTGGAAAAAAGTGATCAGGGAACGCGTACCCAAAGGCACGGAAACCCTGAATATTGAGGCTTTCAGCCGGGGGCGCCGGATCTCCTGAAGATCCGCAAACCGATTCACCGCAAATTCCCGGAGGAAACATGTTTCGAATCCTTGCCGTAAACCCGGGTTCGACTTCCACCAAGGTCGCGTTTTACGAAGATGAAAACGAGATCTGGAACCGCACGGTGACCTATTCCAGGGAGCGGCTTGCGCAGTTCGGCAAGATCGTCGATCAGCTGCCCATGCG
>DSAB01000123.1 GCA_011388275.1 bacterium | reverse complement strand
TCATTAATAAAGTCAATCAGCAATGAACGCGCCAATGCCGGTTTACAATAACTTAAATAAGGACTCTCTCTCAGCTGTAAAAACCCGCGCTTGGGTTACATTTTATTTTGAGGCAACTCGCCCGGATGAGCCCGCCGGACTCACTCAGAAGACCCAGGAAAGCTTCGCAAAGAAACTGCTCTCCATTCCCGCTGTCTCCGTGTACCGGGTGGTTCCCTCCTGATAGGCCAGCTGAAGCGATCCGAAAGGAGGCAGGAATCGCCACACGAACACCACCTGAAGCGTTTTTCGCAGCAGATCCAGCTCGGGTGAAATCCAGCCGCCTTCCACGCGATGCCTGGTCTGATAAAAAACTTTGACAAAAAGATCCTTGTTCAAATAATAACTGGAGCGGATATAATGGATCCAGCTGTTGTCATCCTCGCGGGCGGGACGGAACCAGTACCGTGAAAAACGATATTCCACATTCCATCCGGACAAAATCTTCATTTTCATTCCGCCCCGGATCTGTTCCATGTCGCGGTCATAATTGATTCCTTTCCTGTAACTGAAGGAAATATCCGTTCCTTTTTTATTGTCCCATACCAGCCCGCCGCTCATGACTCGGTTTCGAAAGTCTTTTTCATACCGCTTGAATTCTTCCTCCCATTCCACTTCCAGTTCCCATTGCTTGAGAAGAGTGATCTCCAAATCAAGATTGTTTTCCCAGCTTCTCAGAACCCCCTCCTGGCTCCAGTATTGATTGTAATTATTGCTCGGTTCGATGGACTCGATGACTTTCCCGTTTATCCAGAAGATGTGACGAAGATTGGTGTCGAACTCACGGCGGTCGTCATCTCTGATAAAACCGATGCTGTTCATGTTTTCCCTCACTCCGGTTCCATAGTGTGAATAACGGACATGAAAATGCGTGAATTTCGAATCATACGCCGGCCTGAGAAACCATGCCCAGATTCCGTTATCGACCGAACCGTGACTCCGGATCAGCTGAGAGGTCATGCCCAGCACATCCGTAAAAAAGAGCGTGGCGGAAAGTCCCAGAGACCCGCTGTTGAGGCCGTCATAAAAACGATTGGCTCCGATGAGCCCGATATTGGATCCCCGTGCCAGTTCCCGGTTGATTCGGAAAACCGAATAAAGAGCCTTTTCTCCCGGGTCGACTTCGGCACCGGCCGAAGCCGGATCGGCCTGTGTAGCCAGCGCGTTGAGTTTCCAGTGTCCGATTTTTCCGTTTATCTTGGCTCCCCAGGGAATCTCGCCGATCCGGCGTGAATAGAACTGCTGGATCCGTGTCGAATAGTTTTCGGCCCCCTCCAGAAAGAACGGCCGTTTTTCCGGATAACTCAATTCAAACCGCGTCAGATTCACCTGCTCCACATCGCCTTCCACAGTCGCAAAATCGGGATTGACCGTGCCGTCCAGACCCAGATTGGACGTCACGTTTACACGCATATCCACCCCGGCGCGTGTCTGTGGATCCCGCCCTTTCTGAAACTGGGCCTGAACATAGGGAATCAGTGCCCATGACTTCAGATCCTGATGCCGAAGATCCAGTCCGGTCAGATCTCCGAACTGGGAAACCCGGTAATTGTCCGTCAGATTGCCTGATGTCCAGGCAATCTCGAGTGCCCGGGGCACCCCCCGCCCGGCATTGAAACCCCATACGGTGTTGTTCTTATTATACTTCAATCCTTCGAAAGGAATGGCGATTTCGGCGGTCCACCCCCAGTCGTGAATCCGGGCCGCCGATTCCCAGGCGATGTCCCAGGCCATGTCCATGGTCCTTCCGTTATCGGCGATACGTATATCCTCCTGCGTTCCGAGAGGATTGACGGCGAACAGGTAGGCGCTGCTGTTGTCATTGAACGTATCGAGTACAAGACCCACCACGTCGTCTCTTTCCACGCTGTCGTCCCTCTTGGTGATGCTGGCTGAAATACGATGAGGCTCCGGATCATAACACCAGAACGCGGCATAGAGTCTCTTTGTATCGTAGAGAATGCGCACAACAGTTCGAAATTCCGACGGTTTGTTATTGACCGGCTGAAACTGGATAAAGCGGTCCACGGAATCGGCCCTGAACCAGACGGATTCATCCGGAATGCCGTCGATTCGAATCGGGCTGTCCACGCGCAGAGCCTTCAGGACAGTAGAACCTGCCGTATCGGCGGCCGGTATTCCCATCAACAGAATGATGACAAACAATTTCTCTTGAATCCGGCTCCTTTTCATTCCTGCTCCTGTTCAATAGAGACCATAAAGAATCATTCATCCTATTCGAAAGATCATTCCGGATCAATTTACATTTTTCAAAAGCGGAATGCAACCTGTATCAGCCGCGAAATTAAATGAAACTCCTGTACCACGAATGATCACCGTTTGGCATAAAATATGGCACAAGACTCCCTTAAAACGAAACGGATAAAATAATCGCTTGACTTTTATTTGAATTTTCATATATTGATAGTAGTTATCATTATTATTACCGCATCCCATCAACCAAAACGATAAACCGAGGAGGAATTGATGGAACCATGCAAACCCAACATGCCCCTTCTGGGTGATGAATTTCCGGAAATGAAAGTCAAAACCACACACGGCCCCATGAACATACCCAAAGACCTGAAAGGATCATGGTTTGTTCTTTTCAGCCATCCCGCGGATTTTACGCCGGTGTGCACAACGGAATTCTACGGTTTTCAGAAACGTTATGAAGAATTCAGGAAACTGGGAGCCAAACTCATCGGCATGTCCATCGACCAGGTCTTCTCCCATATCAAATGGGTGGAGTGGATCCGGGACAATCTGAAAATGGAAATTGAATTCCCCATCGTTGCGGCCAACGATGAAATCGCGCTGAAACTGGGCATGCTGCATCCCGGAAAGGGCACCAATACGGTACGTGCCGTGTTCATCGTGGATCCGGAAAGCAAGGTCCGCCTGATTCTTTATTATCCCCAGGAGATCGGCCGGAACATGGATGAAATCGTCAGGGCGCTTAAAGCCCTTCAGATATCGGACAAGCAGGGAGCCATGCCCGCCAACTGGCCGGACAATGAACTCATTCAGGATCAGGTCATCGTGCCGCCCGCTTCCAGCGTGAAGGACGCGGCGGAACGGCCGAAGAAATACAAGTGCTATGACTGGTGGTTCTGTTACAAACCGCTCGAGAAATAACAATTCTTCCACACGACTTCAATCCCGTCCCCCATGTTCGGGACGGGATTATTTTTTTCCCCGTGATTTTTTCCGGTTTTGACGTGTTTCATTATTAAGCAGTCAACTGGCTTTTTATCACATTATTGAAATCCATTTTGGATAATCTTTACCAACTCCTCATTCCCTCCTCTCGGTTTGCCCCGGCCGATCATCGCCGGGGCACCGTCTTTTCTGCAGGCTGTTTCCGAGTCCGACGAAATGGCCGGAATCAGCCTGTTGACTCACTGTTTTTCAATTCAGCCAGGGTTCTTTTAAACCGCCGGATCGAGGAATTGGTTAAACGGGGATGAGGCCAGAGCCCTTTGCATGGCTTCGTAATTGAGAACCTTTTGATCGAGCCTTTCGGGCAGTATTTTCCGGCAGCCGGACACAACCGGCAGAGCCTTCGCATGCAGGAATCCGATAATATTTCTCTTGATTTGCTCCGTGCATAGCGGGTCGGCGAACATTTTTTCGTATTCAATCAATATTTTGGGGCCGGAATAGCGCCTCCATGTGTCAATAACGCCCTGCTTTTCTTCTTCGAGTCCGGGCAGATTGTTCATCATGTGATCAATATCAATTTTGATACGAATGGGTGAAGACGCTCTCTGCGTCACCCATACCCCCGTTTCTTCGGCCGCCATCCACGAAACATAACGCTGCAACGTATTGTTTCGAACAAGTGCGATCAGATGCATTCTGCCTTCGCCCAGCAGGGCGCTCAGGCATCCATGAGGTTGAAGGTTGGTATAAAATTCCTTGATTCCGATTGAAACCAGATTCTTCCAGGACTTTCTTCCGGTTATCTGATAGCCGGATAGACGTTTGACCATACCGGATGAACTGTAGTAAAGCTGCATGATTTCGAACAGAGTCCGGCTATGCAGAATCCACTCGATGTATTCGGCGTTGTCGTGAAAAAAGCGGAATCTGGATCGCAGCATTTTGTAATAAGGAGTCCAGGGGCCCAGGACCTCACCGTAATTCATCATTTGCGGATGGGATTGTATCAGGGTGCGGATAAAATTGCTTCCGGTTCTTCCGTTGGTCAGGAGCAGGTGGCAAGACGGATGGTTCATGTATCAAACCTCAATTGAAAAAACGATCTCTTTTTTAATTGGGGGACAAATCTCAAGATCTTGATACAGATACACCCGCTCCGTCCGGAAGCGGGTGTATTCAGACATTCGATTCATTTTGACACGGAAAAGATCTCCTCAACCCGGCCCGTTTATCCGGTTAGAACTCGGCAATCTCAACCGCGGCTGTGACCCACAATTCCTGTATGTGAGAAGTCGCGATGACACGCCATTGCGTGTCCTTGAGACGGGATTCCAGTTCCGGCCGCATCTCGTCCATGGTTTTGTCTCCGCTGTCCCTTCCCTCGACTTTGATGATGTGGTAGCCATAACGGGTTTCAACAATATCACTGATTTGACCGACAGGCACAGTGAAAGCCGCGTCTTCAAAGGGTTTTACCATCATTCCCCTCGTGACCTGATCATAGAGACCGCCTGTATCTTTGGAGCCCGGATCTTCACTGTATTGCCGGGCCAGTTCCCCAAAGTCCTCACCCGCGCGGGCGCTTCTTAGTATATCCTGCATCCGCCCGCGAATCTCCCTTTTCTCTGCTTCACTCTTCTCCTGAGTCAGCAGAAGAATATGGCGTACAGACACCGTGGTATCCTGCTGATAAGCCTGATAGGCTTCCTCCATCTGTTCATCCGTAATCTGATTACTCTCTTCAACATATTGATTGAGATACTCTCCGATCCACACTTTATTCCGAATATCTTCCATGACAAAATCCATGCTGATTCCCGCATTCTCCAGTGATCTAAGGAAATTCTCTTTGCCGCCGTACTGGTCATATTGAACTTGCAGAACACTGTCGATCAGGGCCTTTTCCGGTTTAATACGGGACTTTTTTGTTTCAGCCAGCAGCAGCTTGCCCTCGACAAGCTGGTTCAGCGCTTGATGGAGAAACTGGGAAAGCTGATCCCTGTCCATATTGGCAAGAGACCGGGCCTGATAGCCATAAAAATTATGGATGAATTGAATGAGTTCTCCGCTTGAAACATGAAAAATATTCGAATGGGCTAAAATCCGGTTGGTATCCGGATGCATGACCGGCAGTATTTCAGCCAGATCAACAGCCAGTTCATAAGCCGGCGTACCGGTCTGCAGTGATACGATTTTCTGATTCCGCCCGCAGGCAATGAATCCCGCGGCAAGCAGAACAACGGTTATCCACACTCTTTTCATAAATTTCTCCTTGAAGGTCAATACATATTCATAACCTGTCAAGGTAAGAAAAAATAAACGTGATTCATAATTATTTTTTTGTTTTTTGGTTTATTCCTGCCTTCGTTTTGAGCTCCATCCATTTCGTTCTGCTGATACTAATCATTCACCCGGCAGAATCGATTGCAGCGCTTTCAGGTAATCGGAGAACGCGCTGATTCCTTTCTGCGTGATCGACAACGTTGTCCGCGGTCTTTTATCCCTGAATGATTTGCGAATGCGGAGATTTTCCATGAACATTTTCATCATATCCATGCCCTCAAACCAGTCTTCCATGTCCTCGTCTTGCTCATCTTCGTATTCATCATTGAATTCCGATTCATCTCTTGCTGGCATACGGATTATGAGAGTGGCCGGATTGCCACGGAAGAACTCGAAATATATGCCATTACCGGGGCCGGTATCCTGAATATCCGCATCCATCGTTTCCGTCATCCCGTCAATCATGGGGCTGTCGGGAAAAACATTCATATTGATCTTCTCAATATTATCAAAAGCATATACCACTTCCACACCGGTCAATCCCTTTTTATTGGATACTTTCCGGACAGATACAAACCTGACTCCCTCTCCCATTCTTGACGCTTTTTCCTGATATTTTTTATTGTTCAAAAGGTCATCTTCAATATCTTCGGGTTCGCCCCCCACTTGCTCTGCCACTCCTGTGAACATATTTTTCAATGTCGGGTCAGACAATATTTTTTGTGTAAGAATTCCGCTTCCATCCTTCCGAACGGATATAATAGTATGGGTATCCACGCAGCCGGTGATCATCATGACGACTAAAATCAGCGCGATCATTCCAATTCTTTTTATCATAATCGATCCTCCATGAAGGTTGTTAAAAAATACAAATCAATCTCTTACACACCGTATCGAAAAACCGTTATGCAAGTTTCGCGTTCGGCGCTGTATAGTCGAATATTCATAATGCAGTAACCTGGATAAAAGTCTATGATCGTTCTTCGTGGACGTCCAAAAATTGGCGTGCATTCTCACATCATTGAAATCTCCGTGATAATCGCGGTGACCGCCGGGAAGCGCCGTAAAACCGCTCGCGTTGGCGGCTCCCTTGTTCGGCCACAACCAATGGGATGTTCCCGTTGACTTCAATTTACCTCCCTCATCCGTGCCCCTGTATCCTTCCTTGTCCGCCTCCGAACGGCTCATGTCCAGAAACATCTCCAGCCGCTTCCACTCCTCATCCGTGGGCACATGCCAGCCTTCGGGCGCGATACCGCGGGCGTCTTCCACGGCCCACCCGTTGTAATAACACCCGTAAGGATCCGCGGTCGCCGAATCGTTGTCGTAGTAGCAATATGCTTCCGTCTGATTCTCACCCCAGGCGGTGCTGTCCGTCTCAAGGGTGATCGGATCGCCGTTGCGGTATCGGGTTGTCCGCAGATTCTCCGCCATCCACCATTGATCGCCGATCTTCACAGTCAGGTAGATATTTCCGTCTACGTCGGTTACGGTCCGTATAACCGACACATTCAATATCATGTTTTGCTCGATTTGCAGATCCGCGTGTTCCCAGGTCTGTATGTCTTCACCGGTTATCCGCATGAGGTACAGAGTCGCTCCATTACCGTTCAATAAGGTGGACGCGGATGTTCCACCACGTTTTTCCGATAAAGGCTTTGCCATACCTGCACGCCTTCCGTCCAGAAGCAGCATTTTTCTGCTGACCCGTGTGTCTCCGGCACGAAGAAGGCAAATATACAATCCGGCCGGTACTCCGCGCCCCTGATCATCCGTCGCGTCCCACACAATAAAACCGTTTTGAGCAGCATGAAACCCGCGAAAAAGGGTTTTTATTTTTCGACCCATCACATCAAATATCTCGATATGTATATTCTCAGGCTGATGCAGTTCATAGAAAATAGATGTGGACGGATTGAATGGATTGGGATAATTCTGAGCGAGGCGGGGAAGAACCGGCATCTGCCCAGGCCGGTCTTCGACTTCCGTCTCGAGGATCTCGATGAAATACTCCCCCTGTTTGTTGGTACGCATACTGAATACTCTTGCCGGATCATTCTTATCAATGATTTCCACCAGAGCATTCCGAACCGGCTCATAACCATTATCCGTCACAACTCCCTGGATCATCTTTTGCGCAGTCAGGTTATAAGCGGTGACGGCTGAAACGATCCAAATGCCAATCAGGCTTCTTTTCAAGAACATAAGACCTCCCTTACTGCCGGGCATTTATTTTATTCATCACGCACACACCGAACCGAAAATCCGCCGATCCGGTTGCGGTCCACGCGATCGACAGCCGAGCTGTTATATCTGAGCACCCGGTTCCAGGCCAGCGAAAGAGAAATTCCCGTTCCGGACCAGAAATACGCCTGGTATCCTTTTTCATGAAAATCCCCCTCATAGTAGCGGTATCCTCCAGGCAGGGCCAGGAAACCGCTCTCGTTGTCAGCGCCCGTGTTCGGATTCTCCCAGTGCGATAGTCCGGCTTCTTTCATCTTTCCGCCCGCTATGGACGCTCCTCCGAGATGATCGATCAGAGTCTGCCATTCTTCGTCTGTGGGCACATGCCAGCCCTCAGGGGTGATGCCGCGGCTGTCATTGACCGCGTACCAGTTGTAAAGAAATCCGTAAACGGCACCATTGTCTGCGCTGTTGTCGTACATGCAAAAAGCGCCGACTGTCAGCCGGTCCCAGGCCGGAGCATCCGTAATGTGCTCTATTGGATCTCCATTTCGGTACCGTGTGACCTTCAGGTTTTCCATCATCCACCACCGGTTTCCGATCTTGACGGCCTGATACACGTTTCCGTCAATGTCGGCAACGATCATGATTCGGATCCATGACAGGTATACCTGTACATTCTTGCCGGCTGTCACTTCGATATCCTGCTCATACCCTCTGGCCACGGTTTCGCTTTCGGAGTTTTGTCCCAGCAGAAGAACGGAATAATCGTCGGATGGATCCAGATCTTCGATTTCAATAATAAATCCGGAATCACCTTTGACGTATTCCCTGTCATGAACCGTGTTCGTTCCTTTTTGAACGATACATTGAATCCGATGAATCGATTCAGCGGCCTTTTCAAGAGAAAGTGTGTCCGGTGCGTGAATGGTGATGGAGCCCTTCGGATTTTTCACATCCGGCTCGGACACACCGCATCCTGTCAGTGCGACGATAAAAACCATGAAAAGAGATGCCAGCAGTCCAACATTCGGCCTCAAAATATGACCCTCTGATGTTTTAAAAAAATTGTCCATCAAGTCACAGAAACAGCGTTTTTGAGTTGTTCCTGCATCATATGGAAGATCTTTAAAATATGCAGAATGATTTATTAAAGAATTCCGGTGTTTTCTCATCGCTTATACACCCCCCTTTCACGCCTGAAGCGAAACATCGCCCGCGTTGTGGATCAGCATGATATCGCCGGGAAGATCTACAATTTGCTGCATTTTGGGCATAACCTCGGCGGCGGACTCTTTTCCGTCAAATTCCAGTCCTGCGAAAAGAATGGCGGACGGTTTCATGGCTCTGCGCACGGCTTTGATGGGGTTCCCTGAAGGAATGATAACGAGTTCAGAATCGATACGGGCCAGAGTGAGCATTTCCCTCATTTCTTTGGTTATGTTTTCGACATCCGCCCTGGGAGCCACGGGCCGTATGATGCGCAGAGAATGTTCCCGCCATTCCGGATTTTTCCTGAGCAGGTGAGCGAGCAGGAGCATCAGCGCGCCGTTTTCCGAAGACGTCCACCAGATGTTGATAGCGCCTTGCGGAATATCTGTTTTTTCCTGTTCCTGCACACAGGCCACGATAATAAGGCTTCGCTTCATATTCTTAATAATGTTGATGGTCTCGTAATAGGTTTCGGCTCGCTCCGGGTCCTGGCTCCATCCGAGCAGAACGGTGTTCGGGCGCATGCCGCTGATTCCGTGGCACTGTACGAGTGATTTAATGGCGGTATGGATATTCTCTTCGACAATGACTACGGGAAAAGCGGAAATGCCTTCCCGGTAAATGAACTTACGAAGTATATTCTCCGCCTCATGACGGCGGTCCAGAAGCCCTTCGAGTTTGCCCGGAATGACCTGACCCAGTGAAACAATGCCGCTCGAGGCCGTAAACCAGCAGGCGTATTCCGCCAGATGCTGACGGTTGTAGGCGCCGCCGCTGAGGGCCAGAATGGAGGGGCGCCAGTTTTTAGGATGGTACTGCTCCCGCTCCAGGCGCAGAAGCGCGCTGCGCGCCCGCTGATACGCCAGGCCGCTGTCCACATCACCCCATTCAACCCGAATTTCTGCACGGGATATCCAATAATAAAGCGCTCCGCTGAGAATCAGCGCGAGGCCGGCCCAAACGGCGTTGATCAGGAACATGACACCAAGACACCCGGCGGCGCCTATGAAGGAGACAGACCAGTGGTTCAGGCGGAACGTCGGCCGGAAACTGGGATTTTTCGAGCGGCCTTCATAGAAACAGGCAAGGTTTACGGTTCCGTAGGTCAGGAGGAAAAACATCGTGATAATGGGTGCCACGGTATTCAGGTCTCCGGCAAGCACCCCTGTCTGGGCGATGAGGAAAGTAAGTACAATGGCGTTTCGGGGTTCACCGGAACGCCCGCTTCCCCGTCCGAAACGGCGCAGCGGTTTGAATACATTGTCGCGGGCAAAGGCCTGAAGAATACGCGGAGCGCCCATCATGCTGCCGAACGCGGATGAGAGTGTCGCACAGATGGCTCCGGCATAAACCAGGAAGGGAATGAAAGCGCGTTCCTTCATGGCAAACCCTGCTCCGATCAGTTCGGTACGGGGCATACTGGCGGCGAAGAACACGATAACAGAAGCGTAAATCAGTGTGGAGATGCCGATCGCCGAGAAGGTTCCTCTTGGAATGGATCGTCCGGGGTCCCTGAGATCGCCGGACATATTGACTCCGGCCATGATGCCCGTGACTGCGGGAAAAAACAGGGCAAAAACCGTAAAGAACGAAAACCCGTTCGTCCATGCCGATCCGAGGTTGGCACGGAGCAGATCCGGCGAGAAACCGATACCCGCTCCTATAAAGAACGAAAGAACCGACAGGCCGAGCACGGCGAGAATGCCGTATTGGATGCGTATGGTCCAGCCGGCACCGATATAGACGCAGATGAACACGACCAGATTGCTGATTGTTGCAACCATACGGAAAGGAAGGTCCAGGCCCGGAAACGCGGAAAATATCGCCTCGGTAAAACCAACCACATAAAGGGTAACGGCCACAGCCTGGGCGATGAAGAAGAAAACCGCGATGACGCCGCCGAACTCCACGCCGGGGCTTCGGCTGATCAGATAATAGGCGCCGCCGCCTCGGACACGCATGTTGGTGGCAATGGATGCAATGGACAAGCCGGTGATCAGAGAGATCATCTTGGCCGCTCCGAGAATCAGCAGGGCGCTCCACAGTCCGGCGTATCCCACAACCGTGGAAAACCTCAGAAACATGATCACACCGAGAATAGTCAGCACACTGGGAGTAAACACGCCTCCGAAAGTACCGAATTTCCTCGGCTGACGATCATCAGAAACAGAATTCCTGTCGGTCATAATCCTCCTGTTAATGAGCAGAAAAATCGGTTGAGATTCTTTTTAGTCAAACTTGTGGATCAATAAACCCGAGCCATTGAACCGTTCACAGCCCCAAAAACATATTCGCGAT
Organism: bacterium; assembly: GCA_011388275.1. Classification (GTDB taxonomy): domain Bacteria; phylum Zhuqueibacterota; class QNDG01; order QNDG01; family DSAB01; genus DSAB01. Next base: position 4,883 of record DSAB01000123.1, on the reverse strand, counting down.
AGCAACCGGCAAACCATGCAGCAGAGTCGGCACGATAATGCCGCCCGTTTTCTCCCGCAGGAATCCAAACACCAAACCGCTGAAAAATGTCCAGAAACCCCATGCCCATGTTATCTGCCAGGTACCCGTGCGTATACTGCCGATATTGAGAACATGCATCAGGCCGAAAAGGACCGAAGCGATCAAAACCCCCCATCCCCAGCGCACTCCGAAGAACCGGAAAGGACGCCCAAAAACCGCATTCATTCTCGACTGGATGTATCCGCGAAAAAGCAGCTCCTCCCCCAGCGCCAAAAAGAAAACAGAAAAGAGCAGCGCGGAGAGCGCATTGCCCGCGGCGGCGATTGGTGTCCAGCCCGAAGCAATCCAGATGACTCCAAAACCCGCTGCCGCGCCGTTTTGACCGGATGCCGGCTTGTCTCTCAACATCAGGGCCAGTGTGAAAATCAGACCGATCCGAACCGCCGTCAGCACAAAAGCGCCGTTCCACTGCCGGTAATCGAGAAAAGCGAAAGGTATCGAGGCGATGGCCACAGGCAGGAGACCGGTCATAGCGATATCGATATGGTATTTCAGATTTCTCAGAGAAAGACCGTAATCGGCCCAATTCCTGCGCAATATAATGAGGAACAACAGGGGCAGAACGATCATCAGAGAATATTCCAGAAACGGCCTATGGGTAAGGCTTCTCTGCCATTCGGCGGCCGGAGAAAGCGCCAGAACCGCGATCAGAAACAGAGTCAGGCTGAACAGAACGAAAATTTCAAGGACAGCCATGATCTTGATCCGCGTGCTTTTCGGTCTATATTCTTTTATACCGTCATGAACCGAAAAACAACGACGGAGACGCGCTTTCCGTGAGTTTTTTTCTTTCAGACTTTCCCGGGAATCAGGCATCGAGACCCTCATTGTATTCCGTATACGTATTCCGTATACACTTTCTTTAACAAATGTCCAGCGAATGCCGGCCGAATCAGAACCAGCAGCGGCTTCCAATCATGACAGTTCATTGTTCTCTCTTCCAGTTATTGATCAACGACTTGCAGAATCTCCCTGAGTCGAATATCCTTCGATGAAGCGCCGATCATGATCCTGAAGCGGCCCGGTTCGATCACTTTCTCAAGATTTTTATCAAGCATCGAAAGGGTTTCAGGACCGATGATGAATTCGATTTCCCGGGTTTGTCCGGGCTGAAGATGAATCCGCCGAAACCCCTTCAGCTCCCTGACCGGCCGGGCGACCGAAGCCAGTTCGTCCCGCAGATAGAGCTGAACCACTTCATCGCCGGCTCTTGTTCCCGTGTTGGTGACTTTGAAGCGTATGCAAACAGAGTCACCCGGCATGATCTCGTTGTCGCTGAATTGCATATCGGAATACGCAAAATCGGTGTAACTCAATCCATAACCGAACGGGAAAAGAGGCTGCCCGGTCAGATGAATATAATCGTCACCCCGTCCGGTTGGTTTGTGGTTGTAAACCAGGGGCAGCTGACCCTCGAATACGGGGAACGTGACAGGCAGGCGTCCTGCTGGATTATAGCCGCCGAAAAGAATATCGGCCACGGCGTTTCCTCCCTCTTCGCCTGAATACCATGCATGCACGATGGCCTCTACCCGATCCATCCATCGGCTCATGGTCACGGCGCTGCCTCCGACCAGAAGAACGACCACCGGCGTCCCGGTCGCCGCGACCCGCGTGATCAGTTCTTCCTGCCTCCCGGGCAGCCCCAGATACGCCCTGTCCCGAAACTCACCCTCCTCGATGCCGGCAGCGACAACCGCCACATCGCTGTTTTCAGCGAGTTCGACCGCCTGTTCGATCTTTTCGTTTTGGCCGGAATCGATTCCGATATTCCAGATCAGATGAAACCACGCGTTTCCCGCTGGCTCATAAAATTCGATCCGGATATCGTACTCTTTTCCTTCCTCGAAGAAATAACCGGCTGTACACGTCTGCCGCGTCCTCTTGACCCACTGATCCAGGATGAGTGAGTCGTTCAGAAACAGACGGTATCCGTCATTGCCGTCGATTCCGATCTGAAACCTTCCAGTTTCCGGAGCTTTGAGTTTTCCCTTCCAGCGCACCGAATAGAAATCATAGGTCAGCTTCTTTGGATCGGGTGAAAACAGCGTCCACTGAAAATCCACCCGCCTGTCGACCCGGACCAAAACCGGCTTTCCGCTGAAATGGATATTGCTGAAATATTCGCCCCGCAGTCCCTCCTGTTTTTCGTCATCAACGAGACAGGAAAGTGCCGATGCCGGCACGGTGACATGTTCATGGATGACACGCCGGCAGCCCTCGGCGTATTTTACCGCGACACCGGCATGAACGGCTTTCTGAATCCCCTCCAGGATATTGACCTTTTCGATACCCGGACCGCTGTAACCGCCCAGCCTCGCTTCAAGAGCGTCCGGGCCGATCACGGCAATGGAACGGATGTCCCGTGAGATCGGAAGCAGGCTGTTTTGATTCTTGAGAAGAACCATGGACTCACGGGCGGCCTGACGGGCCAGCCGGCGATGCGCCGCATGCCCGTTGGTCCTGGCGGCCGAATCAGGATCCACATACGGATTGTCGAACAGGCCGAGCTCAAATTTCAGCCGCAGCACACGGGCCACAGCCTCATCGATCGTTTTTCCGGAAATGCGGCCGTCATAAAACGGCGGTGTAAAGAGTGTGTGATGGCTGTAATCCGTCTGAAAGATCACATCCAGTCCGCCGGCCAGAGCCCTGGCTGCGGCGTCGGAATAGTCTTCAGCGGTAAAATGGAGCACATTGGCCCCGCCGGTAGCACCGGCATCGGAAATCACAAACCCCTCGAAGCCCCATTCGTTTTTCAGAAGACGGTTCAGCAACCGGTCGTTCGCCGTGCAGGGGGTGCCGTCCCAGGAGTTGTACGCGGTCATGATTGAACGGGAGCCTCCCCTCTGAATACAGGCCTTAAAAGGCGGAAGAATGATTTCACGCATCAGGCGCTCATTCCAGTGCACGGGATAGCTGTCCCTGCCCCCGTCGCCGACATTGGCCGCGAAATGCTTCGGCGTGGTAATGACACCCGCTTTCTCAAATTCCGAAACAAAGGCCGCTCCCATTTCAGCCGATAAAAAGGGATCTTCCCCGTAGGTTTCTTCCGTGCGTCCCCAGCGCACATCCGCGGCAATATTCACGACCGGAGAAAGGACCTGCCTGATGCCCCGCGTCCGGCATTCGGCCGCGATGGCCTCTGCGACACGCCGCATCAGTTCCGTGTTCCAGGTGGCCGCCAGGGCGATGGACTGGGGAAACGCGGTCGCGCCTTCTCTGACCAGGCCGTGCAGGGCTTCGTCGAAGGGAATGATCGGTATTCCGAGCCGGGTTTCATCACGAAAAAACCGCTGCCACTCGTTGATCCGCACAGCCGTGCTGTACGCGCCGGAACCGGAACCATGGCTGAACATCTGTCCGGCGGCATTATCCTCTTCGCCGGCTGAGTGGAACTGCAGTCCGAAAATCCCCGTCCTGTACCGATCGAAATCCGCTTCGATATCTTCCGGGTTCATGAACAGCTGCCGGAACTTTTCTTCCAGAGTCATCCTGGACAGAAGATCTTCGACCCTTTCTTCGACAGGTCGGTGTGAATCTTTGTAGAGCTGTCCCCAAGCAGCCGGCAGTGACGCACTCAGGACCAATCCGGTCCACACGATTCTTATGAATGGGCAGAAGATTCTTATCGTATTCGCCCTCCATGTTATTGTCATTTCATTGTACTTACGGCCGTGCCAGCACGAGCAGAGCGCGAAAAAGCCGAAAGCCCTCCAGGAAATCATCCTGTGTGTATAGGATACTTCTCGGCGCGGTTCTCTCGACACCAGGTATCAGTTCGGCGGCGTCGGCCTGCCAGCTGTACAAAAAATCGATCTCGAAGGTGTAGGGTCCTGACAGCTGAAACGGCTTCATGGCATGCAAATTCTCCAGAGCCTCGCGCGTCTTCTCTCTGATTTGCTTCTGCGCCTCTGCCGGCACAAGCGTGCTGGCGGCGTGCCTTCCGATGCCTTCTTTCACTTCGACGGTCAGGACCTGATCGCCCAGCATCTCTTTCACCTGACGGCATACCTCACGGTCACCCGCGACAAGAGCGACCGGCACGCCGAAATGACCGGCAAGGATCGCGTTGAGTTCCGATTCTCCGACTTCAAGACCATTGATTTTGATAGAATACACGGCCGCGCTGGAATAGGTATGATCCAAAACACCGTTGATGGACCCGGCCCGGGCATGGTATCCGATAAACAGGGCGGCCTGAAACGTCCGGTCGATTCCCTGCATCATTCCGAGGGGTTTGGGTGATCCCGTAATGAGACGGGCGGCCGGATTCAGTTCATGAGCGATGATATTTCGCATACTTCCATGAGAATCGTTGACGAGTATCTCCGTCGCACCCGCATCCAGCGCGCCCTGGATGGCCGCGTTGGTCTCCCGGGTCGTCCACATTCGGGCCATGTGATAATCCCTGCCCGAGGCCGAGACCTGATCACTGGCACAAACTCCGGCAATACCTTCCATGTCCACGGAAATATAGACTCTGAGTCCTTTTCGGATTCGAGCCCCGGCATTATGACCGGACGTGAACAGGATTACCTGTATCGCCAGCAGAAAAACCGTCGATCGTTTACGCATTCGTTTCCTCCCTCCGTTTCAACACCTCATGAGAACATGTTCCTGATTCACCCATCAAGAAGTTAATAAAATCCATACAATGAGTCAAGGAACTCTGAAACTATTTAACCTGAATAATTCACAAATAGAATTATGAGTCAAATAAAATCATTTTTTTATATGATTTTATTTGACTCTCAACAGTTCCGTGAATTATTCGGGTTATCCCGACTTTCAATCCTATC
>DSAB01000022.1 GCA_011388275.1 bacterium | reverse complement strand
GGCGCCCTGATGCGCAGGCAGAAGGAGCTGCTCAAGCCCATATTCGATCAGGTGACCCGGATCGTTCACCGAATCGCCGATGAGGATGGTTATGATTTTGTGCTTGATTCAAGAATGGGTGTGCTGCTTTTCGGCAAACCCGAATACGATATAACGGATCGGGTCCTCACCGAGTTGGAGAAACTGTCTCCTGTTGACTCCAGTCAAGGAAGGAAGTAGATGATGACTTTTACCCTCAGGGAGATCGCGGAAGCCGTCGGCGGAACCGTGATCGGCGACGAAACCCTGAAAATTACCGGTGTGGCGAAAATCGAGGAGGCGGTAAAAGGAACGCTGACCTTTCTGGCGAATCCCAAATACGCCAAACACATATCGGAATCCGAAGCATCGGCGTTTATCGTATCCCCGGACATGGACAAATCGAAAGACAGGGCGTATGTGGAAGCGGCCAATCCCTATTACGCGTTCATGAAAGCCGTGACCCTGTTTCATCCTCCGAAACCCTATCTGGAGCCCGGCATTCATCCCACATCGCTTATCGGAGAGGGAACCGAGATCGGCGCGAACGTGACCGTGGGACCCTGCACCGTGATCGGGAAGCGCTGCCGGATCGGAGACAATACCGTGATTCTGGCGCATGTCGATGTGTACGACGATGTGATTATCGGCCGCGACTGCCTCATTCATTCCCGTGTCTGTATTCGTGAACAGGTGTCGCTGGGTGACCGCGTGGTGCTGCAAAACGGAGTCGTTCTGGGCAGCGACGGATTCGGTTTTGCCAAAGAAGGCGAGCGGTATCATAAAATTCCCCAGGTGGGAACCGTGGTTGTGGAGGATGATGTGGAGATCGGCGCCAACACCACGGTCGACCGGGCGACTCTGGGAGAAACCCGAATCGAGCGCGGGGCCAAACTGGACAATTTGATTCAGATCGGTCATAATTGCACGATCGGATCCAATACGGTGATCGCCGGGCAGAGCGGCCTTTCCGGTTCCACCCATGTGGGAAAGGACGTGATGATCGGCGGACAGGTCGGATTCGCCGGACACATGCGGGTGGGAGACGGCGCGGTTGTGGCCGCCAAATCGGGAGTCAGCAAAAGCGTTCCGGATCGCATGATGTTTTCGGGCATCCCCGCGAGAAATCACCGCGACGAGCTTCATATACAGGCATCCCTGATCCGTCTTCCCGGAATCGTCAAAGACATTTTGTCCCTGAAAAAAGAGATTACAGCCTTGAAAAAACGGGTGGAGAAATAATGCTCGAAAATCAAAGAACCATCGAAAAGCCGGTGTCGCTCTCCGGGATCGGGCTGCACACAGGCAATCAAACCACCGTGACCTTTAAGCCCGCCGATGCCGACAAGGGAGTTTATTTCGTGCGCACCGACATTCCGGACTGCCCGGAAATTCCGGCGGATATCGATTATGTGATCAACAATGCCCGGGACACGACGCTCGGCATTGACGACGTGTATATCCGTCAGGTGGAACACGTTCTGGCCGCGGTCTACGGCCTTCAGATCGACAATCTCCGCATCGAAATCGACTCCAACGAGCCTCCGGTGGGAGACGGCAGCGCCATGCCGTTTGTCGAAATTCTTCAAAAAGCGGGTTTCGAAGAGCAGGACACGCTTCGGGATTATCTTGAAATCGATGAGACCATCACCTATTCGGACAAGGAGAACGGCGTGGACATGGTGGTCGTGCCTTCGGATCAGCTGCGCATCACGTTCATGGTCGATTATCGAAATCCCGCGCTCGGCACCCAGTACACATCCATGTACTCCCTGCCCGATGAGTTTGTCAGCGAATACGCCGCGGCCCGGACCTTTTGTTTCCTTCATGAGGTGGAGGCCCTGCATGAACAGGGAATGATACAGGGGGGGAGCCTGAACAATGCCGTCGTCATTGTCGACCGCAATCTCGGCCGGGAGGAACTCAGGAAACTCGCCAAACGGTTCCATCTGGAGGAGGAGGTGGTTTTGGGTTCCAACGGGATTTTAGGAGGCAAGGAGCTTCGTTACTACAACGAACCGGTGCGTCACAAGACGCTGGACCTGATCGGCGATCTGGCTCTTCTGGGTGTTCCCCTGAAGGCCGTGGTCATGGCCGCCCGTTCGGGGCACGCGGCGCATGTGGAACTGGTCCGAAAATTGAGAAAAATCCATAAAAAAAAGCAGCTTTCAAGCAAATACCAGAAGAGTTCTTTAAAAAAAGGCGTGTTCCTGGACGCGCAGGCCATTCAGCGGATTCTGCCGCACCGGTATCCCTTTTTGCTGGTTGACAAGATCATGGATATTGTTCCGGGTGAAAGGGTCACCGGCATCAAGCAGGTCAGCATCAACGAGCCCTTTTTCCAGGGGCATTTCCCGGGCCATCCCATCATGCCCGGCGTGCTCATCGTCGAGGCCATGGCGCAGACCGGGGCGGTGCTTCTGCTGGACACTCTGGAAAACCCCGAACAAAAACTGGCCTATTTCATGGCCATCGACAGGGTCCGTTTTCGAAAGCCCGTGTTTCCGGGCGATGAGCTGATCATGGAGCTGACTTCAGTCAGACAGAGACCCTCTTCATGCAAAATGGTCGGTCAGGCCCTTGTGAACGGCGAAACCGTGTGCGAAGCCGAATTTATGTGCGCCATTGTGGATCGAGAAAAATAAACCTGGAGGCGATTTGACCCATATTCATCCTGCAGCAATCGTTCATAACAAGGCCAGACTGGGAGAAAATGTGTCTGTCGGCCCTTTTGCCATTATCGGGGAAGATGTTGAAGTCGGGGATCAGAGCCGGATTCACGCCCATGTTTTGCTGGCCGACGGCGCGCGGATCGGCAGGAATTGTCAGATACACGACAGCACGGTCGTGGCGTCCGTCCCGCAGGACCTGAAATTCAAAGAGGAACCTTCCACCATGGAGATCGGCGACAACACCGTGATTCGTGAATTCTGCACACTGAACCGGGCGACCACGCCCGGCGGAAAGACCTCTATAGGAAAGGACTGTCTGATCATGGCGTACTGCCACGCGGCTCATGACTGCGTCATCGGCGATCACGTCATTATGGCCAACGGCGTTCAGCTGGCCGGCCATATCACGGTGGAAGACTGGGTGATTATCGGGGGATTGACCGCCGTGCATCAGTTCTGTCATATCGGGCAGCATGCCATGGTGGGCGGCGGATTCCGCGTGGTCCAGGACGTGCCGCCCTATATTCTGGCGGCCGGAGAACCTTTGACCTTCAAGGGTCTGAACATCGTCGGCCTCAAGAGGCGGGGTTTCACCACGGAGATGACCCGGAATCTGCGCCGCTGCTACCGGATCATCTACCGGTCGCGGCTGAACATGACCCAGGCCATGGATCGGATTCGGACCACCCTGGAGATGACTCCGGAGATCGAGTCGGTCATTCGATTTATCGAGCGCAGCACCCGGGGTATTGTTCGTTAATGTGCCTATGAAGTGGAGGTGGATCCATTCGGGCCGGAATGCCGGGGCCCTGCAAATGGCCCGGGATCAGGCGGCTCTGCTGTCGGCTCGGGAGACCGGCTGCCCGACCCTGCGTGTGTACGGGTGGGAGCCTTATTGTGTGTCTCTGGGGCGGCATCAGGACGCGGCATGCATGGATCTGTCCGAATGCGAAAAGGCGGGTATCGATGTGGTCCGAAGGCCCACGGGCGGACGGGCGGTGTATCATGCCCGTGAAGTGACCTATTCCGTCATTATTCCTCGAAATCATCCGGTCTTTTATTCCAGCGTTTCCCGGGTTTACAATCGAATCAGCCGGGGTTTGTGTTCGGGCATTCAGCAGCTGGGCGTGGCGGCCGATTTAACCCGCCGCACACCGGACCTGCGGGCCCATTATCGAAACCCCCTCTCGGTCAGCTGCTTTTCGGCATCGGCCAGAAACGAAGTGATGATACAGGGCAGGAAACTGATCGGCAGCGCCCAGCGGCAGACCGCCGAAGGACTGCTGCAGCACGGATCGATCCTTCTCGATGACGAGCACCTGAATCTGCCGGATTTTCTGGCCGGTGTGGACAGGGCGGAATCGAAAAGAATGAAAGCGGCTGTCGCGTCCCGAACGATCAGTCTGACCGAAGCCCTGGGAAGGAAGGTCACATTTGAGGAAACGGCGGAAGCCGTATGCCGGGGCATGAGCCGTGTTTTTGAGGCACGATTCGAAAGCCATACGCTGACGGATGAGGAGGAAAACCGGGCCCGTTCCATGGTTCATGAATTCGCGGTCTTTACAGCGGCCCTGCCGGGTACCGGAAAGGATTCTTCCGTCACCGTTGAAAACAATGAAACGTTTGAGCCATGACAAGCCGGCGGGAAATGAAAAAAATATCACTGTGGGGAGCCACCGGATCCATCGGCCGCCAGACTCTGGATGTGGCCGGCCGGCTGCCGTTTTTGAAAGTCACGGCCATGACCGCGCATCGCCGGATCGATGCGCTGTTCGGCGCGGCGGAGGTTCACAAACCCCGCGTGGTGGCCGTAACCGGAATGGAACCGGATTCGAATTGGGAAAAACGGTTTCACCGCATCGGAACCGCGGTGCGATGGGGAAAGGAGGGGCTGCTCGAACTGGCGGGCAGTGATGAACCGGACACGGCGGTCAACGGGCTCGTAGGGCGGTCCGGACTGGAGGCGACCTGGATCGCGCTGCATCGGGGAACCCGCGTGGCACTGGCCAACAAGGAAGTTCTGGTCATGGCGGGCGAGACCATCATGAAGGCGGCCCGTGATCACGGAACCGCGGTTATTCCGGTCGACAGCGAACACAGCGCCGTGTTTCAATGCCTCCAGGGTGAAGACCGCGGCCAGGTCCGGCGAATTGTTTTAACTGCTTCGGGCGGACCCTTTTTCGGCCGAAAGTCCGAGGACCTCGAGTCGGTGACCGTGGAGGAGGCCCTGGCGCATCCGAGCTGGAAGATGGGGCAAAAAGTGACGATCGATTCGGCCACGCTGATGAACAAGGGGCTGGAGATCATGGAAGCCAGATGGCTGTTCGACCTGCCTGCAGACCGGATCGAGGTGGCGATACATCCCCAGTCCATCGTCCACTCCATGGTCGAATTCGCCGACGGTTCCATCAAGGCGCAGATGGGCAGGCCGGACATGCGGATTCCGATCGCCTATGCCCTGACCTGGCCGGATCACGCGCCGTTCGATTTCGAACGGCTGGATTTCACCAGGGCGATGCGCATGGATTTTTATCCGCCGGATGAACAGACCTTTCCCGCTTTGCGGCTGGCCCGCCGGGCGCTGGCCATGGGAGGAACCGCCCCTGCCGCGCTGAACGGAGCCGATGAAGAGGCAGTGGCATTGTTCCTGCAGGGAAAGATCGCTTTTACGGATATTTACCGTTTGATCGAAGCGGTTCTGGATCAACATCAGCCATTTGAAAATCCGGACATGGACCGGATTCTGGAAGCCGACAACCGGGCCCGAAACCTGGTCCGGCAAAAGGCGGATACATACAAGAGAGGATAAACCATGGTTACGATTCTCGCCACGGTACTGGTGCTGAGTATCATGATTTTTGTTCACGAACTGGGCCATTTTCTCGGGGCCAAACTGTTCGGCATTCGAGTGGAACGGTTTTCAATGGGATATCCGCCCCGCCTGTTCGGCAAGAAGATCGGCGAGACGGACTATTGCGTCTCCCTGATTCCCTTTGGAGGGTATGTCAAGATCTCGGGAATGGTGGACGAAAGCCTGGATTCGGAAACCCTGAAATCGGAACCCAAACCCTGGGAATACCGGGCGCGATCGTGGATTCAGCGTTTTACGGTGCTGGTGGCCGGACCTCTGATGAATTTGATGCTGGGCGTTGTGATTCTGGTGAGCATCAACTGGATCTACGGCGTGCCCGATCCGGTTCCTCCGGTGATCGGCAGAGTGATGGATGCCTCGCCGGCCCAGGAAGCGGGTCTGGAGCCCGGCGACCGAATCGTCTCTCTGGGGAACAGAAAGGTGGAGACCTGGGACGTCTTGTGGGAAACCATTTATCAGAATCCGCATCAAACCGTGACTGTTGAGTGGATGCGGAACGATTCGGTGTTTTCGTCTTCGGTGACCCTGGAGGGGATCAAGACGGAGGGTCTGGGAGACAGTATTCTGGTGGGGAGAATGGGCATTCAGGTGGCGGATACGGTGCTGGTGATCCGTAAAAACTTTTTCGGAGGTCTGACACGGGGCGTGGGGGACGCAGCCCGGTTTTCTCTTCTGATTCTCGATCTGGTCTATAAGCTGATTACAGGACAGGAATCCCTTCGCTCTCTGGCCGGTCCCGTGGGCATTGCCAGGATGGCCGGAGAGAGCGCGCGGTCCGGGTTTGGACCTCTGGTGCTTTTTATGGCGATTCTCAGCCTGAATCTGGGCGTCATCAATCTGCTGCCTCTGCCCGTGTTCGATGGAGGCCATCTGCTGATGCTGACCTTTGAAGGGGTGACGAGGCGCGAGATTCCCCTGAAAGTGAAGCTGATCATTCAGCAGGTGGGCATGGTTCTTCTTCTGGTTCTCATGGTTGTCATCATATACAACGATATCATTCGATTTGTGCTTAAGTGACCACAAAATGAGTGAATTGGCTTGACAAAATCGGCATTTTTAAATACATTTAAAGACCTGGAGAATCCGGCATCTCCATGACTTCATGATCCGAACTTGCCGATGACCTGTTGTGTCGTCTCCCAATGATCTGTTTAACGGCTTCGGAGGTTGATGTGGAACCGCAAAAGACACCTTTTTATGACGAACATGTCCGTTTGGGAGGAAAGATGGCGGATTTCGCCGGATGGCTGATGCCCCTGTGGTATTCGACCGGCCAGAGCCGGGAACATCACGCCGTGCGAAATGCGGCCGGACTCTTTGATATCTGTCACATGGGTGAATTTGAAGCCAAAGGTCCCGGAACGCTTCGGTTTTTCTCGCGCATGCTGACCAACAATGTCGAAAAAATGGCCGACGGCCAGGCCATGTACCATTTCATGCTCAATGAACAGGGCGGAGTCATCGATGACTGCATTCTCTACCGGTTCGATGAGAAAAACTGGATGCTTGTTGTCAACGCGGGGGATATTGAAGGGGATTTCAACTGGCTTCAGTCGCATGCGACTTCCGATGTCGAACTGAAGAATATCAGCTCCGGGACCGTCAAGCTCGATCTTCAGGGGCCGAAGGCTCCCAAAATACTGAGCCGCTGGATGGATGCGGAGTCTCTGAAAGAGCTGAAATTTTTCCGGTTTCTGCCGAATGTGCCAATCGGATCCGCTCCGGTTCTGGTCTCGCGGACCGGATACACCGGTGAGGTGGGGTTCGAACTGTATACCGATCTGTCCAATGGAAAAGAATTGTGGGATTTGCTGATGCGTGAAGGGGAGAAAGAGGGGCTTCTTCCCTGCGGCCTGGGAGCGCGCGACACGCTGCGCACGGAAGCGGGGCTTCCCCTGTGCGGACACGAGCTGCGGGCCGACAAGATCGCGGTGGGGCATCCCTGGGAGTTTGCCATCGATTTTGAATCCGATTTCCTGGGCCGGGACATTCTTCTGTCCCGAAAGGAGCAGGGGATCGATTATTTCGTGTATCCGTTCATCATGGAAGGCAAACGAAAAGCCATGCCCGGGTGGGAAGTGCTCAGGCAGGACCGGATCGTCGGAACCGTGCTCAGCGGGGTCATATCGCCCACGCTGGAAAACAGACCCATCGGGTTTGTCGGAGTGAATCAGGAGCTGGAAACGGAAACCGGCCTGGTGTTCAGACAGCCCGGAAAGGACCTTTTGATGAAGGGGAAGACCACGGTCACTCCGTTCGTACCCCTGACATCCAGAAAGAAAATGGAACGATTTTTGTAAATATTTTTAAATTTATGAGTCTGATCCAAAAACCACAGATTACACTGATTAGACAGAAAAGGCTAAATATAAGTGCAATAAAAACAATCTGTGCCAATCTGTGCAATCCGTGTTTAAGTCCTTTATAGACCGGGCTCATTGATATATTGGACGGAATCCGGCCGAATGCGGGGTTTGGCAAAAAAGGAACAATCGACATGGCAGGTCGAAACAGGAAAAAAGGAGGTGCCGCCAGGCAGGAGATTCTCGGCATTCTCATCATGGCGTTCGCGCTGCTGATTTTCCTGGGCCTGGTTTCATATCATCCCGAAGATTATCCAAACAGCGGCTCTCCGAATGCCATTCAAAACTGGCTGGGACTGGCCGGTTCGGTCATCAGTTACCATCTCAATGTCTATACCATCGGGTATGCCAGCATCATTTTCCCCTTTCTGTTATTCCTGACAGGCTGGACGATCTTTCTGCGGCGCCGTTTCAAGCCGGTTTTTCGTTTCGGATTGGTTCTGCTGGCTCTGGGTCTTTTGCTGTCCACCATTCTGGCCATGCCGGAAGTGATCAACGAGGAGGGCGGCTGGCGGCTGAGCGGGTTGTTGGGCGGGTTCATCGCCCAGAATATGAATCGGCTGCTCGGCACCGCGGGCAGCATCGTGGTTCTGTTCACGGCACTGCTTCTGCTGCTCGTTTCGGCCACGTCGTGGAGCATGCGTGAGACGCTTCTGGGCTTCAGGCAGGAGATGGAGAGTCTGTTCCGATGGTTCGGCGGATTGTTTCGTCGCGGAAGAGGCGCGTATCCGCGGCCGGACAGGCCGCGGCGCGAGGCGGCCGCAACGCGGGAACCGGGACTTCCCGGCCGGGAAGAACCCGTCCGGAAAAGACCGGAAGTGCATCTGGAACCGCCGAATGCACGCCCGCAGGCTTCGCGGTCCGTTCCCCCTGCTTCGGTTTCGTCTTTCCCGGCCGGGAGCGGTTCGGAGATGCAGACCAAGCCAACGGCGCCCTCTTTGAACTCTTCCGGATCCTATCAGCCTCCGGATACGGAATTTTTGACTCCCGGGGTTCCGCTGGAAAAACGCGTGGATAAAGAGGCGCTGGAGAAAAAGGCGTACTATCTGGAAGAGAGGCTGCAGGAATTCGATGTTCGGGGCAGTGTGGTGGGCATACAGCCCGGACCGGTGGTCACCCGATTCGAAATTCAGCCGGCAACCGGAGTGAAGATCAGCCGGTTTTTGAGCATTCAGGACGACCTGGCTCTGGTGATGAAGGCCTCCAGGGTTCGAGTGGTGGCCCCCATTCCCGGAAAGGCGGCTGTGGGAATCGAGATTCCGAATCCGGAACCGGAGCTGGTCACCCTGCGTTCCGTGCTGGAGTCGCGTGCGTATCAGAAAAGCACTTCGAAACTGCCTCTGGCCCTGGGGCAGACCATCGAAGGGCGTCCCTTTGTGACCGACCTCGAAGAGCTTCCTCATCTTCTGGTAGCCGGAGCCACGGGCTCGGGCAAGTCGGTGTGCCTGAACACCCTGATCGCCAGCATTCTGTATCGGGCGCATCCGCAGGAGGTCAAGTTCGTTCTGATCGATCCCAAGAAGCTGGAGCTGAATCTGTACCGAAAACTCCGGAATCATCATCTGACCACGCGTGAAGACTGCAATGAGGAGGTTATCACCACGGTGAGCAATGCCGTGGCCGTGCTGCGCAGCCTGGAGCTCGAGATGGAATCCCGTTACCGGCGTCTGGCCAGGGCCAATGTTCGGAATATCGGTGATTACAACCAGGCGGTCAGAGAGAAAAGAATCACAGGGGGTGAAGACGGTGAACCGGTTCGGCCCCTTCCCTATGTGGTGCTGATCGTGGATGAGCTGGGCGACCTGATGATCACCGGGGCCCGCGAGGTGGAAGAGCCCGTGGCCCGGCTGGCCCAGATGTCACGCGCGGTCGGAATCCATCTGATTCTGGCCACGCAGAGGCCCTCCGTGGATGTCATTACAGGCGTTATCAAGGCCAATTTTCCGGCCCGGATCGCCTTTCAGGTGGCGGCCAAAACCGATTCCCGAACCATTCTGGATCAGAACGGAGCGGAAAAGCTGCTGGGCAGAGGCGACATGCTTTTCATGCATCCCAGGCAGTCCTCTCTGATTCGAATTCACGGAGCCTTCATCGCCACGGAGGAGGTGCAGCGGATCGTGGAGCATATCAGCCGGCAGCCCGACGGCCATCAGTACCGTCTGCCCGGACACGGTTCCGGAGGCCTTTCCGGCGGCCCGGGCGGGCGCGGAAGAAACGACCGCGACGAGCTGTTTCATGAGGCGGCCCGTCTGGTGATTCGGCATCAGCAGGGTTCCGCGTCTCTGCTGCAGCGAAGGCTGCGCGTGGGGTACGCGCGTGCGGGAAGAATCATCGATGAACTGGAAGAAGCGGGCATCCTGGGGCCTTTTGACGGCAGCAAGGCGAGGGAGGTTCTGGTGGATGAGGGCTATCTGGAGACCATGGACAGCGGGCGCGATTCCGGTTCCGGGGAGGTGTGATGACCATTCGAAGAATTATCCCGGGCTTATTGATTGGGCTGCCGGTTCTGTTGAACGCGAACCCTTCTGCCCGGGTCATATTGCGGAATGTGGAGAACGCGCTGACCTCCGCCACGACCATGGAGGTGCACTTCAGCGAAATTTTTTTCTGGGAGATGACCGGCGAGTCTCACACCCTGCAGGGCCATCTGAAGATAAAGGGAGAGAGCCGTTTCCGGATTGAGACGGACGATCAGGTCCTCGTTTCCGACGGCCGGACTCTGTGGACATACAGCCGGCCCAATCACCGGGTGCTGATCGACGAAATCGATCCCAAAGACAACAGCCTGCTGCCCAGGCAGATTCTGTTTCGCTATACCAAGGATTACCGGGCCGTTCGTGAAGCCGACGAAGCCGTGGGCGAGGTGATGTGCCATCGCCTTGTGCTGACCTCGGCCGAGGCGTCGCTGATTCCGCAGGTGCGTGTGTGGATCGATCCGAAAACGTGGCTGCCGAAAAGGGTGGAACAGACGGATCTGGACGGAAACCGGACTCTGTTCGATCTGCGGGACCTGCGAGTCAACGAGGCTTTTGATGATTCCCTGTTCCTGTTTGAGATTCCCGAAGGGGCGGATGTGATCGACATGAGGGAAACCGGGCGTTCGAAACGATCGGGGGCAGGAAGGCATCCATCATCGAATCATAAAGAAACCGCATAAAAGGGGGGCCGCGTGCCCCGGGGAGCCGTTTTGCAGGACACCAATATCAGCGAAGAGGTCGCACTCAAAGATTATATCCGAATCTTGATGCGCCGCCGGTGGATCATCCTCCTCTCCTTTATTTTGGTCATGGCGGTGACGGTATACGTGACGTTCACCACACCGCCGGTGTATGAGGCGTCGGCCCTGGTCATGGTCAAGGAGGGGGGAGGTGTCCAGCAGAAGATCTTCGATGTGCCCAGTTTCATCAAGCGGGAGACCAGCATCAACAATCAGGTGCAGATTCTTCAATCCCGAACCCTGGCCAGGCATGTTATCCAGCGGCTCATGGATTCACCCCATCGGGATTCGCTCGCCCTGCTGGGAAACTCCGTCAACGGGAATCGGTTTTCCCTGATGGCATGGTTTCGTTCGATTCTGTCCGGAGGCGAAGGCGATGAGGAAGGCTTGTCCATGAATAAGATGATCGAATCCTTCAGAGAAGGGGCGATCAGCGTGCTGCCCCGGCGCGACACGGATATCATCGAGCTGAAGGTCAATGCCCCGACCCCCTTTGAGGCCGCGTATGTCACCAATATCTGGGTGGATGCCTATACGGACCTGGATCTGGACGAAAGCCGGGGCGAGGTACAAAAGGTCAGGGAGTTTCTGGAACAAAAACTCGAAGAGGTGCAGCATGACCTGAATACTTCCGAAGAGGTCCTGAGACGGTACAAAGAGGAAAATCAGGTGGTCGCGCTCGATGCCGAGACCCAGAAAATGATCACCCAGCTGACTGAATTCGAATCGCTGTATCAGGAAGCCGCAACAGGACTGGAAGCCAACCTGAGACGCCTGGATTATTTAAAGTCCCAGCTGGATGAGAATCAGAAGATCATGATGGAGAAAACCGATTTTTCCAGCCCGGTTATTCGGGAGCTGGAAAAACAGCTGGCCGAATGGGTGGGGCGCCGGGCCGTGATCGAACAGCAGCTGAAAGAGGCCGGGTACATGAGCGGAGAGTTCGCGCAGACCAGGGAACTGGATCAGAAGATCAGAGGGCTTCAGGATAAAATCACCGAGGAGATGCGCAAGCTGGTTGCTACGGGCCGATCCGTGAATCCGCTGGAGTTTTCCGAAACCCTGTTTACCGGCATTCTGGAGATCGAGGCGGAAAACAAGTCGCTCAAAGCCAAGGCCGGCGCCTTCAAGGAGATCGTGGACGGGTATAATTCCATGCTCGAAGCGCTGCCGGAAAAGACGCTCAAGCTGGCCCGCCTGGAACGGGAAGCCGGGGTCAACAATACGATTTTCATGATGCTGCGTGAGAAGCACGAGGAGAACCGAATCGTTGAAGCGGGCCAGATCGGAAATGTTCGTGTCGTGGACCGGGCCGAACCGCCCGAAAGACCCATCAAGCCAAAGAAAAAGATGAACCTGATGCTGGGGTTCATGCTGGGCCTGGGCGCCGGTTTCGGGCTCGCGTTCGCCCTGGAGTATTTCGACGTTTCCCTGAAATCCATCGAGGATATCGAGCGGATGGACATGACGGCTTTGGGATCGATCCCGTTCATTGCGTCCCAGAAGGTGCGGAAAAAGGGGTTCGGGGTGAACGGAGACATTCTCGATATTGAATCGCGCCTCATCACCCATTTCGAGCCCAAATCGCCGGTTTCGGAGGCTTATCGAACCCTGAGAACCAACATTCGGTACGCGAGAGTGGATTCGCCCGTGAAAACCGTTTTGATGACCAGTTCCGGCCCCGGAGAGGGCAAATCCACCAGTGCGGCCAATCTGGCCATTGCCTTTGCCCAGATGGGGACCCGAACCCTTCTGGTGGATACGGACCTGCGGCGCCCTGTGCTTCACGGCATTTTCAATGTTTCCAGGGGAGAGGGATTGACCAATGTGCTGGTGGGCGGCATGACGTTCGATGAGGCTGTCAGGGAGACCGAAATCGAGAATCTCGCTGTGGTGACATCCGGCACCCTGCCTCCCAATCCCTCCGAGCTGCTGGCCTCGGAGACCATGGGGCAATTTATTGAGGACGCCAAAACCCGGTTCGACATGATTTTGTTCGACAGCCCGCCGGTCATCGCCGTGACGGATCCGGCTGTGCTGGCGACCCGTGTGGACGGCGTCATTCTGGTGATCCGTTCCGGACGCACGGTGCGGGACTCTCTGGCACGAGCCCGGGTTCTCATGAACAATGTCAAGGCCGACATCCTGGGGATTCTGGTCAACGGCGTCAACACGAATCATATGTACGGATCCTACTATCACTACCATTATGAAAGCAAGAAACATTAAACGGCCGATAGCGCTGCGCGACAAGGATTACGGTGTATGAAGAACGCCATGAAACAGGGAGCCATTCGGGTCGGGCTGATCGGATGCGGACGCATCGCGCGGGTGCATACAGCGGCCATTGACCAGCTGGACGAACTCAACCTGATCGCATTCTGCGATACGCACAAGGGCCGGCTCGAGGCCCTGCTCGCAGGACGCCGTGCGGCGGGCTATACTTGCCATCAGGATCTCATAGAGAAAGAAAGCCCGGATCTGGTGGTGATCGCCACACCCAACGGCACCCATTATTCCATCGCCAAAGACTGTCTCGAACGGGGCCTGCATATTCTTCTGGAAAAGCCCATCACCATTACCGATCAGCAGGCGCTGGATCTGATGTCTGCGGCGCGGAAAAAGGGATGCCATTTTTTCGCGGTGAAACAGGTTCGGTACAACCCCTCGGTCAGGGCGCTGAAGCACGCCGTGGACACGGGCTGTTTGGGCCGGCTTGTCAGCGCCGCCCTGGTGGTGCGCTGGACCCGGCCCCAGGCGTATTTCGATCAAAGCGACTGGCGCGGAACCCGGAAACTGGACGGCGGGTCGCTGCTCAATCAGGGGATTCATTATGTCGACATCATGCAGTGGCTCATGGGCGATGTGCACACCATAATCGGACACGTGGACCGGTTCGCCCACCGAATCGAAATTGAAGACGCGGCCGCCGGATTGATCCGGTTCGCCAATCAGGCGCTGGGTACGCTGGAGTTTTCCATCAACACCTGGCCCCAGAACCTGGAATGCTCTCTGGCGGTGTTTGGAGAAACCGGCAGCGTGAAACTGTCGGGTTCCGCCATGAACGAGATCGAGACCTGGATCGTGAAGGACATGCCCAGGCCCGTGCTGCCCGAAGGTTTCGCCCCCTATATCTATGAAGGCGGGTTGTATCAGGGGTCCTGCCCCAATCATCTCTTTGTGTACAAGGATATTGTCCGGGTTTTTTCCGGATCCGGAGAAGGGTACGTGGACGGCGCCGAGGCCCTGCGCTCATTGCGCATCGTCAACGCCCTGTATGAGTCGGCCCGAACCGGACGGGCCGTGACACTGAAAAAGGAATCCCGATGAGGATGATTGGCGTGATCATTCGGTCCTGGAGGCCGAAACAGTGGACGAAAAACGGTTTTCTGTTTGCCGGCCTGATCTTCTCCAGAAACGTGTTTCACGGTCCTCTCCTGGCCAGAGCCGCGGCGGGATTTGCCCTTTTCTGTCTGCTGAGCAGCGCCGGTTATCTGATCAATGACGTGATGGACCGTGAAAAGGACCGGGCCCATCCTGTCAAGCGGTTTCGCCCCATCCCGTCGGGCGCGCTGCCCGTATGGGGCGCGGTTCTCATGGCCGTGATCATGCTGGGTCTGGGAATCGGTCTTTCCTTTCGGCTCGGCACCGGATTCGGCGTGTATGCGGCCGCGTACGCGCTTTTGACGATCGGCTATTCGCTGGCGCTCAAGCGTGTCATGATTCTCGATTTGATTGTGGTGGCGTGCGGTTTCGTGCTGCGCGCCGCGGCCGGAGCCGTGGTGATCGACGTGACCATCTCGTCGTGGCTTCTGCTCTGCACCATTTTTCTGGCTCTGTTTCTGATCATCAACAAGCGGCGGCATGAGCGGGTGGCCATGGGCGAGCGGGCCGAAGATCACCGGTCGGGTCTCTCCCGGTATTCGCCCTATCTGCTGGATCAGATGAGCCATGTGGTCACCGCGTCCATGGTGATGGCCTATGCCCTGTACACCATGGCCGAGGAGACGGTCGAAAAGTTCCATACACGGAATCTGATTGTGACGATTCCCTTCGTGCTTTTCGGGATATTCCGGTATCAATACGCGGTTCATCAGGAGGGGAAGGGGGACAGTCCCGAGACGGTTTTGCTTCATGACCTTCCTTTTCTCGTGAATATAGGTCTGTATCTCGCCGCCGTGGCGGTCATCCTCTATCTGTAAACGGTTCAAATTTTCGGAGGCCCGATGAGTCGGGGAGCGCTCTTTCTGATTGTGGCTGTGGTGTGCAACGCGTCGGCCAATATTCTGATCAAGGTCGGATCGGCCCGCCTGAACGAGGAACAGGGATTCTGGAAACTGATTGCCCAGGCCGCTTTGCAGCCCGTTCTGTGGGCCGGTGTGATTCTTTTCGGCATGGCGTTGGGGGCTTACAGCCTGGTTTTGACCCGTCTCAACCTCAGCGTGGCCTATCCGGTGATGATCAGTACGGGCCTGATCATCGTTGTGATTGTGTCCGCTCTTTTTTTAAATGAGAAGATCACCCTGATTCAGCTGGCCGGATTCTTCTGCATACTGACCGGCGTATGGCTGGTGGCCAAATAGCCGAAGAAAACATTCGGCAAGCAGGGAATACCGGGGGAGTATGTCGGTGACTGGAAAAGAATCCACAGTGGAAAGGCCTGTTAACGGGTCCGAACCGAAAATGGCCTGGTACGCCCTGTATACGCGGCCCCGCCATGAGAAAACGGTGCGCGACCAGCTGACCGAAAAGCGAATCGAGACCTATCTGCCTCTGCGAAGGGTGCTGCGTCTGTGGAGCGACCGTAAAAAATGGGTGGAAGAGCCGCTGTTTCGTTCCTACCTCTTTGTGCACACCCATGAAGAGGCCCGGCTCATGGCGCTTCGCACGCCGGGTGCCATACGGGTTGTCTCTTTTCAGGGCAGGCCCGCAAAGGTCCGCGACGAGGAGATCGAAAACATACGCTGGATTCTCAAAGAGATACCCGACGTGGAAACCGGCGATCCGGTTCGACTGGGCGACCGGGTGGAGGTGATTCGGGGCCCCTTGAGCGGCCTGCAGGGCCGGCTGATCCAGGTCCATGGAAGCCATCGTCTGGTGGTGCTCATCGAATCGATCCGCCAGGCGCTTCATATCAATGTGGGGCGGGAAGACATACGGGTCATTCATTGATTCACGCCGATTCACCTGACCAATCCATTTAAAAACAGGAAACCAATATGACGGAACAGAAAGCGACGAACATCACCTGGCACGATGCCGT
>DSAB01000150.1 GCA_011388275.1 bacterium | reverse complement strand
TATACAATATAAGCATTTTGAAACGCATTGAACAGAAAAATCATGGAAAAACATGACGGATTGTCCTCGCATGTACGGACCGAAACCGCCACTTCTTTCCATGCCTTTAGTTAAACCTTGATATCTACCGGATTTATGATTACTTTTAATTTTATTACGCATAGCGGATATTAAAGCACAGGGCAAGATCATACTTCAGCCGTTCGGAGGACACCATGAATGATTTCAAAGAAACCATTGAGCAGAACGATGACGCGTTTCTGGTTCATCTCATCATGGATGCGTTCAGAAGAATCGTTTTCCATTACGGCGCCTGGTTTGCCGAAACCGCGCATCAGCTCGGCCTGAATCAGGCCATGGCCCTGGAGGAAAACGTCTGGCACGCGACTCTGTCGAACCAGATGGGCCGTCTCGCAAAAACCCTGGGTTTCTCCGAGGACAACGGGATTCCGAATGCCCTTCAAAAACTGCCGCGTGCAACTCTGGAGGACCTGCTGGAAAAAATCAGCGTCAACTGGCTGGCCAATGACGGCATCTGGTTTCAGGCTGTAGAAAAAACCCATGGCATGGGAGACGCCAAACGGTGCAATGACACGGCCTGGACCCGTTTTTCACCGTTTGAAGCGGTCCGGATCAAGAAAATGCTCGGTCTTCCCGACCGGAGCGGACTGCCCGCCCTGAAAAAAGCGCTGGGGCTTCGTCTCTACGCCTTCATCAACGAACAGTCGATCGAAGACGTGGATTCCAACAGCTTTATTTTCCGCATGAACAATTGCCGGGTTCAGGCGGCCCGAAAACGGAGAGGCCTTCCCGACTATCCCTGTAAAACCGGGGGCATCGTGGAATACACGACCTTCGCCCGGACCATCGATTCACGGATCCGCACGGAATGCATCGGCTGCCCACCGGATGAGCATCCCGAAGCCTGGTACTGCGCATGGAAGTTTTCTATGGATAACAAGGCGGGATAATTGGATCAATCTTCTTTTTTTCCGGAAGCCATCTCCTCCAGTTCGATGAGGAGCTCTCCGGCATCCACCTGCTGACCCTCTTTAACGCAGACCCGCTTGACCACGCCGCTGACAGCCGCGTGAAGACCCGTTTCCATCTTCATGGCCTCCACAATGGCCAGGCAATCGCCTTCGGTTACCGTGTCCTTTTCTGCCACGCTGATTTTCAGCACACTGCCGGGCATCGGCGCCCTGATCAGAAGCCTGCCCTCTCCATGCGCTCCGGTTACCCCCCTGTTTAAAGCCGCCTCTTCATCCGGAAGAGAAAGCGTGTAGTGCTCCCCGTTGATCGAGATAAATTTCCTTCCCGAACCCTCGGCAATATAGGCATTGTATAATCGATTGTTCACCATGAGAGACATCCAGTGAGGCGTGACGAGCCGCGCCTCGATCGAATATTCCTGTTCTCTTGCTGTGATTCGAAACTTGCCCTCTTTCTTTTCGAGAATCACGCTGTAAAGCTCATCTCCGACCGTCCATATGGTTTCCAAAAGTCCTCCTCTTACCGGCCGCCCAGGCGCCATGCGCCCAGAGTCTGCCAGGGTGAAACACCGGCTCGTTTTACCGGACCGGCAGGTGTTTTCGAAGCGAGAACATCCTGAATCGAGGCTGCGGCCAGCGCCTCGACCAGAAAATCTTTCTTTGCGGTCCAATCCGGCATGTTCTTCTGAATAAAATCCGTGTACGTTTTCCCGGACAGAAAATCCGGATGCGTCAGAACATCCATGAGATAGGGAATGGTTGTCTGTATGCCGAGAATCACATAGTCCGAAAGCGCCTGCACCATACGCGAACATGCCGTACTCCGTTGTTCACCCCACACGATCAGTTTCGCAAGAATGGGATCGTAATACCGCGTCACTTCATAGCCCGAGTAGATGCCCGAATCCACACGCACTCCCGGTCCTTCAGGATTTTTCATGAAATGGATTTTCCCCAGACAGGGCAGAAAGCCGTTGGCCGGATCCTCCGCGTAGATCCGGCATTCCAGGGCATGCCCTCTCTGCCGAAGATCTTTCTGTTTGAGAGTCAGACGCTCACCAGAAGCAATGCGTATCTGCCATTTCACCAGATCAGTACCCGTAACCATCTCCGTGACCGGATGCTCCACCTGAATCCGGGCGTTCACTTCGAGAAAATAGAATTTCCGGTTCTCATCCACCAGAAATTCCACCGTACCCGCGTTGGTGTATCCGGTCTCACGCACCACGGCCACGGCCGCGTCTCCCATACGCCGTCTGAGTTCTTCATCCATAAAGGGAGAGGGCGATTCCTCGATGATTTTCTGATGACGTCTCTGTATGGAACACTCTCTTTCGAATACGTGAACGGCGTTTCCATGATGATCGGCCAGAACCTGAAATTCGATATGCCGGGGCCGTTCGATGCATTTTTCCAGATAAACCGACTCGTCGCCGAACGCGGCTTTGGCCTCACGCATGCCCGCTTCCACAGAAAGGCGCAGTTCGGCGGGATGGCGCGCCACGCGCATCCCCTTGCCGCCGCCCCCGGCCGAAGCCTTGACCATCACGGGATATCCGATCTCTTTGGCGGATTCTTCAAACTCTTTCAGGCTTGCCCCCGCGGCCTTCATACCAGGAATAACGGGCACGTCGATGCGAGAAAGCGTTTTGCGTGACGCCACCTTGTCACCCACCAGTTTCATGGCATCCGGACCGGGTCCGATAAAGACAAGGCCCTGTTTACCGCAGCGCGCGGCAAAACGGTGATTTTCCGCCAGAAAACCGTATCCGGGGTGGATGGCTTCGGCCCCGGAAATCCCGGCCGCTTCCAGAATACGTTCCATATTCAGGTAACTGTCCAGAGGTGCCGGACCTCCCACGCAAACGGCTTCGTCGGCCATGAGCACATGCAGGGCCGAACGATCCGCTTCGGAGCACACGGCGACGGTCCGAATGTTCATTTCCCGGCAGGCACGAATGATTCGAACGGCGATCTCGCCCCGATTGGCTATGAGTATCTTTTTAAACATATCTGCTTGCTTTCCGGCTGGATAATGTTTCACGCGGCTGGTTCATGACACCCTCCACTTCGGCGGCCGTTTTTCCAGAAAGGCGTTCATCCCTTCCTGTCCCTCTTCACTGATACGCAGCCTGGCAATGACATCGGCTGTATAGGTTCCGGCCTCGTTTAGCGACAGACCCGGTACAGTTTCCAGAAGTTTCTTGCACACGGCCAGGGCTTCGGGCCCGTTTTTCAGGAACCTGAACACCCATCGGCCGACCGCCTCATCCAGTCCGGACAGAGGAACCGCTTCGTTGATCAGTCCGGCAGACAGGGCTTTTTCCGCCGTAATCCGTTCACCCGACAGAAACAGTTCACGGCATTTGAATTCTCCGGCTCTTTTGATCACATACGGCGAAATACACGCGGGCACAAGGCCCAGCTTGACCTCGCTGAGACTGAAAACCGCCTCCTCCTGAGCCACGCCGATATCGCACGCCGCCACCAGTCCCATGCCGCCTCCGATAGCCGCTCCGTTGATGCGGCAGACCGTCGGCTGGGGCAGGGAATAAAGACGGCGCATGCATTCAGAGACCTGATTGGAATCCTGAATGTTCTCCTCATAGGAATAATGAATCATCTTCTTCATCCAGTTCAGATCCGCGCCGGCACAGAAGGACTTTCCGTTTCCCGACAACACCACAACACGGATCTCGTTTCTGCGTTCCGCGATCTCTTGAAAAACGTGGATCAATTCGGCCAGCATCACATCGTTGAACGCGTTGTGAATGTCTGGCCTGTTGAGTGTCACTTTACCGATATGATCCTTTACCTCGAATTCAATGGTTTGCAAAACGCCTCCGCCGTGATTCATGAATTACATACGGAAAATTCCGTATTTCTGATCGGGAATGGGAGCGTTGAGGGACATGGATATTCCCATAGCCAGGGCCGCGCGGGTGTCCAGAGGATCCAGAATTCCGTCATCCCAGATTCGGGCCGTGGAATAGTAGGGACTGGACTCGTTCTCATAACGCCGAATGATGGGATTGAGAAAGGCCTGCTGCTCCTCCGGAGTCATGGTTTTCCCCTCTTTCTTCAGACCCCGCATCTTTACCGTCAGAAGCACATTGGCCGCCTGCTCTCCTCCCATCACACAGATCCGGCTGTTGGGCCACATCCAGAGCAGCCGCGGATCGTAACCCCGTCCGCACATGGCGTAATTGCCCGCCCCGTACGATCCGCCCACAATGACCGTGAACATCGGAATCCGGGCATTGGCCACGGCGTGCACGAGTTTGGCGCCGTCTTTGGCGATACCGCCGTGCTCATACTGCTTTCCGACGATGAATCCCGTAATGTTCTGAAGGAAAACCAGCGGTATTTTGCGCATAGTGCACAGTTCGATGAAATGGGCTCCCTTCAGACTCGATTCAGAGAACAGAACCCCGTTGTTGGCCAGAATGCCCACCGGATAACCCATGACACGGGCGAAGCCGCACACCAGAGTCGGACCGTACAGCTCCTTGAACTCCTGAAAACGGCTTCCGTCCACCAGGCGGGCGATGATCTCCCGAATGTCATAGGGTTTTCGAATATTCTTCTGAACAATACCGTAGATCTCCTCGGGAGGATAGCAGGGATCTTCCGGTTCGAACATCTCCAGTTCGAATTTCCGGGGCGGTTCCAGACATTCGATGATGTTCCGCGTGATCTGGACGGCATGTGCATCGTCCACGGCATAGTGATCGGACACACCCGAAATGCGGCAGTGAACATCGGCGCCTCCGAGTTCCTCGTCCGTGACCACCTGTCCCGTGGCCGCCTTGACCAGGGGAGGACCTCCGATGAAAATCGTACCCTGTTCCTTGACGATGACCGTTTCGTCGCTCATGGCCGGCACATACGCGCCTCCGGCCGTGCAGGATCCCATGACCACGGAGATTTGAGCCACACCCAGAGCCGAAAGACGGGCCTGATTGGAAAAGATCCTTCCGAAATGATCCCTGTCCGGAAACGTGCCCGATTGCTCGGGAAGAAAAATACCTCCCGAATCCACGAGATACACGCAGGGCAGACGGTTCTCCATGGCGATCTGTTGAGCCCTGACATGTTTTTTGATCGTCATGGGAAAGTACGTACCGCCCTTCACCGTGGCGTCATTGGCAATGACCAGCACTTCCCTCCCGTGCACCACCCCCACGCCCGTGACAATGCCCGCGGCAGGCGCTTCGTTTTTATACATATCACAGGCCGCCAGGGTGTTGAACTCGAGGAACGGAGTGTTGCGGTCGAAAAGCCGGTCCAGCCTTTCACGGGCCGTGAGCTTTCCCCGGGCCTTGTGCTTCTCCCGGGCCTTTTCAGGACCGCCTTTTTCCGCTTCTTCCAGACGTTTTCGGTATTTTTTGACCAGATCCAGCATGTGCCTGCGGTTCTCCTGGAATTCCGCGCTTTTTGTCGATATTTTTGATTCTATCCGGTACACACGCAGACCCCTTGCTTTTCCTTAAATTCCTGCAAGACTGTTCTCTTGCCTCCAACAATCCATTCAAAACCAGCCTGACCGGTTGATGCCATCCCCTGCCGGCCGTTCCCCTGGAATATCATTCTGCCCGAACGGCCCTGCCGCTGTTCCGGCATCATTCCTCAGGCGGGAACGCACTTGTACCCGTAACCGATCACACCCGACTCGCCTTCGGCCTGAATGCGGCGGAACTCGATCTTTACGGGCATTCCGATATTCACGTCATCAAAATCACAATCCACAATCTGCGCCGTGATCCGGCCGCCTCCCTCCAGCTCCACCACACCCATGGCATAAGGCGCTTCATCCTTGAATTGACTGGGCGGAACGCGAATAATCGTATAGGTCAGTACCTTGCCCAGCCGGTTCAGGCGAATGGTTTCGAACTCCCTGGATTGACAGGCTGAACAGATCAGTCTCGGCGGAAAAAAGACTTTTCCGCACTTTTTGCATTTACCCGCCTCATAGCGGTATCGCTGCGGCATTCCCCGCCGTATTCTCGGTGCAATCATTTACAAGGCCTCCAGAATGTGTACAACGGCACTTCCCCCGCTTCCCCCCATATTCTGAGTCAGGCCGACCCTGGCTCCTTTCACCTGGCGTTCTCCGGCTTCCTCACGAAGCTGATGCACGACCTCGATGATTTGAGCGATCCCTGTGGCGCCCACCGGATGTCCCTTGGACTTGAGCCCTCCGCTGGCATTGACCGGTATCTTTCCGCCGATCCGTGTGTCTCCGCTCTCCACAAACTTTCCACCCCTGCCCCTTTCGGCAAAACCCAGAGCTTCTGTAATACAGATTTCGGCAATGGTAAAACAATCGTGGACCTCGGCCAGGTCAATATCCGAGGGTTTTTTCCCGGCCATCCGGTACGCCATGTTCGCCGCGACGGCCGTGGACTTCAGTGCCGTCAGATCGTCCCGATCGTGAAAGGCGATGGTGTCCGTTGCCTGGCCCGATCCGGCCACCCGGATGAGGCGGTTGGATTTGATTTTCCTGGCCGTCTCCAGAGAACACAGAATCGCGGCGGCCGCGCCGTCGGTGATCGGGGAGCAATCCAGTATGCGCAGAGGATCGGCGACCATTACGGAGTTCAGAACCTGTTCCACCGTGATCTTCATGGGAAACTGCGCCAGCGGATTCTTTGATCCGTTTTCATGATTCTTCACGGCCACCATGGCCAGCTGTTCCCGGGTCGTTCCGTGCTCGTGCATATGCCGCCTGGCCATCATGGCATAGAGACCGGGAAAGGTGATGCCGTTGAATCCCTCGTACTCCTGATCGGCCGCCGTGCCCAGAGCGTAGGTCGCCTCATCGCCGCCCACATCGGTCATCTTTTCCACGCCTCCGACGAGCACAATATCGCTCAACCCGGAGGCCACTTCAATAAAACCCATGCGGAAAGCCGCGCCTCCGGACGCACAAGCCGTCTCGACACGCGTAGCCGGTACAGGTGCTGCTCCCAGATAGTCTGCCAGGAGTGAGCCGATATGCTCCTGACCGACAAAAAGACCGCTGGACATACAGCCGATTATCATGGAGTCGATTTTATCGACACCCGCATCCTCGATGGCCAGAAGGGCGGATTCGACAAAAATGTCCCTCAGCGATTTTTCCCACAATTCACCCCATTTCTGCATGCCAACGCCGATTACAGCCACGTCTCTCATAACACCTCCAAACCCTTCGAATGAGTGATAAAGTCGTTCCTATTCCGCCTTCTTTATCTTGCCGCGGAACTTCGCATACGTCCCGTAATCCACATACCGGGGGTGATCTTCCAGCATTGCCCGCGTGGCAGGTGCGGCATTCCGCACCTCATCGATGCGGTCGGTAACGGTCCAGACAAACGAATCGCTGCCCGCGCCCGATCCGTATGAGATCATCAGGATCCGGTCGCCCGGTTTGGCCACATCCAGCGTGGCAGACAGCCCCATGGGCGAGGAACCCGAATAGGTATTGCCCAGCGTGGGAGACAGCCAGCCCGGTTCAATCTGTTCCTGAGTGAAACCGAGCATCTTTCCCACCTTCTGCGGGAATTTTCCGTTGGGCTGATGGAACACGGCCCAGGCGAAATCTGTCGGCTTCATGCCTGTTTTTTTCAGGATTCCCTCGGCCGCACCCAGAATATGCTTGAAATAGGCCGGCTCACCGGTAAACCGGCCGGCATGGCTGGGATAGAACTGGTACTCCCTGCGCCAGAAATCCGGTGTATCCGTCATAAAGGAATATGTGGCCTCGCACACGGCAAGCAGATCCTCGCCGCCCATGATGAACGCGGCGGCGCCTGCCGCGGCCGAATACTCCAGGGCGTCACCCGGAGCCCCCTGGGACGTGTCGGCTCCCACGGCCAGGGCGTATTCCATCTCTCCGGCCCTGACCACCGAGAGGGCCACGAACATGGCCTCCGAACCGGCCTTGCACGCAAACTCGAAATCCGCGCAGTGAATATCCGGCGTGGCCCCGATGGCTTCGGCCAGAGTCGTGCCCGTGGGCTTGACCGCATAGGGATGGGATTCCGAGCCCACATACACGGCGCCGATCAAACGCGGATCGACAGAACAGCGCATCAGGGCGTAGCGGGCGGCTTCCACCGACATGGTGATGGTGTCTTCATCCGGCGCGGGAACCGATTTCTCCCGTAATCCCAGTCCTTTTTTGTAACTTTCGGCATCGGTTCCCCAGACCCGGGCAATCTCTTCCACCCGGATCCGGTGCTGGGGAACATACGCGCCGTAACCCGTGATTCCGACTTTTTTCCTCTCCGCCAAAGCGAACCTCCTATTTAAGTAGTTTCCTGGCCACGATCATTCTTTGTATCTCCGACGTACCTTCGTAGATGGGAATGACCCTGGCGTCCCGGTACAGTTTTTCCACATCCGAGAAATCACCCGTATAACCCGATCCGCCCAAAATCTGAACGGCGCGGTCGGCCGTGAAATTGGCCATCTCCGAGGCGTACAGCTTGGCCTGAGCCGACTCGAGAGTGAAATCTTTCCCTTCATCCATGAGCAAAGCCGCCTTGCAGGTCAGCATTCGGGATGCTTCCAGCCGTGTGGACATGTCGGCAATCATGAACTGCACCGCCTGAAGATTTGCGATCGGACCGCCGAACGCCTCCCTTTGTTTCGCATAATCCACGGCTCTTTGCAGGCAGGCCTGACCCAAACCCACGGCCTGAGCGGCGATGGCCACGCGGGAACAGTCCAGAGATTTCATGGCCACTCGAAAACCCTGCCCCGGCCCGCCCAGCAGATTTTCTGCCGGCACACGGCACCCGCGGAAAGTCAGATCCGCGGTGGTCGAACCCCGAAGTCCCATCTTGTGTTTCAGTACGCGGCGGGTCAACCCCTGAAGCCCTTCCGTCTCGACCGCCAGAACGGCCGGCCCCCTGTCCTGTTCATCCTCCGAATATTTTCCGACAAGAATGATAATATGGGCCGCGTCCCCGCTGGAGATAAACCGTTTTTGCCCGTCAACAAGGCACATATCGCCCTGCTTTTGGATGGTTGTGCTTAGATTGGAGACATCGGAACCGGCACCGGGTTCTGTCAGCGCGAAGGCGCCGATGCGCTCCCCCTGAATCATGCCCGGGACAAACCGGTGCTTCTGCTCATCGGTTCCGAACATAGTCAACGCGCCGATCGCCAGATTGCCGATGGAAAGCGTGAATCCGGCCGAGGCATCAAAAAAGGACAGCTCTTCGATCAGCGTCGCGTATTCGATCCACGACTTGCCCCCGCCGCCGTATAAAGACTGTTCCGTGTATCCCAGAAAGCCCGCCCGGGCCATTTTGCCGTACAGTCCGGCCGGAAAGCGGGGAGATCCGCGGTCTTGCTTTTCCGCCAGGGGCTGAATTTCTCTCTCACCGAAATCGCGTGCGATTCGGCGGACATCCTCCTGAAGCGGAGAGAGGTTGTAAACCCTTCTTTCAGACATCGCCTACCCGGACGGTTTCATGAATATAATCCACAATGGCCTGAACCGGAGTGCCCGGCCCGAATATCTTCCCGACACCCTGTTTCTGAAGAGTCTCCACATCTTCTCCGGGAATGATCCCCCCTCCGAAGAGGAGACGGTCTTCAAGCCCCTCCTCACACATCCGTTTCATCACTTCGGGAAAAAGCGTCATGTGAGCTCCGGAAAGAATGGACAATCCGACACCATCCACGTCTTCCTGCAGAGCGGCCTCCACAATCATTTGGGGCGTCTGATGAAGGCCTGTATAAATGACTTCCATTCCGGCATCGCGCAAGGCCCGGGCCACGACCTTGGCTCCCCGGTCATGGCCGTCCAATCCGGGCTTGGCGATGAGAATGCGCAGCTTTCTGGACATTGAATAATCTCCCGCTTATGACTACCAGTAGATCGGCGGTTCGCGGTACTCACCGAATACTTCCTTCAGAACACCGGCGATTTCACCCAGGGTCGCATATTCCCTTGTGGCCGTCAGAATCGGAATCATCAGGTTTTCCCGGCTCCCGCAGGCATTCCGCAGATCGTCCAGCGCCTTTTTTACTTTGCCGCTGTCCCGCTCTTTTCTCAATCTCTCCAGACGTTTACATTGATCGGTTTCCACCCGGGGGTCAATTTTCAAAATGGGAATCTCCAGGTCTTCCCCCTCGATCAAATAGTCGTTAACACCAACGACAATCCGCCGCTTTTCATCGATCGCTTTTTGATACTGGAAAGCCGCTTCGGCAATCTCCCGCTGCGGAAACCCGACCTCAATGGCCCGGGTGATGCCTCCCAGCTTCTCGATCTTTTCAAAATACTCATACGCCTTCTCTTCCAGCCGGCTGGTCAAAGCCTCCACGAAATAGGAACCGCCCAGAGGATCGATGGTGGCGGTCACGCCGGATTCATGGGCGATAAGCTGCTGCGTTCTCAGCGCGATGAGGGCCGCTTTCTCCGAAGGAAGAGCCAGGGTCTCGTCCATGGAGTTGGTATGCAGGCTCTGGGTTCCTCCCAGAACCGCGGCCAGGGCCTGCCACGCGACCCGCACGATATTGTTCTCCGGCTGCTGCGCCGTGAGTGTGCATCCGGCCGTCTGGGTATGAAAGCGCATCAGCCAGGATTTTGGATTCCTGGCGCCGTACCGGTTCTTCATCTCGCGCGCCCAGATTCTTCGGGCGGCCCTGTATTTGGCGATCTCCTCGAAAAAGTCGATATGGGAATTGAAGAAGAAGGAAAGACGCGGCGCGAAATCGTCGACATCGAGGCCCGCCTGAATGCCTCTTTCCACATAAGCGAATCCGTCGGCCAGAGTGAACGCGAGTTCCTGCGCGGCCGTGGAGCCGGCCTCGCGGATATGATACCCGGAAATGGAGATGGTGTTCCAGCGGGGAACGTATCTCGATCCATAAGCCATGGTGTCCACGGTGATGCGCAGGGAAGGTTCCGGCGGAACCAGCCACGATTTCTGGGCAATATATTCCTTGAGAACATCATTCTGGATGGTTCCCGACAGTTTTTTAGGCGGCACTCCCTGTTTCTCCGCCGTCACGATATAAAAAGCCCAAAGGATGGCGGCCGGACCGTTGATGGTCATGGACGTGGATACCTTGTCCAGGGGAATGCCGTCAAACAGCCGTTCCATATCATCCAGGGACGAAATGGCCACGCCGCATTTGCCCACCTCCCCCCGGGAAACAGGATCATCGGAATCCCGGCCGTAAAGAGTGGGAAAATCGAATGCCACGGAAAGCCCGGTCTGACCATGCCGCAGAAGATACTTGTATCTTTTATTGGTGTCTTCGGCGCTCCCGAACCCGGAAAACATACGCATGGTCCAGAGCCTGCCGCGGTACATGGATTCATACACACCCCGGGTAAAGGGAAATTGACCCGGGAATCCCAGGTCCTTTAAATAATCGAAACCGCCCAGGTCATCGGGTGTGTAGAGAGATTCCAGGGATTCGCCGGATACCGTATCGAACGACACGTCACGCATTTTGGAATCGGCGATTTTCTTTCGCCATTGATTCTTCTCCGATCGAATTTTATCGGACATGATCCGACTGCTCCTTGTTCGTTGATGGTTTCATTCCATTCTGTTCGCGGGCTTCCAGAAGCCTCTCGAAAGCCTGGTACGGACTCATTTTTCCCCCGGCCGCTTCCTCGGCCAGCCGATCGAGCACGCTCCGGATTCCGGCGTTCTCCCAAAACTTTTCCTCCAGCCGCTGCCGGACCAGATCGACGATTGCCGAACGGACATTGTCTTTTCGCAGACGTCCGAGAATTCCGTATTTTTTAAGGTAATCCCGGTGGCCTTGAATCTGCCGGACCAGCTCGTCGACACCTTCGCCCGCGCTGGCCGTGGTTCGCATCACACCGGGCCTCCATCCCTCGCATTGCGGCCGCAGATCCAGCATCATCTGAATTTCCACCATCAGACGATCCGCGCCGTCCCGGTCTGATTTGTTCACCACAAAGAGATCCCCGATTTCCATGAGGCCGGCTTTCATCGCCTGAATCCCATCACCCGACTCAGGGACCAGGACAATGACGGTGGTCTGCGCCGTATCTGCCACATCCAGCTCGGCCTGGCCCACGCCGATGGTTTCCACGATGATGACATCCTTTCCGAATGCATCCAGAAGATCGCAGACTTCCCGAGTCCTGAAAGCCAAACCGCCCGAACTCCCGCGCGTGGCCATGCTTCGAATAAAAACCCCCGGGTCGCAGAACAGACTGGACATTCTGATCCGGTCTCCCAGAATGGCGCCGCCCGTGTAAGGAGACGTGGGATCCACAGCCACGATGGCCACGGTTTGCCCGTCTTTTCGAAACAGCGCCGTCATCTTCTCAACCAGGGTGCTTTTCCCCGCTCCGGGGGGACCCGTCACACCGATCCGGTGAGCCCGGCCCACGCGGCCGTATACTTCATCAAAAACGATCTGAACCTGCGGCGAATCATTTTCGATCAGGGAGATCAGCCGCGCACAGGCCGCACGATCCCCTTTGGAGAATCGCTGTAACAGATCCTTAATAATCGATGCCCTCCCGGCTCTGCATGCCCTGCTGAAAAGGATGCTTGATTTCCAGCATCTCGGTGGCCAGATCCGCCAGCTTGACGATTTGCAAATGCGCGTACCGCCCGGTAAGCACGAGTTCCATATTGACCGGCTTATTTTTAATGTACTCTACAACCTCCTCCAGTGGAATCAGCCCGTAATCAACGGCCACATTGATTTCGTCCAGAATCAGCATGTCCACATCATTGTCCCGGGCCGTCTTTTTCGCCAGTTCAAATCCCTTCCGGGCCAGCCGCAGATCCTCATCGGAAGGCTCTCCTTTTTTCACAAAAGCGGGAAGCCCCGACTGAATCAGTTCAAAGTTGGGTATCGACCCGGATACAATCACTTCGCCGTAATTCGGATCTCCCTTCATAAAGCAGATCATTCTGACCCGCCATCCGTGACCGCAGGCACGCAGGGCCAGACCCAGGGCGGCCGTGGTCTTCCCCTTGCCCGGTCCGGAGTAGACGTGAATCATTCTCCTGTCCTTTTTGGATTCGTTCATGGCGGTCATCTCTTTTGCCGGTTCGGCCCCAGAGAACGGATCGTTTCCGTGAAATCACCGATGATCTCGGCAAACCGGGCTCCTTCTGAAGCCGATATCCACTCGAGCCGCAGCCTCTCGGGTTCGATGCCGAACTGCTGGAGCAGTTTTCGGGTCAGGATAATTCGTCTGTGCGCCTTGTGATTTCCCGACTGATAATGGCAGTCACCCGGATGGCAGCCGCCCACGAACACGCCGTCCACGCCTTCAAGGAACGCCTTGAGAATATAGGTCGGATCGATGCGCCCCGTGCACATCAGGCGGATGATGCGGATACTGGCAGGATACTTCATTCGTGACGTACCGGCCAGATCCGCCCCGGCGTAGGTGCACCAGTTGCAGGCAAAGCCGATAATATGAGGAGACCATAGGACGTCGTTTACAGAGCGTGTCTTCACCGTCTCATCCATATTGACATGGGTAGATTCCATATCGCCTCATTCTTTTATGTGACATCATTCGTCCGTGAACGGCCGGGAAAGAGATTCCACTTGCGCGAAGATCTGGTCGTCGGTATAATGCCTGATCGTCATGGCTCCGGTGGGGCACGCGCCTGCGCAAGAACCGCACCCCTTGCACAGAGCCGCGTTGATCGTCATCACACCTTTTTCCTCATCGAAAACCGTGGCCTTGTACTCGCACATCGCCTCGCAGACACGGCAGCCGCAGCAAATATCGTCATTTACCTGGGCGCTGATGGGCTCGACAAAGACCTTGCCGCGAATCATGGGAATGAGAGCCGATGACGCGGCCGCCTTGGCCTGAGCCACGGTATCGGGGATGTCTTTGGGACCCTGGCAGCAGCCGGCCAGATAAACGCCGTCCGTGGCCGTGTCCACGGGACGAAGCTTGGGATGGGCCTCCATGAGAAATCCATCGGCGCTTCGGGAGAGTTTGAGAACTTTGCTGACATCGATGGAGCCGGTCCCCGGCTCGAGCCCGGCCGACAGAACCACCAGATCGGCCTCGATTTCGACAGCCTGACCCAGAAAGGTATCCTCACAGCGCACGGCCAGTCCTTCTCCCTTGCGATAGATTTCCGAACCGATGGCCCGCCGAAAAATGACTCCCTCAGACCGGACTCGGTCATAGAACTCCTCGAAACCCTTTCCGAAACAGCGAAGATCCATATAGAGCACCGTTACCCGGGAATCGGGCACCTTCTCCCTGATGAGATGCGCCTGTTTGATGGCATACATGCAGCAGACTCTGGAGCACCACTCATTGCCCAGGTTCTTGTCGCGCGACCCCACACATTGAATAAAGACCACTTTCCGGGGTTCCCGGCCGTTGACGATCAGTTTGCCCCCCGTTGGCCCCGATGCGGATATGAGGCGTTCAAACTCAAGACCGGTGATGACATTGGAATAATTGCTGTATGCCAGTTCAGGCTTTCGGGAAGCATCGAAAGGTTCGAATCCCGTGGCCACGACAATCGTACCCACATCCACTTCCACTTTCTTTTCCTTCTGGGAAAAATCAATCGCATGAGTGGGGCAGACCGCCTGGCAGGCCGGCTCCTTGCCGCATTTGCCCCGGGTCAGAAAGAGACAGTGTTCTTCATCCACCGTATACTTCAGGGGAACCGCCTGGGGGAAGGGAACGTATACGGCGGACCGCTTTCCCATTCCTGAATCAAACTCGCTGTCGATGCGATCTTTGAGCCGGCATTCTTCGGCACAAAGGCCGCAGCCCGTGCATTGATCCATGTCGACATAGCGGGGCTTCAGTCTTATGGTGGCTTTATAATTGCCGATGAATCCCTCGACCTTCTCCACCTCGGCATAGGTCATGAGATGGATATTCGAATGGTTGCCCACATCCACCATCTTGGGTGTTAGAATACAGGCGGAACAGTCCAGCGTCGGAAAGGTCTTGTCCAGCCGGGCCATATGCCCGCCCAGAGAGGGGGTTTTCTCCACCAGATGAACCTGAAAACCCGAGTCCGCGATGTCCAGAGCGGCCTGAATACCCGCGATTCCGCCGCCGATAATCAGAGCCGCGGGCGTCACAGGAACCTCCTGTACGGTCAGGGGCTGAAGCAGAGCCGCCCGGGACAGAGAGCTGAATACCAGATCAACGGCCTTGGCCGTGGCTTCATCCCCGTTCTCGTGCACCCAGGAGCATTGCTCTCGAATGTTGGTCATCTCGAAACAGTACGCGTTCAATCCCGCCGATTCACAGGTTTTTCGAAACGTCACCTCATGCATGCGCGGAGAACAGGCGGCCACAACCACACGGTCCAGTTTATGCTCACGGATGTCCTTCCTGATCAGCTCCTGCCCCGGATCCGAGCACATGTAAGCGTAGTTCCTGGCAACGACAACGGCATGGTATTTTCCGGCCGCTTTCGTCACTCTCTCAACATCGATGGATGAAGCGATGTTGACACCGCAATGACAAACGTAAACACCGATTCTGGCCATGTCATCCTTTCAATGCTTTGATCTTTTCCGACAGTACGGGGACTATCTTGAACAGATCATCCACGATGCCGTAATCCGCAACTCCAAAAATGGGAGCGTTGCAGTCCTTGTTGACAGCCACCACGGTATCCGCCCCTTTCAGACCGGCCGTGTGCTGAAAGGATCCGCTGATACCCAGCGCGATATAGAGTTTGGGTTTGATGCTCTTTCCCGATGAACCGACCTGCCGCTCCTTGGGAAGCCAGCCGGCATCAACCACCGGTCGGGAACAGGCCAGCACGGCGCCAACGGCTTCGGCCAGGGCTTCGATGACCGGCATATTCTCCTTCTCCTTGACTCCCCTGCCGATGCCGATGACAATCTCCGCCTGGGTAATGTCCACATCGCCCACGGCAGCCTCGAT
This sequence comes from bacterium, assembly GCA_011388275.1. GTDB lineage: Bacteria > Zhuqueibacterota > QNDG01 > QNDG01 > DSAB01 > DSAB01. The sequence continues at coordinate 1,238 of DSAB01000150.1, read as the reverse complement.
ATAGTCTACAAACCGGCGGCAGGCGATCTCTTCGGTCAGGGGAGAATCGACCTTGATGACATCAGCCTTCTTTCCCGTTTCCTCAGCCTGAAAAGAGGATGAACGCATGGTCAGAATATGACCGGGAGCCTCCGCAAACCGGATCCAGGCGTTTACCTTGCCTCCGTACATCTGGCGCAGGGCCGTCAATGTGCCGTTCTCGATTCGAATCTCGAAACAATCCGTGGTCAGCGGAAGGTTCAACTGTACGGCCAGACTCGGAGCCAGATCCATGCCGAATCCCGATTGCGGAATCAGTGTCAGAACCGGCTGATGGTCTTTGATCAGGTCGGCCATGACCTGCTGATACGCGTCGGCGTTGAAATGCTTCAGTCGGGAATCATCCACAGCCAGAATCTCGTCGGCCCAGGGCTTCAGCTGTTCAATAAAGGGATCCACCTCCGCCCCCAAAAGAACCGCCGTGACGCGGCCGTTCAGTTCGGGACCCGCGGCAGCCGCTCCCGAGAGCAGTTCAAAGGTAATATCGCGGATTTTACCCCGCCGGTGCTCGACCAGAACGAATACCTTTTTCATATCAGCCCCCTTTCCTTCAGGATGGCCGACAGTTTTTCCGCCGCCTCATCGGCACCGCCCGTAATCATTTCCGCCATCTTTTCCTGAACAGGAAGAGTCAGCTTTTCGATCCGCGTTTTGGACCCCTCTTTCCCCGCATCTTTCGCCTGAAGTCCGAGATCACTCAGACCTTTTACGGTGATCTCCTTTTTGGACGCCCTGGCAATGCCCATGATGGAGGCGTATCTGGGTTCATTGATGCCTGTCTGTATGGTCAGAACCGCGGGAAGCTCGATATCCAGCATCTCCTGCAGTCCGCCTTCGAGTTCTCTTGACACCCGGGTCTTTCCTTCGGACAGTTCGGTTTTCACCACCATGGTGGCATGCGGCACGCCCAGAAATTCGGCCAGGGCGGGTCCCACCACAGAATACCAGTCATCGGACGCCATACAGCCCGTCAGAACGAGGTCATGGGGAATATCCTTGATGGCCGCCGCGAGAATCTTCGCCGTGGCCACTCCGTCCGATTCCGCGAAAGCCGGATCGTCCAGACGGACGGCCGCGTCCGAACCCTTGGCCAGTCCCATGCGCAGCGTATCCTCCGATTCACGCGATCCCATGGTGACGACCGTTATTGTGCCGCCCTCACGCTCCTTGATCAGAAGCGCTTCCTCCAGGGCATAGTT
>DSAB01000146.1 GCA_011388275.1 bacterium | reverse complement strand
ATTCAGGCTATAAAATCGGCCATATAAAACCCCATGGATCGGAAATCGCATGGGGTTTAAATTCTTCACCGTGTTCAACAATTTATAAACATCCGGATCTGCAAGCGGGTCAACTGTCCCTGCCGGGTAAATATCCTTCAAGGCTCCTGTTCATGGATTCAATGATTCCGTCGATATCTTCGATTCCTTTTTCAGCCGCCACCTGTTCCAGTGTTCCCCAAACCGGTTCTCCGCAACGAATGCAGACGATACCGTATTCACGCAGGGGACGGACCAGACTCGGGTGCTTATTGACAATATCCTCTATCAGTGTACGCCGCGTAATCATGTTCGGCAATGGTTCTCTTGTGATGGATCCATGGTTTTCAGCCGATATCCAATACCGTAACTATTTGCAGAATATTTCTCCCTTTCCGCTGCGAAAGAGAAGGGATCCGGGTGCCGGTTATCCGAATGGGTGATCCGGTTTTGTTCATCCCGGAAAACGTCTGTTCGAAACGCATCATTGAAATCTGTGCGTCGTACTCCCTGCCCATGTCAGAATCAGAACCTCCCGGGAACCATTCGTTTTGACCGCTTGTGACTTTGACCCGCGATGATCCTTCCCAGCCGAAAAGATAAGTATTTTCAGCGTCTGTGCCTGCCATGGAATGTACGGACAAGGTTCTCTGATCAAATGGCCGCATGGGCCGGCGAATCTTTATAGTCACACAGTGACTGGCCTGAGGTTCAGACGGATACAGATAAACTGCCCCCAGCAGCCCCAGCAGCCACATGCAGAAGCATACCTTTACACGAACCATGATGATCTTTACCCCTTGAGAGCCGTTGTTCGATAAAGAATAAACGAACTTATGACTAATATGCAAAAAATATATCGAAAATGTCAAGAATAAAATTCATTTCTTAAATTTTCAGGGAGCCGAATAATCATTTCTCGAAACACCGGAAACCAATAAAGGCAATCTTGAATACTTGACAATAACACCTGGATTCGCTATTTTATTATTGAACCGAATGTATTGACAAAAATCTTCTTAAAGAAAATTCAATTCCAAAGGGATTTTCAAGAGGAGGGTTTGAACCATGAGACGCTGTCGCTATGCAGGCCTTATTCTTTTAAGTGCATGTTCCCTCCTGACGTTTTCCCGGGCACAGGCCTCATGGAAATGCATTATTTACGGCGATACTCGGACCAATGACAACTACCACCGGGATGTACTCTCCTCCATAGTGACCAATACGCCCAATTACAAGTTTGTCATCAACATAGGCGATGTGGTCGCCAATGGTACACGCGAAAGTGACTGGCAGATCTGGCAGGCGGCCTGTGATGATATTCTGGGAGGGACCGGCCAGAATATGCGCCCCCCTCTCTATATGGCCTGCACCGGAAATCATGATAAATGCGAAGAGCCTGAAGGCCTGGCCAACTGGAATAAATATCTTCCCGGACAAGCCGATGCCTACGGAAATTCGGGTCTCTATTTCACGTTTGATTACGAAAACGCCCGTTTTGTTGTGCTCGACGCCTATGCCTCGGAGATTTCAGGGTCACAGAAAACCATGTTGCTCAACGCCATTCAAAGTAATCCCAAAACATGGCTGATAGCTGTCTGGCATCCTCCCATGTTCTCGCATGGAAGACACAGTTCCAATCCCACGGTTTATCATCAGTGGGGAGTTTCTCTCTATGAACACGGATGTGATCTTATCTTTACAGGTCACAACCACCACTATGTACGCACCTGGAAACTGGCACTCGACGGATCAGACAACCCGCCCAGAGACTCCGCTGCCGGAACCGCCCAGATTGTCACCGGTAACGGAGGAGCCCCTCTTTACGAAGTCAATCCTCATAAAGACGGCCGCGGATACATGGTCGCCAATTATATCGGGGACTCTTTCGGCTACACAGAGCTGGAATTCAGCGGCCAAACATTGACGCTTCGACATATTCTGGCCGACGGGACCGTATTCGACACCCAGACCTATTCTCCGAATCCGAAAACGAATCCGGATCCCCCGTCCGAGGTCCGTATCACCATACAGGCAGATCCGGACAGTCTGATCTACGAAGTGGACGGTATCCCTTACGCATCAAAAAACCTGTTTGACTGGACGGAAGGCCAAACCCGGCAGCTGTCGGCTCCTTCTCCCCAAAACGCCACAGATTCGACACGCCATCTTTTTGAATATTGGAGCCATGGCGCATCCAGGAGTCATTCATATACCGTTCCCGGCCATGACGATACGTTGACGGTTTTCTTCAAAGACCAGGTTACCCTGGATATCGACTCCGATTACGGAGAATACGAAGGGGAAGGTTGGTATGACAAGGGAGATACGGCGTATTTCTCTGTCACATCCATGGACAGACAAGGCGATACACGCTACCTTTTCTCGAACTGGACAGGCGCCTTTTCGGGAACCGAACCTTCGGGTACCCTGATCATGAACGCGCCCAAATATCTTGCCGCTGTGTGGAACACGGAACACAGGCTGGTCTTGACGGCTTCTCCGGATTCAGGAGGAACAGTCGATCCGGCCGATCCCCTGTGGATTCCCGAATACGCAACCCGTCGAATTGAAGCCGTGCCCGACACGGAAAGATCATACCGTTTTTCACACTGGGAGAACGGCTGGTCCGGAACACTCAATCCGGACACCGTTACCATGAACACACCCAGGAATATCTCGGCCGTGTTCGTTCGAGAAGAAACTACCGTCTATGAAACTGAGGGCCTGCCGAAGAAGACACGGCTGCTGCCCAACGTGCCGAATCCCTTCAATCCTGAAACCCGTATTCGGTTCGAATTGATCGGGACCGGCCCGATTTATCTCGGCGTCTACAACTCTCTGGGAAGGGAAATTTGTGTTCTGCTCGATGAATCAGTTCCCGCCGGCTTACACGAAATCACCTGGGATGGGAGAGACTTAAATCAGTATCCGGCCGGAAGTGGCATTTATTTCATTGTTTTAAGACAAGGAAAACAGAACTTCATACAAAAAGCCCTTTTGATTAGATGAATTTATTATAAAAGTGTAACAATTCAGTTGAATTATAAATAATCGGTTATAAATTAAGGAGGTTCTCAAACCACTGAAAGAAGACCGAGTTATGAAATCTAGACGCTACCCCCCGAAATAGAAAGTACAAATTATATGCGAACATCCAGAAAAATATAGTATTAATCTTAATCGATTCTACCAATGAAAGAAAATGCACTGTAAAGAATCTGTTCACTCTTTTATAAACCAACAAAACAAAAAGCATCCACATGTTGGATCACAATGAACAGGAGAGACCTGAGTTGAATTACAGATTTAAGCCAAACGCACTATCTTCCCCTTTTTACCCTTTTATCATCATTCTCTTTCTGACACTCCTTTCGCCTCACTTTCTTCACGCCGGCTGGAAGTTTATCGTCTATGGAGATACTCAGGACTATTCCGAAATCCATCGCCAGGTACTCAAGGCCATGGCCACCTATTCATCGGATTATCGGTTTATCATGCATGTGGGAGATGTAACGGAAGACGGTCGGATTCAGGAAAAATGGGATGCCTGGAAATCGGATCTGGAAGAAGTGCTCGGCAGCACGGGTCAAGATTCTGACCCTCTTCTCTATATGGCCGCCCGAGGCAATCATGATAAAACCGAATACACTGAAGGACTGGAAAACTGGAAAACGTATTTATGGGGGCAGACACAAAAGTATGGAAATAACGGGTTGTTCTTTTCGTTTGATTATGAAAACGCCCGATTCGTGGTCATGTGTTCCAAAAACGGAACTTTTGAAGATTATCAGAAAACTATGATGCTGAATGCCATACAGAACAATCCAAAAACCTGGCTCTTTCTTTTTTGGCATCATCCGATCTTCAGTTTTGGAGGCCATCGCCATCGCCAGGACATTATGGACGCGTGGGGCTTTTCGCTTTACCAAAACGGGTGTGATATTATTTTTAATGGACATCTTCATTATTATACCAGAACTCACAAGGTTGTCTTAGACGGCACTCTGGTTCAACCCGATACCGACTCCGAAAACGGAGTAACTCAGATCATCACAGGTACAGGTAGCGGATCATTGATCGATATCAATCCCGACGCTTACGGCAATGCTTCCATTCTGGCATCGGGCATCAAAGACTATGGATATACAGAAGTCGAAATTAATGGAGACAAAGCCAGGATTCGTTTTATAAACAGAAATGGAAATATTCGCGATCAAGCTGATATTTATGCCAACAACAAACCCAGCAACGATCCTCCGGCCGTTGTTAACGTCACCCTTCAGACTGAACCTCCACAGCTTTATGCCATTGTAAACGAAAATTCATTTAAGACACCTCAAACATTTCAGTGGAACGTGAATGATATATATTATCTCTCAGTTCCCTCTCCACAGAATAGAAACAGCGGAGTACAATGGCTGTTTGAATCCTGGAGCCATAACCGCTCAAAAAGCCATACCTATAAAGTACCGGACCATGACGTAAAGCTGACGGCCACTCTGTATCCGCAATATCGGTTAAGCATCGATTCTCCGGCTGGCGATCCATCAGGCTTCGGCTGGTATGATCAAGGCAGTACGGCATACTTTCGAGTGACGACTCCGTATTATACGTGGGACAAGAAATATATCTTCGATGTCTGGAGTGGAGATTATGACGGTTCCACCCCGTCGAACCCATCAGGTTCAACTGTGATGGATACATGCAAGCATCTTATTGCCCTCTGGGAGACGATGTACAGGTTGATTATCCATTCAGCCTACGGAAATCCCGTCGGTAGTGGTTATTACCCATTCGGGACATCGGTACAGGTCTCGATCAACAAAACCGTATCAATGGATCAAACCAGGCACTTATTCAGCCATTGGTACGGTGATTATCAGGGGACAGATACACTTATTACGATTTTAATGGATGAACCCAAAGAGATTTGCGCGATCTGGCGGACTCAACACTATCTCGGCATCGAGTGTGATCCTCCCCATGGAGGCAGTGTGAATCCTTCCCACCCGGGCCGGTGGTATAATAAAAATGAAAAGGTTATGATAAAGGCATTTCCCGACACTATAAATGCCTTTCAGTTTTCCGGATGGAGTTCCGATCATTCAGGCATGATGAATCCGGATACGGTATTGATGGATACCAGCTTGCATATTATCGCTTGTTTTGAACAGACCACACACGTAGCAGATTTCATTGACCAAACCTGTACCCAGGAATCTTTTCGATTTCACGGCAATGCTCCGAATCCATTTAATCCCTCAACAAACATAAGATTCGAATTGGACCAAAGTCTTTCTGTTCAATTGACTATTTACAATTCTATTGGCCGGTTCATAAGACATTGGGACGCAGGACAATTGGCTCCGGGATCTCATTGCTTTATGTGGAACGGAACCGATCAATCCCTTCAGCCTGTTCCGGCCGGAGTCTACCTGTATTGTCTGCGTATCGGCAAATCTCGGATGTGGGGGAAAGCGCTTCTGATTAAATAAAAAACCGCTCTGTAAAAGAGCGGCTCCTGTTCTATGTACTTGATCCGGTCGGTGTGCTTTGCGTCTTAAAATTCGTATTTCAGACCCAGATAAGAGTAAATTCCAAGCACGACTCGTTCGCCAACAGACTGTGAAACCCCGCCAAATCCCCTTATTTGACCCTCAAGCTTGAGTCTTTCCATTATGTCATAGATAACACCCAATCCCCCTCCGTAAATATGGGTGGGCCCGTCATCCCCCGTTTCCGGACCATAGTACCGGGCTTCCCCATAGAACAAAATCTCTCCCCCTCTCATACGCATAGCCCTCCAGGCAATATCAAAATCCAGCTGATACGTTCCCGTGCTGATCTCTTCCTCCATAAAGGAAACTCCCTGAAGCACGCTGTTTTTATCCCGCTGGCGATAGGCCAGATATGCCCACACATACTGGTTGGCAAAACGATAAAAATAGCCCAGATTAACCGAGATTCTGTCTCCGGCACCGAAAACCACCTGATTGTCCAGATAATCAGTCCAGTAATGCGTATAAATGATATCCAGCATCAATTTCATCTCTTCGCCCAGTTTGAGATCGAGACCCGCATTGGCAGAAAGTTCTTCACCAGGATTAAATTGTTTGTCATAAATTTTTTCCAGCCCGACGGATTGACCATAGATATACTGGACGGGGTGAAACGGAGCTCTGTATAAAAATTGTCCGCCGAAACCAACGATGAGTGGTGCAGCGACCTTGAATGCCATCGCAAAACCAAGCCTCCCGGTTAATCCCTGCCCGTATAATGGAACATGGTACCGGTAAATGCTCTGGCTCAATTCTTTGGTAATGGCAAATTGGGTGCTATCCAGCCGTGTTTTTCCTGTTGGAAGTCCAAGCCCGAAATTGAGCATCAGCCTCTCTTGCCAAAGTATGGAATTGATTTGAATCCAGGTATCCGAAAATCCGAAAAAGCCTTCATCCACGTTTTTCCAGGAATAGGCCGGATTGTGCGAAATGCTCATACTTATGTTTTCACTGAGAAGAAGAAGTGCGGAAAACGGCATGACTATCTGATTGGACGTGTAGGGAACGCGTTCTTGCTGCCAATACTGTATTTTAATGCCTGCCTGCATATATCCCCGACGGTGAATCGGCAAAACTTCTTCCTGTGCCCAAACATGCATCACCCTGGAAAAGAAAAGGATACAGATCATCCATTTCAGTTTCATGCCGATACCCCTTGTTCTTTACAATGCGTCCGATTCCATGATTTCATAGAAACTTCTTCCATGTCAATGTTCCGTAAGGCGGTTCCTGCCCGTTTTATTTGATAAGAACCATCTTTCGAATAGCGGTCTTGCCCGCGGCCTGAAGCCTGCATATATACATTCCGCTGGAAACCATACGGCCGGCTGAATCGAGACCATCCCAGATTAACTCATAATGGCCGGCCTTCTGAACTCCATCGAATACTCTTCGAACTTCCTGACCCAGCATGTTGTAAATAATCAACTGCACTTCACCCTTCCGGGGCAGGCTGTATTGAATTCTCGTCTGCATATTAAACGGATTGGGATAATTCTGGGTGAGGCGGAATTCAACGGGTTCGAGAGAAATTCCATCATTGTGATTCTGAACGAAAGATTCCGTTCCCACCAACAGTTTAAAGGATCGGTACAAACCTTCTTTTCCGGATTTGATGCGGAATTGTGACCCGCCGAGGAGATCGTATGAGACGCCCTCTTCCGGATCAAGCAGAAAAACTTTCCAGTCTCCGGGCAAGGCCTGGTGGATCACCCAATCTATAGTCATTCCGGTATCTTTTAAAGGAGTTTCCAGTCTCATATTCCAAATATACCCCATTTCACCGGTTGGTCGTATGTCCGCTGCATATTTTCCGTTGTAGAGGTTCCAATCATCATGCGGAAAATGAAGGGAGATGTAATCTCCGATGGGCGGGGGTTCGGGCCGGTCCCATGGATCCCACGTTTGACGAGCGCCCGAACGAACTCCGGCGAAGTTTTTCAAATTATGAACCGCATCGCTTTTAACCGAAAATTCAATCATCCACTCATCCGAATCCAGGTTTGTCAGTACACCTTTTTTCAAAGACGATTGTTCTTCTGCTGATACCATTCGACGGGGAGGGATAGTCAGTGTTACGGCCTGTGTGTCCTGATTGCAGATGAAATATCCGCCCCAGGCTTCCAGCTTCGGCCAATCCATGACAAATCCCTTTCCGTCAAAATGATACAGCGTTGTCACCGAAGGATCGGAAACAGCACAGTCATTCCACGCCACATCAAAGGGAAAGGGATTTCCGATCATATTCCAGCCCGGTATCAGCTCCATGCTCAGAGTATCCAGAGTTGCCGGTCCCAGTCTCAACTGATAACTGGAGTCGGTCGGTATCGTCTGAAAGTGATCAATGGAAAACGATTGGTTCATGTGTGTGATCATAAAGAAAGCTCTTCCGGGATCCAGCCGGAAATAGTTGGGATCCTCAGCCGTTACCGGATTGTAATCCACATAGGTGGCATCCCGCCTCCTGAACCAGAACAGCCGCCACTGATACGGGTCGTAACCGCCCAAATCGTCTTCGAGAGCGGCGGCAACGGTTTTTGTATCCAGATCATAGGGTATGGAAAATATTCGAAACTGCTGATGCCTGAACTCAAAAGGCGCCTTGACAGGCGTATTGCTGCGTACTCGGGCACCATATGGATTGTTTTGAGGATCCAGCTTGGGCAGTGTGATTGTATCGTTGTTGCTGATCGCCCTGAAATAATATTCAATCCCGTTTAATGTGATGGAATCTCCTGGAATTGTTGATAAAAAGGTCGAATCATCCACTGAAGAGGCAGTCACAGAGCTGTATTGAACGCTTCCGCCGGAGCGATAAAACAGGGTTACTTTATTCGACGGAACCTCCAACCCAACCGGTACATGGAGCGTTAATGTATAATCCTGACCGTGGATGGCTTGTGAAGGGGTTGATGCAGTAATTTCCAATCCATATTCAACAAACTGAAATTCCCAAATTTCCCTTGCAATGCTTGACAGCCGAATCTCATCCAGTGAACCCTTGAAATAGCGTCCATAGGTTTGTTCACCGGTCTCAACTGCTCCGATAATAAGGGGTCTGGAAACTGCGGGCGTACCGGATGTCTGTTTCGAAGCGGTCCATTGAGATTTCCCGTCAAGATAGAGAGTTCCTGTTTTTGTAATATGGCTGTAGACGAAAGCCATGTGATGCCAGCTGTTGTCACTGACATTCTTTCCGCCCTGACCAAAATAGGGAATTGAAATACGGCCCTCACCATTGATGAAGATTCCATAATTCAGACTGTAACCGACATTATCATACCCCATTGCCATGAGTGCTGTATTTACCGTATCTGTTTTAAAATAGCATTCAATGGTAAAACTCTGCTGATCATAATTCAAATCCAGATCAGAAGCATAGGGAATACCGATATAATCATCGATACCGTCAAAATGAATTCCTGTGCCGTAAAAACCTCCTTCCCTCGAAGGGCCGTTGTACAACTGGCCATGATGACCTCTTCCCGAGGCATCCAGAACAGAGTTCGATTCCGCCTCTTCGCTGAAATGATACAATGCAATCGTATGAATGTCACTACTGTATTCCGACATCTTCTTGGATTCTGTACTGGCTCCGCTCATGGCAATGGTAACTGTGGGCTGAACCGTATCGTTGGATAGCACCTCAACGCTTCCACTGTATGATTGATTGGATGTCACCGGGTGAAAGGTTACAGGGACTTGTCTGGTTTTGTTCCGGTGCAATGTAAACAAGGTATCGGCAGAAGGGATACTGAAAGCAGGAGATCCTTGTTTTCGCAGGACAACATTCAAATCCTGATCTCCGGCATTGTTCACCCAGAATCTCAGGGTACGGGACTGATTCACGAGAACCGTGGCAAAACTCAGCTCTGCGGGCATCAGATCCATATCAGGAGGAAGAACCTGACTTTCCCAGGGAAACCGGCTTATACGCGATATGCGCAATTCATCAATAAGGCCGGCAAAACCCGTGGAAGACGACGGATCGCCCAGCCACATGGGTTGCTGCTGATCCAGGGAAAGATTTCCGTTCCACATGGCCTCGTCAGTTCGTTCATTGTTCAGATAAAGGCGCAAAGAATCTTCTGCTTCCGCGTATGATTCATTGGTAAATGCAATATGATACCATTGATCTATATTGAGTTTCGCCATGGAACCGGTGGTCAGATCCATATGATTTCCCGCATCATTCCAAACACGGGCCACAACACCCAGAGTCGGATGCAATAAAATGTCGATAACCGTCGAATTATTTTCACCCCACTGAAAAAGCCGGGTGAGTGTCGTGGGTTTTCGGGTCATGGAAAACCATAACTCTATGCTGAAATCCCTGTGAGTGAGGCCTTGAAAAGGATCTCCAGTAAAGGCCAGATAATCACCCGTTCCTTCAAAGCAGAGCGCATGGCCGTAACGTCCGGAATCGCCCCATGCCAGACCATTCTTCAGTTCTGCTTCCCCGCCCCCCTGACGACTCGAAGTGTCACGCGCCGTCGTTCCCGATCCTTCATCAAAATGATAAAGGGCCAGTGTAAAAAGATCATCTCCATAGGGAGTGCCAGACCAGGTTGTATCCGATCCGGTTCCATAACAGTAAACAGGCAGATAGGTTATGTCCCAGGAAGGGTCATTGGTATCAAAGGCCAATTGCCCGTTATAGTTCTGGTCGGCTTTGGGTTTGAACACGACGCGAACCAGTTCACTGGCCGCGGGCTGTACCGTAAAATTGTTCCGATCGGCTTTGAAAGTGGAGGTATCCGTTGAAAATATGTTGTATATTTGAAGCACATCAATACCCGTGTTTTTAACCCAGATTTTCTGTACACGGCGTTGACCGGGCCTCACCATGCCGAAATTGATGTTTGAACGATCGAGCTCAATACGCGCCAGTTTAACGTTGAATTCCCAATTCTGACGTCCGATACTGGAGAAACGAACCTCGTCAACCAGGCCGCTGAAAGGTTCATCACCGTTCCAGTCTCTTCCCAGGAGAACCGACAACGTATCGTAAGCGGTTGAAGGATCTTTTCCCGCTATTGTTCCCTGAAACTTGACACGGTTGATCTCGTTTCCGTCCACAAAAAGGCGCAGGGAATCATTGTCCAGGCTCATTGCCAGATGATACCATTTGCTTTCCTGCAGAACGCCCATTGAGCTGCTTGTGACTGTCACCGATTGACCGGCTGAGTTGTAAACCCGGCCGATAAGAGTGGGGCCCTCCAGTGTCAATGAGAACTGGGCGGCATCTCCTTCTCCACGCCGAAGCAGCGAAGCATTTCCCGAGGGCATGGTGGATATATAAAACCACCCTTCAACCGTGAGCCCGCCCCAACGGGGTTCGAAACGCGGATCGAGTACGGGAGGAAAAACAGCCAGGTCATCGATTCCGTCAAATCGGAGTCCTCCGCCGAATTTGGCTACAGGCCGATTCGTCCCATTCCAATGTCCCTCCATATTTCGGTCGGAATCATCGAGCAGCACCGAACCGCTGAGTTCTTCGAAATGATACAGGCCCAGAGTAAAAGGATCCTTTGCGTAAACTCCTGGATTCAGTGCCGTCACACCGGTTCCACTGACAGGCAGTTTATACTCGGGATAGGTGGGATCACTGCTGACAATATTCAGATGACTGCCTGTTGGAAGAGCCGTGCCCGAGACCGGCGCATAGGTTACCCACAATGTTGTGTCGCTGTGCGGGCTCAGGGCGATCAAACCTGAAAAATTGACAGACACCACTTCACTGGCCGCATCGGAGACTTCGATCTGACTGATTTTCAGGCTGTCGTCTCCGGCATTCTCTATAAAAAGAGGCAACCTTCGGGAATAATTCCTTAGAACATTGCCGAATTTCAAAGATGCCTCTTTCAGAACCATGTGGGAACGATTTACATTCATCTCCCAGGTTTGACGGGCGACGCGGGACAAGCGAGCTTCATCCAGAGCACCATAGTAAAACACCGTCGCGGTGGGAATGGAATTGCACCCGATCGCCAGAGACTCTGTCTGATCGTTCCTCAGGTTACCGCGAACCTGTTTTCGGTCAACGATGACGCTGTTCAGATAGAGCCGAAGAGAGTCCGTGTCCCAGGTCAGAGCCAGATGATACCATTGATTGACTTTCAACCCTGTTGAGGAGCCCAACTTCACGGTATGCTGGATACCATTGGCATCCCAGACCCTGCCCATCACACCCTCATTGTCACCAATCGCCAGTTCATACTGACGGGTTAATCCGTTTCCACGCCGGGCAAGAATGAAATACCCGTTGGTGGAGGGTTTTTGAGTCATATTGAACCAAAGTTCCAGCGTAAAGGGCGAGTCATAAACATTCAGGAGAGAATCATACAGAATTTCGACCCAGTCATTACCATCGAATGTATAAGCCGATCCGAATCCAGCCCTGAACGATGCGGTCCGACCTGGATTCCCGTGATTGATACCTGCCAGGCCATTCGCCGTATCCAGAGGAGCGGCGGCGCCGGCGGCTTCGTTGAAATGCCAAAGACCGGCTGTCAAACCGTCCGGAATATAGGGAAATTCGCGAAGCAGTGGACCGCCTTCCCATTGAAAGGTCAGTGTGGTTATGGGAGTATCCGGATCATTGCTGTTAATGGTCGCCGAAGTTCCTGTACCGGATATAGGATAAGGATAGATGGGTTCAAAAATAACTTCTATACGCAGAGTATCATTGGGAGGAACACGAATGTCGCTGGTACTGAAATGAAATTCTCCGGCCACCCGGGGGGGGACGGAAATGGTTCCCTCGAGAAGCGCGTTGCCTTCATTATAAATCCAGAGAATCATGGGCCGCTTTTGTCCCAATGGAACCGGACCGAAATCGAGCAATCCGGGCACGACACGCATCTTCGGTTTGATCTCACTTTCCAGAATATAAAGTCCATCACCATTATCGGCGATACAGATTTTATTTGATGAAACAGCCAGCCCCATCGGTATACTGCCCGTTGAATAGGTTTCAACCAGTTCCGGAGAGCCGATTCGTGATATGTCATAAACGGCCAGTCCCATCTCGGTATCGGTCAGATAGACGGTCCTTCCCTTGACATGGACATCCGTACATTTGCCTGAAGTATTGATCGTCTCTGAAGTTCCTGCATTTCGATTCCAGAGGCGAAGACCGGACTGATCATTGGCCGCAAAAACCGTATCACCCAGTACGTCGATACCCCATACAGGCCAATCCGTACTCAATGAAGAAAGCAGCGAAACATTCGTGATATTGTTGGATGCAAGTCCGGTAATTTGATAAACATAAACTCCATTGGAAAAGCCTACATAAGCAAGCTCTTCTTCCACATGAATTGACAGAGCCGATCCGGATGCGCCCGCGGGCCTGAACGGACTTCCGGGAATCTCGCTGATGCTTCCACTGATATTCGCGATGCGCATGCCGTCTGTTCCACTGGCCAGAAAAGCGTAACTTCCGGATACGGCAAGCGCGTACATTGTATCGGCGGACTGGAAATACGGACCAGCGGGAGGATTTTGAGGACTGGCCAGATCGATTCGGGCCATTCCCCTGGATCCGTCGGCCACGTAAAGATAGTTTCCCGCCTTGGCCAAACCTCTGGCTTCGCCCGCGGTGTTCCACGATCGTTCCACTGTCAACCGCAATGTATCGGGTCTGGGGGAGCTGAAATCCAGGTCGAAGGAATTGACACCACTCTTTCCCACAGCCAGATAAGCCGTCTGACCGTCGATCAGTACGTCAAATGAATAATCCGCGGTTTCAAAAGAATCGATCATAGATGGCTGCTTCAGCAGGTCCACATCGGCCATCAGCAATCCGTTGAAGCCATCTGCAATCCATGCCGTATCTTGTGCAATAAATATTTTTGTAGCGATTCCTTCTGTATCCAAAGGCAGACGTGTCGGACCCCCCATAACCGTGGCCGGATCGGATACATCGATCGGAGCATACATTCCCTTCTCGCCGCAGGCCAGGTAGGCATTTTGTCCGCTGACAAACACATCCCTTACCTCTACAGGCGATGTATCAACCCACAAACCGATTTGCTTGTCGTGAATCGTATTCGGATTTCTGATATCTACGGTCCGCATCCCTCCCCATCCGGCCGCGACAAAAGCGACGGTGTCTCTTGTCAGGACATTATACACGACAGGTTTTAAATCCGGATAACCTATGAAGGGCAAATCAAAAGCGATACTGTCCAGAACAGCCGGGCTGGTACTGTTCTTGATATCCACCGAAAACAGCCCCGCCGAGTCGCCTGCTACCAGAGCGGTGCTGTCATTGGCGATATAAACATCCCTGGCGTATCCGCTGATATTTACACGGCCCCGGTACTGAGGATTGGAAGGGATTCCAATATTATATATGATGAGACCGTTGCCGCCGTCCGCGACATATGCGTAGTTTCCGTATTGCGCGACTCCCGATGCATATCCATCCGTTTCCGCGGATCCAATGATGCCAGAAAAATTCGTTCCGTTAAAATGAACCACCTGAAGACCGGCTTTTCCACAAGCAACATAGACATGAACAGCTCCACTCTGCACCCAAATATCTTGAACAGAACCCGGCATGATCAGGGAGTCTATCTTGACATATTTATCCGTCTGTTTTTGAAAAACCTCAAGATAGGCGCCGTTTCCGGCAAAAGCATATCCACCCCGATAAAACAAGGCGTTGCAATGTCCCAGTCCCCAACGGCCCAACAAAGTCAAAGCCTGATCCTGTGCATTCAGGGCAGCGGTCGATCCAATGAAGGAAATCAACAGCAAAAATTGAAGCATTTTGGTTCTTTTCATCATCAAATCCCTCATTTGCTGAGAGCTCCCTATCGTATTTATTTATTTGGGGTTGGCGGTGCAGGTAATATAGCCGGCAGAAGAACAGAGTTTAAATCCGCATCGTGAAATGATTTTCGGCTTTCATATCCCGGAATAAATCCCGCATCCTGTCGAATACCCATCATTTGAAGACGATTCCATGTACTGACCAGATCCGGTGTCACATAGTAGGCTGTCGGACGTCCCCTGGGAACAGTTTTCATGTACTGGCTGATTTCACGATCAACCCGGACGAGGCTGCTGCTTTGAGTAGCAGCCCACACCCTCGGCGAAGCCAGCTTATCCGCAGCTTCTTTGAAATTCGGATCAATTCGCAGGGCTTCCCTGAAATATTCCTGAGATTTTTGGAAATTTCCACGGTCCATCTCATCAAGACCCCGGCAATACGCCATAAATGCCGTCATATTCTCGGTTGGAATGATCAGGATCTGCTCTCTCAGCTGAGGTGTCATCACTATATTCATGTAATCCAGGATACGGAGCACCAACTCTTTTTCCATCTGAAACAAGCGGACAAGATTTCCTTCAAAGCTGGTCGTTGTCGGCAAAAAAACATTATCCGATTCGTAAATACCCGCGTCCAAAGTCATACGAAGGCTGGGCATCACCATATAGGAGCCTTTAATAATATTCCGGGCACCCATCAGTTTTCCCATTCTCGGTATTTGTTCTTCATCCATAAGCCCGGTCTGACTTAGATTCAGTTCTTCCATGATATAATTTAAGCGAAGCCGTTCAACAACCTTCAATTCCTTGACTTTTGCGAGATCTGTGATGATCATCTCGGCTATCCCTTTTTTCAAGGGTTCCCATTGAGGATCATCACTAAGACTCAGGAAATAGAGCACACCCACACTTTTTTCAGGATAATCTTCGATACGGAGTGCCTGCTCATTTTGTAAAGCCAACTGTATCTCCCGGCTGATCTGGTTTTGAACCAGCCAATTCAATCTTCCAAAAAGTACATTTTTATACGGATCATTCACGGGTATATAGATATATTGCTTATAGACTTTAATAGCCTCATCATTGCGTTCCATTCCTTCATAGGAAAGCCCCAAATAAAATTGGGCTTTGCCGTACTGAGGATCTTTTTCGACGACGGTTCTTAAAATCCGCGCCGCGGTTTCATAGCGCTTCATTTGCCAGTAAACAATACCAATTCCGGTGATCGCTTCTCGATCGTAATAGATATACCGTTTACCGTCTCTGATATGTGGATCCAGCAATCGTAAATATTCACGAATAGCCAGATTGTACTCCTTACGCACTACATATCTTTCAGCCGGTTTATAGCGAGTAGGCGCACAACTTATGATGATGGAAGAAAAAATGAACAGGACTTTCCACTTCATGGTACATCCTCCTGAAATACCCCAGGATTACTGAACCCTTCTGCATTCGATGAGCCATCTGGAGGAGACCTCCAAAGGCTAAGATTCGTTGACTTTCTCATAGCTTTACCCAATGAATCTTCTGAATGGAAGTTTGAATGACTTTTCCATTATCCCCTAAGGCTTTGCTGCAAATGATATGAGGGAGAATGGGAATGTCTGTATGGAACACAACCCTTTCAATCGTCCAGTCAATTTCCGGACCGCAGTCGATGATCCACAATCTGAAGTCTCTCTTGCGCCCGGGAAAAATCCGGTTCAAGTGAAAGGGCTTTCATATAAAAATCCCTGGCCATTTGAAGCTCACCGAGATCTTCATGAACAACACCATGTGAGAATTGGACCAGGGCGTTCATATCGATCCTTTCACCTCTTATCGATTCACTCCCTTTTTTCCGGTTCCCCTTGATGTCGAGATCTTTAATCAGCCCCCGGCTCAGCTTTTGAATCAGGTCAAGCACCTGTTTGGTTTTGCCGGTTATATCCTGTGACTTCACAGTGAGTCCTGTCTCTACTTCGACAATTCTGACATCGATACGCATTCTATCATCATAGCCGACAAGAAAAGCACCGAATACAAAATACTGAACACCCAGCATCTTGCCCACCTGAACAGAAAGATCATTCTGCATAAGCCCCGACTGACTCAGTTTCAGTTCGTCAAGAAGATGATTCATTTTTCTCCTCTCCACGATTTGAATGTCTTCGAATCGATCGAATTCAGAAATTAATATTTCAGCCAGTCCCTGAGACAAAACTCGATATTCATTCGCCTTGAAAATGCTGTTATTTTCAAAATCCAATACTGCCAGAGTCGGATGACCGGAAGCAAATACCCTGGAGGTCATCAATATAAAAAGACAAAAGGTCCATCTTCTCATGGTTTCACCGTTCATTCGCTCATAAATTATGATATGACTTAAATGACATAATAAACAATAATTTCAATATTGTCAAGCCGAAATTTATTCAAATTTATTGAATTCCGTTTCACATATCCGGGACTCATCGGAACCGTAAAAAGCAATCTTTATTGAGCGGCCGTCCGAAATCTTTATACCGGAACATGGGCTTAAGACCCGGCATTCCCGGTCAAAATTGCAATATTCATGCCTGAGTAACTCGTGGACATCCTTTTAATGGAAATTATTATTTAATTCATTGTTATTCATGTCTTTATGTTCTATTTTGAAACGGTTTTACCAAGGTTACTTGAAAAAAAAATTGGATAAATCCAATCCAGTTTGCCTTAAAATAGAGCGTTAAGGTCTTAAAATCTCTTGTATCATTCAAATAATAAGATTATCTTTCATTTTGCATGATTCCAGTCAATTTCTGTTTGAAAGTCATGGGAGTCTTCAGATGATGACACGATACAGGTTTT
>DSAB01000124.1 GCA_011388275.1 bacterium | reverse complement strand
TGACTCAGGAATATATCAGCCTGATTGTTGAAATCAATGATGCAAAAAAGAAAAACGAAACCAATGATGAATTGCCATTCTAATGTCAAATGGCTGATTGCTGATGCCAGGTGGCATAATTCAACTTTATCAACAAACTTAAATTCATCTGAACAGTGAAGACCGATGACTCTTTATCATAGAATTAACGGAACAGAGAGGACTTACAGCCTGTAATTAAAAAGATATTCATTTGTATCATTTGAATATGTATATATAGTTATAGTAATGCTGTATAAAATCATACAATATTAAATTTGGGCTTGACATTATTTAATATTGTATTATTATATATAATATGACTGAACCCAAAGAGACAAAACTAAATCGACTTTTTAAATCATGGCCGCGAGGCGCTGTCTATACGTCTGCATATATGAAAAAAGAGGGTTATGATGACAGCCTGATTCATTATTATCAAAAACAACATTGGCTGGAATCCGCAGGAAGAGGCGCTTTTAAATTGCATGGTGATGAGACAGACTGGTATGGCGGAGTCTATGCCTTACAGAAGCAGCTTGGATTACACATCCATGTAGGTGCCAAGACTTCTCTCACACTTCAGGGTTATGCTCATTATGTGCTAGTGACCGGTCATCTGCCTCGTTGCCATTTATTCGGAATCAGAGATGAACATCTGCCTGCATGGTTTAGAAATGGGGGTTGGAATACAAAAATTATCTATACACCCACAAAACTATTTGAGAAAAGATGCCCTGAAACTTTTCTAGATTACAATCACCGTGAATTTACGATCCGAATATCCTGCGCTGAAAGGGCTGCCATGGAAATGTGCTATTTGGTGCCAAAGCTGCACGGATTTGATGAGACCGAAAAAATCATGGAAAACCTGATGGCATTGAGGCCTGACGTAGTTCAGGAGCTTTTAATTCATTGTCACTTTATAAAAGTAAAGAGGTTGTTTCTCTATTTTGCAGATAAATTGGAACATCCATGGTTTCGTGATCTGGATCTTTCGAATATTGATCTTGGAGCCGGAGAACGACAAATTATCAAAGGGGGTGTTCTGGACAAGAAATACAGGATCACCGTACCGAGGTCAAACGAATATGAGAACTTCAATATATAATGATCAGGTCCGTTTTCTGATGGGGCTTTTGCCCCTTTTGAAAAGTGAATCCATCTTTGCACTTAAGGGCGGTTCAGCAATCAATTATTTTTACCGGAACATGCCCCGTTTTTCAGTGGACATCGATTTGACCTATCTTCCATTAAAGAGTAGGCAAGAAAGTCTTGAAGATATATCCGTACTTTTAAATCGTATTTGTCATAAAATTCAGGAAAAAGAACCTCATGTTCAAATAATATCAAAGAAATCGAAAGAAGCGAATCAAACGTTTAAAATCCTGGTTCATCGGAATAATATGACAATTAAATTCGAACCCAACCTGATCATAAGAGGTTCGGTTTTCGGAGCAGTAACCAGGGAAATATGCGATGCAGCCAAAGAAGAATTTCAGGTTTCTCTGAGACAAACGGTCCTGTCTGAAGCTGATTTGTATGGCGGCAAGATCTGTGCGGCCCTGGACCGCCAGCATCCAAGGGATCTGTTTGATATCAAGATTCTGATGGACAATGAAGGCCTGACCGAAAAAATACGAAAAGCCTTTATCGTGTATCTTATCAGCCACAATCGTCCCATAAATGAACTGCTTCGGCCGGTATTTAAGGATATACGGCGGACATTTGAAAATGAATTCTCGGGAATGAGCCGGGTGCCGATCGGGCCCGAAGATCTGGAAACCGCCCGGGAGTCTCTGTTAAAGGCAATTCACGAACAGCTCACGGAAGATGAAAAGCGTTTTATCCTGTCCGTCAAAGAGAGACGCCCCGAGTGGGAAAAACACGGAGTGAACGGTATCGAGAAATTGTCCGGCGTTCAGTGGAAACTGCATAACCTGAATCTCATGGATCGGAAAAAACATGCCAGGGAGCTTGATAAACTGAAACGAAATCTGGATCTTTAACCTGTCGGAATGATTCAAAAAAAAATTATCCGCCAGGCTTTGTTGAAAGGCCGCCTGATTTTAAATCATTCAGAATGTTATTCACATCGATCAACATGTCATCCCCGCGAAAGCGGGAATGACATACAATTGTTGTCCTGAACCAAAGTTTTTTTCCTTACGTCTTTATCTCTCACGTATTTTCCATTCTTGACATTCACTCTCAAACCACTTACCTTGTAAAAATCTCACCAGGCATAGGAAACTCCATGAAATCCGTGTATAAAAAGCTTGCCGAATATCTGGATTCCATCCCCAACGGCTTTCCGGCCACGGAAAGCGGGGTGGAACTGAAGATTCTGGAGAAATTGTTCTCCGAAGAGGAAGCCGCCCTGGCCTGTCATCTGAGACTGAAGGCCGAGCCCGCCGCGGATATCGCTCAAAGAGCGGGGATGGAAGAGCGGGAGGCGTCCCGGCTTCTAAAGGGGATGGTGAAAAAAGGCCTCATCGATCTGGAAAGGGGAAAGGGCGGATTCCATTACAAGCTCCTTCCCTTTATAGTGGGCTTTTATGAGCGCCAGAATGCCGGCATCGACGAAGAGTTCGCCCGGTACATGGAGCAATATTTTGACGAGGCCCTGTATCGAATCATGACAGTCAAACCGTCGGTGCACCGCGTCATTCCCATCGAGGAAACCATTCCCGTTCATATCGATATTATGCCCTATGAGCGAGCCTCTTATTATATTGGAAATGCCAAATCATGGGGCGTACTGAAATGCATCTGCCGGGTGCAGAAAGCGCTGGTGGGGCAGGCCTGCCGTCATACGGTGGAAAACTGCCTGGTCTTCTCATCCCGTCCCGACCAGTTCGATCGAACCGATCGAATCCGGGCCATCGATCAGACCGAGGCCATGCGCATTCTGCAGCAGGCCGAGGAGGAGGGGCTGGTGCACTCCACCACCAATATTCAGGAAGGGGTCGGCTATATCTGCAACTGCTGTTCCTGTGCCTGCGGCGTGCTTCGGGGGTTGACGCAATACGGCAGTCTCGATGCCATGGACCGGTCGGATTATATCGTGGATCTGAATCCGGATCTCTGCACCGGATGCGGCGTATGCGCGGACCGGTGTCCGTTCCATGCTCTGAGCCTCGAAAACGATATCTGTTCCGTGGATTTCATCCGCTGCTACGGCTGCGGACTGTGTATATCCACCTGCCCATCGGGCGCCCTGAGTCTGAGAATGCGGCCCAAATCCGAAATCGAACCGCCGCCTGTCAATGAGGAGGCGTGGTTTGAAAAACGGGCGGAGGGGAGGAAGAACGGCAGCCGTGAATCATCATTCGTGAATCGGAAACAACGTGAGGGATGAAGCATGGAACCCGGCGCAAGGCGCAGGGCGGCGGAGCGGAAGACGTCCCGGGTACATGGAACGGGAAAGACAGGCGAGTGCATCGATGTCTAAAAATACACCCTGAACGAACCAAACACCATATCCGGATAGGCGCCGAATTCGGATTGCGAACGGACCGGGTTTCCCTCCAAAGGATCCGACGGCATTTTCAATGACGGTCCGGTTCCGATACAGGCGCCGGCCTCCACATACACATTGGCGGCGATATTGTATTCCACCCGGGGTGAAAGACTCATGGACCCGTCCATGAGGTTGATCAGCCAGAAACCCGTGGCCGAGATCAAACCGGTGATCTGACGGGTAATACCCGTTCCCAGATAATGCCTTCCCGTCAGGTAAACCGATCCGTCCCGGAAGGCAGGGGATTCGAAAACACGCAGATAGTTCTCGGCCCGTTTTTCGCCGGCCGAGCTGTAATGGTATTCGGCAAACGCATAAAAACCGCTGCGGAAATGATAATCCAGGCCGGCCGATGTCCGGAAATAACTGTCAACGTTCATCGGGTTCCGTTCGAAAAAAAGGGAGACACATGGGCCGCTTCCAGCCAGATGCCGGCTCCTCCCACAGAGCGGGACAGATCAAAACCGATCATCAGATGCTTCCTGAAACCGGTCATCAGCAAAGACAGGTCGGTTTTCAGCAAATAGGTTTTTCCCCGGATAAAAAACGCGCTCCGGTCCCGGTTAAAATCCCTGCCCGCCACAACTCCCAGGTCCAGCTCGTCCATCATTCCCAGCGGAATTCTCACGCGAACCGCATCCACACCACGGCGTTCCTCGGTATCCAGTTCATTGAAGCTGAACGGAGCGATGATATCGGTTGGGTTGATGATGCGTGCGTTTCCCCAGGCAATGGCCTGCCGGCCCACAAAGATATCGGCCCGGTTCAGTCGTATGGTAAAGAAGAGACGGTCCAGGTTATGGTCAATCGCGAAACTCTGCGGCGCGGAATCCGGGGCCGGGTAGACCTGTCTGCGAAAATCGGCGAACCGGTATAACCGGCCGGCTGGAATCCTTGAAGAAAGGTCCCGGATTGGAAAAGCCGGATGTCCTGTATCCGGGGAGAGATGTCGTAGGCGATTTGCAGAGAGAGACGGTTCATGGGCTGATATTCGATCTGCAATCTCATCCGGCTGCTGGCCGCGCCCAGGTCGGGTTCCCTGTGTGTGTCATCACCCGCATGGAATCGGGGCTGTATGAGCAGAATGGAAAAATGCTTAAAGGTTCCGGATACTTCGAAACGGCTGCCGGCCCGGGCCGGAAGCCGGAGCAACATCAGAAACCCACAGACAATGATCAGATATCGGCGCATAATGCGATTACTTCTTTATGTTGTTTTCCGCGATCCGGCCGTCTTTCAGAGTGATGACCCTGCGGGCTTTTTCTCTGACCATAGGGTCATGGGTCGAGAACAGAAAGGCCATGCCGGTCTTCTGGTTCAGTTCATACATCATATCGATCAGGTCGGAACCGGTTTCCGAATCCAGATTGGCCGTGGGTTCATCGGCCAGGATGAGATCGGGCCGGGAAACCATGGCCCGGGCGATAGCCACCCGCTGCTGCTGCCCTCCCGAAAGTTTGGGGGGCAGACGGTCCTCCATTCCGGAAAGGCCTACCTGGTTAAGCATATTGCCGACCCGTTTGTGCCGTTCCGTTTTTTCGATTCCCTGCAGCATCATGATGTATTCCACATTTTCCCGAACCGTGAGCACGGGTATCAGGTTGTAGGCCTGAAAGATGAATCCTATGTGATCTCTTCGAAAATCCGACAGCCGACGCCCGCTCATATTGGATAACAGTTTGCCTTTGAGCCACACTTTTCCCGAAGTGGGTGTGTCCAGTCCGGATATCAGATTCAGCAGAGTGGTTTTTCCGGACCCGGACGGTCCCACAATG
This sequence comes from bacterium, assembly GCA_011388275.1. Classification (GTDB taxonomy): domain Bacteria; phylum Zhuqueibacterota; class QNDG01; order QNDG01; family DSAB01; genus DSAB01. The sequence goes on along the minus strand of DSAB01000124.1, from coordinate 12,479 downwards.
GCGGAAAATTCTCCGGAATGGATTTCAAAGTCCACCCCCCTGACCGCATTGACATCCACTCCGCTATCATGATAGGTTTTTTTCAGGTCTTCGGTACGGATGATGGAACCATTATCTCGATTCATGGCAGGTCCTCTTGTTATAGACTTCGGCGTGTGGCCTCTGTGACGGGCATGCGGGCTGCCACAGCCGCCGGATAGACACCCACCAGCAGTGTAAACACCAGCAGTCCGGCAGGATAGATGATAAACTGATAGAGCCGCATGACCGGATACAGCAGATCATGGAAGGTGGTGCCGGCGAATTCAATGCCCCGGTAATCGATTCCTGTCAGGGAGATGAGGCCCATGAGAATCAGGCTGATGATCACACCGATGATTGCGCTGATTACCCCGAGGGATCCGGATTCGGCCACCATCAGCCTGAATATGCCCCAGGGCCGGGTACCCACGGCGCGGAGCACACCGAATTCAAACAGCCGCTCGTACAGCGACATGAACAGGGTGTTGATGATGCCGAAGATGACAACGACAATCAGCAAAAAAGCGAGCACGGCCCGGAAGGTTCCGGTCATTTCAAAGAGGGTCTTCAGCTGGGGCAGCCGATCTTCCCAGCTGACGGCTTCGTTCCCGTGAGCGGAATAGGTGGTCCAGAAGGGAAGGTCTTTCCGGGAAGCATACTGCAACTGTGTGAACCGGACGGCGATTTCATGGATCCGGTCATCAATCCCCAGCATTGTCTGGGCTACAGGCAGACGGACAAGGGCCATACCCTGGTCCATCTCTTTGATGGAAAAATGGTAGATTCCCGAAATACGGAACATTTCCTGCACCAGATCTCCGGTTTCGGTCATCGAAACCGTGATCACCACCCTGTCTCCGAGACCGGTTTGAAGTATTCTGGCCAGTTCACTGCCGATGATAATATCCCGCGGGTTGTCTCCCTCGAAGAAAGCGCCCTCCATTATCGCATCGTTGATGCGGGTCACATGCCTTTCTCTCGAGGGGTCGAGACCCACCAGCTGAACCGAATTGACGCCGGCCGGAGAGCTGATCATGGCCATGGCCAGTGTGCGCGGACTGTAATCTTGAACCCGGGAGTCGGTTTTCAGTTTATCGATCACCTTCCGTGATTCGCGGATGGTGAGGGCGGTATCCCAGGTGTCCAGAAAACCCTTTCGGTGAATCTGGGCCTCGCCCAGGAAGGTCTCGGTGCTTCCCCTGATGGACAGCTCTTCCATTCCGATGATCAGACCGTCGTAAAAAATCAGGCAGGCCAGTCCGATACCGATGGCAATGCCGGCGATCACGGTCCGCCGTTTGTTGCGCAGCACGTTTCTCCAGGCGAGTTTGATATCAAACCACATGTCTTTTCTCCTTCAGTGCGTCCGCATGGACCGGGCGGCATCGGTTCGGGCCGCTTTGAGAGCCGGAAAAAATCCGACAACACAAGCCGATAACAGGATGGTGACAGCCGGAATGATAAAACTCCGGGCATTGATTTCGGATTTCAAGGTTTCAAAGGCCATGCCCCCGTAGGTGAATTCCACGCCCAGATCGATGCCGCGGACAGCCAGAATGCTGTTCACAGCCAAGGCCGCACCGAAACCGAAGATTACGGAAAACACGGCCATGATATTGACTTCCATCAGAATCATTTTGATGATCTGGCCGGGCCGGGTGCCTACGGCCTTCAGGACTCCGTATTCCCGGGTGCGCTCCAGAACCGACATGAGAACCGTCTTCAGGACTCCGACGGCCACAATCAGCACGATGATCACCAGCGAGATCCAGAGTCCTTCCATGTCCGCTTTCATCGCCAGGTAGAAGCCCCGGGCAAATACCTGCCAGGGAGCAACAGAGAGTTCCGGACTGTCCAATTCCCGGGTTATTCGGTCCGTCATCTGATTCACCCTTTTCAGGCGGCCGATGTTGATGATGATTTCATGGATTCGCTGGCCCAGCACCAGCAGTTCCTGGGCGTCCTGAATATGCAGGTAAAATGATGTGCGATCGGTCATCGGGTCGCCGGTATCCACCAGGCCGACAATGGTGTAGCGGTCGTTGGCAATGGAACCGTCGGCTCCCTGGGAGACAACGACGATGTCATCATGCACTTCGGCTTCCAGCATTTTGGCCAGCTCTTTTCCAAGCAGGGCTTCATAGCATGGGGTCAAAGAAAAATAGCGTCCCTCGCAGATCTTCCGGTCGAACTTTGTGGTGGATTTCTCCCGCAGGGGATCCAGTCCGATGATGCGGGCACCCGTGCTCTTTTCACCCACGGATACCAGTCCGGCTGAATACACACGCGGGGCATGGGAATCGATCTCATCGATTGGGTCGAGCCGGGATCGAATCTGCGGATAGGTGTCGATGGTTTTATACAGAGAGGGGCGGTCCAGGTAATTTTTTTCATGAATCTGGATATGACCGAAATTGTGCCGGGTGAAGTTGTCGATAATGTGGTTGTAGCTTCCGTCCGCCCAGCCGATAAAAACGGAAGCCATGACAAAACCGCCGAACATGCTCAGACCGGTGAGAAGGGTTCTTCGCTTCTGACGAAATATGTTTCTGAAAGCTATTTTCAGCAGAGTCATGGTCGAATCCCCGAACGCAGGTTTCTCAGGCTGAAGATTTCATCAGGAACATCGATGTCAAACCGGGCTTCCAGGTAGCGTACAATGGTCCGGTTCCCCTCTTTGGCGGCGGGAACGAGTTCCATGACCGAGGGGATGGTCCGGCTGCCGAATGTTCTGATGTCCCGGTAAGTCATCTCACGAACCAGGTTGCCCTTTTCATCGAAATATTTCTGCCACACCGGCAAGTAATCGTTTTCCCTTACAGCGATGAGTATATGACCCCAGACAATGGGCCGGTCCTTTTTGGGAACGCATCGGATGTAAATCCGGTTTGCCTCCGGATTGCCGATATCCGTGAACTCGAAATCATAGTCTTTAAGAAAAGTATATTCCTTGACCAGGTCATCGTTTGTGAAATCCGAACCCATCCAGGACCCCATCATCATGGAAGGTGGAATCTTGATGACCTTGTTGGTTCTGGGAAGATAGTTCCACATTTCATTTCCGATGCGCAGCGTGGCGATTCCCCGTTCCTTTTTCGGTTCCAGAATACGGAGAAAGGTTTTCTCCATTCCACGGTTCCATAGATTGATTTTCAGTGTGCGCTGCCAGTGTGGAGTGACGATTTCCATTTCAAATCGGGCCTGGTTGGAATCGCTGCGGTAGAGTTCATCGATTTTCTGTAAAATGGCCCGGGCATCCTGATTCCGCTGCGGCACAGAGTCCAGGGGAAGCATCAGAATAACGAATACAGGCAGCAGTATATATGGGTGCGGCTTCATGGTTCTCCTCCTGGAATCAACCGGCCGAAAGGCGGGTCAGGTTTTTATGGATTAATGGAGCATTCATTTTAATGTATGATTTGATTCATTGTAAATCAACCATAAAAATGACCGGCAACGATGACGTTGAAAGGAAAAAATCGGGTTGTATTTGTTCCCTCCCGTCCATACATTGTATCCATAAAGCGGAGAATGGAAACGCACAATAAACAGGTGTTTCAGGAGAAACCGTCATGAAATACAGCAATGAAAACAGCATTCATTCATCCACTGCGCGGGAAGCCCTGCGCCGCGCATTCCGATTCATCGGCGGGATTCGGTGGGTTCTGGTGATCGGCTCAGGTCTGATCCTGTCAGCGGCCGGGGCGCAGACTCGAAGAAATTTCCGCATTCCCGACATTCCGGGATATCTGACCCTGAAGGGCGATTTTCACATGCATACGCCCTTTTCGGACGGAACGGTCTGGCCGACAGACCGTGTGCTCGAGGCGTGGCGCGACGGGCTTGATATCATCGCCATCACCGACCATGTGGAGTACCGTCCGAATCAGGCGGATGTCAGCACGGATCTGAACCGGCCCTGGCAGATGGCCCTGCCAGAGGCTGAAAAATACGGCATTCTCCTGATTCACGCGGCGGAAATCACTCGAAGCATGCCGCCCGGACATTTCAACGCCTATTTTCTGCAAGATGCCAATCTGCTTCAGCAGAAAGAGATCGATGCCGCGTTTGAGGCGGCGGCCGCTCAGGGCGCCTTCTTTATCTGGAACCATCCCGGCTGGAAAGCCCAGCAGCCCGATACCACCCGCTGGTTTCCGGTCCATACGGAGTATCTCGAAAAAGGCTGGCTGCACGGCATCGAGATTTTCAATGAAAAAGAATATTACCCCGTTGTCCAGGCCTGGGCAGACGAAAAAAACCTGACCGTCTTTGCCAATTCCGATGTGCACGGTCCGATCGATTTCCTGTATGATCCTGCCCAAAACGAGCGCAGACCCATGACGCTCGTTTTTGCTGAAGACCGAAGCCTCTCATCCGTGCGCGAGGCCTTTGAGTACCGGAGAACCGCGGCGTTTTTCAACGACACGCTCGCCGGGCCTGAAGAGTGGATCAAACCTCTTGTCGAGCAGTGCCTTTCCGTACAGCGGCACACGGTACAGATCGATGAAAGAAGGCGGGTCCATCTCATCCTGACCAATCATTCGGATATGGCATTCAACCTGCAAGGTATCAGCACAGACGAATTCAAGCTTCCGGGAACGGTTTTTCTGCGTCCCAACTCCTCGGAGCGCGTTGTCATGAACGTGATCGGCCGGGTCGAGTCCGGAGAGAACACACTGCGTGCCGGGTTCCGCGTATTGAACGCTCTGACCGGTCCGGGCATTCCCTTGATCGTGGAATTCACGGTTCACGCCTTTTTATGGCCGGAGCCGGCCATTGCTTCGGCGGGCCGGGACCAATAGGAGCTCGACTATGGTGATAGCACAGGCAAACCGGTCTGGCTCTTTGTGAATAAGATTGTAATCCGGTAAACACTTTTCAGTTCGTACTTTCCGGCTTTTCAGGAGGAACCTTTATGAAAAATCCGCCCGTGAAACCGGCCCGCGGCGCTTCACTTTCTCCCGGCTGGCGGCAAAGAATGTATGACATTATTTTCGAGACCCACACTCCGGCAGGAAGGGCCTTCGACCTGATTCTGCTGGCCCTGATTCTGGCCAGTGTTCTGGTCACCGTGCTGGACAGTGTCGCGTCCGTGCGGGAGTCTTCCGGCCGGCTGCTGTTCATAATGGAGTGGGGCTTCACCATTTTATTCGCCGCGGAGTATTTCATGCGCCTGGCGTGTTCGCCCGAACCGCGAAAATATGCGCTGAGCTTTCTCGGGGTCGTGGACCTGATCGGATGGCTGCCCACGGTCGCCGGCCTGATCATTCCGGGAACACAGTACCTCACAACCTTCCGGATTATCCGTGTGCTGAGGATTTTCCGGATCCTCAAAATGGCGGCTTATCTGGAAGAGGCCCGGTATCTGGTGGCCGCCCTGAAAAGCGGCATGAAAAAAATTGTGGTGTTTCTCTTTGCCGTGCTCACGCTGGTCGTTCTCCTGGGAAGCCTGATGTATCTGGTGGAAGGGCCGGAAAACGGGTTCGTCAGCATACCGGTCAGCATCTACTGGGCCGTGGTGACGCTGACCACGGTGGGATATGGCGATATCAGTCCGGCGACGTCTTTGGGACAGATGCTCGCCTCTTTAGTGATGATACTGGGCTACTCGATCATCGCGGTGCCCACGGGAATCGTGTCCGCGGAGTTCATTCGGGGAGGCGAAAAAAAACGATCCACCGCGTGCCCGGGTTGCGGAACGGCGGATCATGAACCGGATGCCCGCTACTGCCGGCGATGCGGAGCCGCGCTGAAACTGCGGCGAAAGAGTTCCTGATTGGGCCCGCTTGAATGCGAGAGATCAGCGGCTGCCGGATCAAATCAAGGAGGTGTACAGACTCCGGACCGGAGACGTCCGGGGATGAGAAAGATGAAACAGAGACGCCTTGGCATTCTCCTGCCCGCTGTCCTGCTCTGGGCGGTGATGTCTGATCCGGCTCTTTCGCAGGGCACGCATCGGGTCGAACGAGTGATCGACGGAGACACCGTGGAGCTGAAAAACGGAGAAAGAGTCCGGCTTATCGGCATCAACACGCCCGAGACGGTTCATCCTTTCAAAAGCGTCGAATTTTTCGGCAAAGAAGCCGGCGAATTCACTCGACGCCTGGCCGAAGGGAAACGGGTCCGAATCGTGACGGACGTGCAGGAGCGGGACCGGTACGGCCGTCTGCTGGCCTATGTCTTTCTGGAAGACGGCACATTTCTCAATGCCGAACTGCTGAAGCAAGGGTACGCGACGGTTTCCACGCATCCTCCCAATGTGAAGTACGTCAAACTGTTCAGGAAACTGGAAAGGCAGGCCCGAAAGAAGGGAATCGGACTCTGGGGAAAGCGGTGATCGTTCAAAGGCCTGGTCCGCGGAATCAGTTTCGACGCCGTGAGCGGTCCGTGCCGAGCGGTAAGATAATGACGCAGGCGTTTGCGGATCCGGCTTCGGAACCCGATGAAGGGTTGGATAGTATTTGATACGGTCCCCTATGGAATGACTCTCTGCACAAACGGGATCTGCCCCCGAGGCAATTCCGAAACGGGCCCGTCCGATTCGCTCGACATTATAACCGGGAGGTTTTCATGGCATTTCAAAGTTCAAAACCATTCAGCCGCCGCGATTTCATCAAATACTCCGCGGCGGGTGCGGCATCCTTAAGCGCCCTGAATCTGTTTTCGGGTTCCGGATGCGGCGGAGGCGCCAGGAGCCGGATCGCTCTAATCCGGACCGATGACCGGGCCGAAGGCGTGAGTCAGGCCATGCGCCTGGCGCGTTTTCGTCCTCCGGCCGGAAAGAAAGTGCTCATCAAACCCAATTTCAATACCGCGGATCCCACTCCGGGATCCACGCACAACGACACGCTCGCGCGAATCGTCGAAGAGCTTCGTGAACGCGGCGCGGGCCGCATCACCGTGGGCGACCGCAGCGGGCCCCAGCCCACGGCCGAGGTGCTTGAGCTGAAGGGTATTTTGGAGATGGGATCCCGCCTGGACTTCGATGTGATCAACTTTTCCGAACTGCCTGATGAGGACTGGCTGCCGTTCAATTTTTCAGGCAGTCACTGGGATGACGGCTTCCTGCTGGCCCGGCCCGTCGCGGAATCGGGGTACACGGTATCTACCTGCTGCCTGAAAACCCATCAGTTCGGCGGAGTATTCACCCTGTCCCTGAAAAACTGGGTGGGGGCCGCGCCCCGCAAGCTCATGCGGCAGATGCACCGTTCCGAACACATGCGCCGAATGATCGCGGAGCTGAATCAGCCCTTCGCGCCCGACCTGGTCGTGCTGGACGGCATCGAGGCCTATGTGGACGGCGGACCCGCCAAAGGAGAGAAGAAGACGGCCAATGTGTTCATCGCGGGCACGGACCGCGTGGCCGTGGATGCCGTGGGACTGGCCGTGCTCAGGCATCTGGGCTCCAATGAGGCCATCATGTCCACCCCGATTTTCGAGCAGGAGCAGATCCGCCGTGCCGTGGAGATGGGGTTGGGGGTTTCCGGTCCGGATCGGATCGAACTGGTCACGGCCGATCAGGCCGGTGCGTCCTACGCCCGGGAGATTGAGAAGATACTGGCGGAAGGGTGAAAAGGCAGAGCGCAGAGCGCAAAGAGCAAGAAAAAGACAGTTTTGTTTTCCCCTTTTTCCTGCCATAGACCGGTCTTATGTATCATTCATGGTATGGGGGGAGGGCATTATTCTTTTGTGGACGATAGACGATGGACGGCAGACGATGTTCTGACGATAGACCATAGACTGCAGACGATGGACGACTATGGTCGACTATGGTCGATGGTCTACGGTCTATTGTCGCGGCCGGAGGCCGCCCGTGGTCTGCGGCCCGCGGTCTGTGGTCGCAGACCGAAGGTTTGCAGCAAGGTCCCCGCCGGAGGCAAAGGAAGCATTTCTGATTTCGGATTGATGATTGACAAACAGATTCGCCAAAAAATCCATCCTGAAAAAAAATATCCTTCCAAGAAAAAAAAGATTGCTTTTAATGTCATTCTTGTCACATATTAGTCTGAATCATGCCCTGTTTTTGATTCCTCTTATCTGATTCATCACATTAACAAAAACAAGCCGGAAAACCGGCCGTGTCCCGCGTCAGGGTGCTTCCATGCCGGTGTAAGCGCGGCCGGCGGGCTTTCGATTTTCATTGAACCGAAAAAACAGGAGGAGTCCACCATGAAAAAAAGGCTATGGGTATTCATCGCTATGCTGTGCCTCACGCAGGCGCTGCAGGCCGGCGGTCCGGTTGTCCAGATCGAAAAGCTTGAGAGTATTCTCAACCGGGTCGACATTCAGCGTTGGATGGAGTTTCGCGATCGACTGTCCGAAGACGCGCGGGAAATCCTGATTCCGAAATCCATTGCAAGGCTGATCGAGATACGCGAAGAAGCCGGGCAGACCCGCTTCAAGCACCCGGGAAGAGAAAAAAAACCGTCAATCCGGATCCTGGAAACCGGGATCTGGACGGATAAGGTGGAAATCATTTTTCAGGAGTGGGACGGATCGGCGTGGGCAAATCTTCTAAGAAATACATTAGCCTTTGCCGGCAACAACCAGATCGAATAACTGGTGGAAACATGGCAAGGCGGTGCCTGGGTGCCGCAGATGCGTATTCTGTATACCTATGACGCAAGTGGAAACCTCCTGGAGGTGCTGGCAAAGAATTATAATGAGACGACATCTTCATGGGGAAATGTTTGGCGGGAGACCTATGAGTATGACGCCTCCGGAAACAATACGGTGCTGCTTTTTCAGACCTGGGACGGTTCCGATTGGGAAAACGATTTGCGGTATGTAAACACGTTCGACGCGAACGGCAATCCGCTCACGGAAACCATACAGCTTTGGGACGGCAGTGACTGGGAGAACATAAGCAAATCGATCAATACTTACGACGCAAACGACAATAAGCTGACCCGGATCTATCAATACTGGGACGGAGCCCAATTCCAGAATATGTTTAAATGGATCTACACATACAATGCTGCGGGAAAGGAGACGTCGGGCACTAATCAGCAATGGGACGGTACCGGATGGGAAAATTACTTCCAATATGTAATCACCTATGACGGTTCCGGCAACCCGGTCAGTGAAATATACTACGATTGGGACGGTTCCGGCTGGGAAAACAATTATCAGTATCTGTACACCTACACCGGCGGCAAGCTCACCAATGAATTGAATCAGTATTGGGAATCGTCGGCGTGGGTGAACGACTGGTACGGCCTGTACGCGTATTATACGTCGGGATTGCTTCAATGGGAGACCTGGTCTGACTGGGACGGCTCGGCATGGCAGTACTATGACCAGACCCTTTATAATTATGACACAGCCGGCCGGCTGATCGATATCATCTATGCCGTATGGGGCGGTTCTGCCTGGGTCAATGATTTTCGAATCAGTATTTCGTACATGACCAATACCGGAATCGAGGATCACGGTGATCCGATACCGACATCTCTGTCTCTGTCCAATTATCCCAATCCGTTCAACCCGGAAACCTCCATTCGGGTCACGCTGCCCAAAGCGGCCGCGTTGACTCTGAAGGTGTATGATGTGCGCGGCAGACTGGTCCGCATCCTGGTTCAGGAAACCCGGTACGCGGCCGGCAGTCATGTCATTCATTGGGACGGAAAGGACGCGCGCGGCATTCAGGCGCCGTCGGGTGTCTATATCTTCCGCGCGGAATCCGCGGATTTCACCCAGACCCGCCGCTGTCTGCTGGTGAAATAAAGCCTACGGGCCGTCCCTGTTTTTCGGGGCGGCCCGATTCATATTCATCCCCGCTCATGTGTCCGGCGAATAATCCACGCCGGCATTCGGGCATTCAACCATTTGCGGACAAAAAAAGAATCCGCCCATGCCGGTTGGAACCAAGAGGAGGAGGATTCACCCCAACCTTCCTTCGCAGGGCGGATTCCGCCCGGCGGAAACCGAATGCCGGATCCGTCGGGACTTTGTGCAAGGCGATATACATGAATACGTGCGGAGGAAGGAATTCCCCTGAACGGATTAGCGGGAAAGTCGAATGGCAACGCGGATTCGGGCCGCCGAAACTACCGTTTCAATACCGGAAACTCCCCGATACGAAGCCGGGTGCATCCATAGGGAATCAGCACATAAGGCTGTAAAGGACGATCCGAAACAACCGGGCTTCGGGGCGGATCCGCGGCCGAGTTGTTGTGCCACGACCAGTTTTCCAGAATACGGCCCTGAACCTTCAGAGTCACCGGAGCGTCGCGTGTCCAGACCCGGTGCTTCCGGGTTTTTTCGTCCCAGATCAAATCCTCCCGGTCCGCGAAGGGATATTCACTCACGGAACGGCTGATCACTTCGATGCCGCTTTCCGGATCGCGGGGATCCAGCAACAATCCGATATTCCAGTCCGTGGTCGGGTGGATCTCCCAATCCGAGGAACCCTTGTACGGAATGCTGTAGAAACGGTCTCCCCTGAAAGTAATCTTTTCAAACCGCTTGCCGATACGCAGGGCAAAGGCCAGCGGCCCGCGCCATATTGAGATCGATTCAAGAAACCGCCGCTCCGTGCGAATGGACATGTCCAGATCCAGAACAATGACATCGCCGTCCTGCCACTTTCGATCGATGCGCATCATGGTGCCGGGTTTTCCCCTGATTTTCTTGCCGCCGACCGTTGCGGTCGCCTTTCGGCTCCACCCGGGAATACGCAGATAAACAGGGAACCGGACCGGCTGAAGGCAGTCCACGATGATACGGATGGGTCCGTTGAACGGATAATCGGTCTCCTGCCTCAGATGCACCGGAAACCCGTTCTGCACGTTGGCCGTGACTTCAGAGGGCCCGTAGATCATCGCGGCCAGACCCTGGTCGTGAGTGGCCATCCACATCGATTGAACCAGCTTGGGCCAGGCCTGATGCATGTTGGCCAGACAGCAGGGATAGTTGGGCATGAGTCCGTAAATATTGGACGCGTCACCGTTGGTCGACCAGTCGCGGGGCGCCTCGGTCACGAGCACCTGGTTGGTCTGCTGATCGTACTGATGCGCCCATCCGTCCGGAGTCATGGTGCCCGGAAGGGCGTTGTAGGCCAGAAACTCGATCCGGTCGGCCAGCACAGGGTCTCCGAAAATTTCCAGCAGATTCTCCAGACTGAACAAATATTCCACCACAGCGCAGAATTCCGTGCCCTGGGTAGGACGTTTCCCGGAAAGGTGCTCGTCGCCCGAAAATCGTCCGCCCAGCTGGCCGTGATGACCGTCAAGCCGGTTCAACGCCGTGTAAACGGCTTTACGGTATCGTGAATCTCCCGATTGCTGAAACCAGAGGCCGGGGTATTTGACGGCCATGGCGTTGTTGACCACGTGGGCCGTGAGGCCGTCCGCTTTCCAGTTGTGCGGTACGCGTTTTTCCGCCACAGCCGCTGAGTCCCATGGAAATGTCTCGAAATATCCGGTCCAGTCGAAACTGTGATTGAAAATGGAATCCAGGGTCTCCAGCACCAAGGGATTCCCGGTGCGCCGGTACAGCCAGTATCCGGTCACCGCGTGTTCCATGGCCCGGACTCCGCGCCACGTATCATCCGGCCAGTCGGGAGGATTCTCGTTCAGGTATTGGAAATAATTCTGAATGACTCTCAGGGCTTCACCGTCTCCCGTGGCTTCATGATATTGAGCCAGCGCTTTCAGCGCCACGGCCAGCGGCCAGCGGTCTTTATTCTGTGTGGGGCCGAACCAGCCGTCAAGGTTCCGGCTCTTAATAATCGGATCGATCCAGGATTGCACCTTCATGATCAGACGGGTGTCCTGCAGAAGGTAGGCCAGGGCGATCAGCCCGTCCAGATAATAGGGGCCCCGTTCCCAGGCCTCTCCGCCGCCTCCCTTCCAGGCGGAATGCATGAGATCGGGCCAGAATTCGTCGATATGCCCGGTGAGTCCCTCGGCCTGGATTTCGAGCTGGCGTTTCAGCCACCCTTCCGGCTCGATGGTGCCCAGGGGCAGGCGGACGAAACGGGTCTGTACCAGGGGTTTTGGATTTACGGGATAATGCCGGTTATGGGTCCGGCGTCCGCAGTGAAAAACCAACCCGGCTGCAAGGAAAAAAAGAGGAATGATTTTTTTCATGGCGACGGCTCCTGCGCTGATATCGCTTTACCCGAAAGATCGATATAACAGACGATAATGGTTTTCCGTCCTTGGGAGGGTCAGGCCGGTTCACAGGCCCTATAATAATAGTTTACACAATGTCCGCATAAAAAGCAAGGGAAAGTCGTGAGATGTAAGGGGAAAAGGCGCTGAGCGCGGAGCGCGTTGCGCATGGCGCATAGCGAAAGAAAAAGACAGGTTTGTTTTTCCCCTTTTTCCTGGGTTAGTCCGGCCTTATGCTTCACTCATGGTATGGGGGGAGGGCATTATTCTTTTGTGGACGATAGACGATGGACGGCAGACGATGTTCTGACGATAGACCATAGACCGCAGACGATGGACGAC
>DSAB01000125.1 GCA_011388275.1 bacterium | reverse complement strand
TTCCATGATCAATGAGCCATCAACCCTTGACGAATTTCTGTACCCAATCGGTGCCTACAGACTTGGGCCTTTCAATGGCTTCGCCCAGTCCGCGGCTGATAATCAGCTGGGACAGCATACCCATGGCGCGTGACACACCGAACATCACCGTGTAATAATCGAATTCGGTGACGCCGAAATGGTACAGAAGCGCGCCGGAACCGGCATCCACGTTGGGCCACGGATTCTTGGCCTTTCCGTGTTCTTTCAGGATATCGGGAATGGTCGTAAAAATGAGGGCTACGGTTTTAAAGACATCGTCTTCCGGACACACCCGTTTGCCGAAATTGTAAAACGCCGTAAAACGGGGATCCGTCACCCGGAGTACGGCATGACCATAGCCGGGAATTACCTTTCCGCTGTTCAGGTTGTCCCAGGCGAATTTCGTCAGCTGTTCCTTGCTGGGAACGCCTTTGTACTGTTCGATCAGAGACAGAACAAAACGCAGACATTCCTGGTTGGCGAGTCCGTGGAGAGGTCCGGCCAGACCGTTCAAACCCGCCGACACGGAGTAGTAGGGATCGGACAGCGCCGAAGCCACGCAGTGGCAGGTATGGGCGCTGACATTGCCGCCTTCATGATCGGAGTGCAGCACCAGATACAGCCGGATCATGTTGGCGAATTCTCCGGTGGGATCATTCACGCCCAGCATATGCGCGTAGTTGCCGCCCCAATCCAGGCCGTCTTTCGGTTCGATCCGTGGCCCCTTCTTGAACCTTTTGCGATAGACACCGGCCGCGATACCCGGCAGCATAGCCAGGAGCCTGAGCGAGTCTTCCAGGGCCGGTTTCCACAGATCTCCCTTGGCTATACCGGCTCGGTATTGTGCTGCGAACTGTGACTCTTTCTGCATCACCAGAATGGCGGTATCGAACATGGTCATCGGATGGGAATCTTCAGGCATGGCATCGAGCACGTCCCAGACGTATTTCGGCACCTGCTGACGTTTGTGGAGATCAGCCTGAAGCGCCTCAAGAGCCGCCTTGTCGGGCAATTCGCCTGTCAACAGCAAATAAAAAATTTCTTCCGGCAGATGGTCCACCAGTTCGAGTATGTTTCTGCCCCGGATAATCAAGCCGACATCCGGTTCCACCAGGGACGTATCGCAGATCAGACCCTTCACACCGCGCATACCGCCAAAAGCCTGAGCGACTGTGACTTCAGACATGACCTTGTCGCCGTGATCCTTTACCAGCGAGCGAATTTCTTCCCGTTTCCTGGGTAACTGTTCGGACAGTTTGTCCTGCAGTGTCGCCATTGTTTCTTCTCCTTTCCTGGTTCCTGAGTTTGTTAAATCGGGTTTTCCGTTGTGTTTCAATCCTCATGAAACATCGCCCGCGCCAAAGAAGAAGCAGGCGAAGCGCCCTGAGCGCATTTCGCTGATTTCGACAAAAACCGCTTCCGCTTCGCCGCAAACGATTCTTAACTCTATACAAATTTTACGGATAGAAACGACCGTCGAATGTAGACCCAATATAAAACATTTAAAAATCATTGTCAACGGAAACCGTGATTTAAAAAAGAATTTTTATCGGATTTTCATCGAATATCAGCCGTTATGAGTTTGTCTTGACTTTCTCGGAAAAAACCCTTATGATGATACGATTCCCGGAATTCATTCATATTTTCATACGGGGTTCCCATGAAACCTCAGCGTGTCATCAACGCCGCGGCTCCCACACGCATCTGCGATGTGGGCGGATGGACGGATAACGACCCTTCCGGAAGAGGCGCGGTTTTTCAGATAGCTGTGTATCCCCATGTAGAGGTTCAGCTTTTTCTATGGGAGGAAGCCGGTCCGGAAGCGCGTTTCACACTTTCCATCGAGAACGCGGGTCAAACCGATCCGCCGAATCCCGATTCTCCGGCTTTTCAAAAACTTCCGCTCATCGAAGCGGCCCTGAAGGAACTGCAGATACCCGGGCATTGGTCAATCGTCATCAATCTGTTCTCCCACGCGCCACCCCGAAGCTCTTTGGGAACGTCCGCGGCCGTATCCCTGGCCATCATGGGCACTCTGGAAGCTCTGACGTCCAACCGGTCTTCTCCTGTTGAACTGGTTAATCTAACCCGCCGTCTGGAAACCGGTGCCTATGGATCGGCTCCCGCTGTTCACAATTATTCGGCGGCCGCATTCGGAGGCGTCACCTTCATTGAGTTCCCCGAACCCGGCCACCAGGAGGTGGCGGTCGTGGAACTCCCGGAAAATCACCGGTGGGAACTGGAGCACCGTTTGGTTTTGATCAGCGTACCGAATCGTCCGACGCATTCGGAAACCGGTTTCCACACAAGCCGCCGAAAAGGCCCTGATGACCGGTACCGGCCCGGACTTGAACGGCTCGAGGAGCTGGCCTCTTCGGCCCGTGAATCACTGCTCCAGGGTGATTTCAGACAGTTGGGCCGGATTTTTCAGGAAAGCACGGAGGTCCAGCGCGAACTCGATCCCGGCCTGATTCATCCGCAGGTGGAGCGGATTCTGCCTGTCCTGAAAGAGTTCGATGTCGCCGGATCCAAAGTCAACGGAGGGGGTGGATCCATGGCCATACTCGCCAGTGGAGACACGGCCCGAAAACACCTTCTTGAACGCATGCTTAGAGACAAGGGATTTCTCGTACTTCCCGTACGACTTGCCAGACAGGGGCTGCGGGTCTGGGAAGGGTCTCAATAAACCGCTGTCCGGCCAAGACCGGAGTCGTTGATTGATTCATGGAAACGGTTGCGCGCCCTCCGCGACTCTGCTACCTTCGCAGCATCGCCTTGGTAAAGGTCACTTCCGGTATCTCCACATCGAACGCGATGCTGTCCACAATGAACTCCGTGCCTTCACCGGTTTTCAGCACATCCTTGAACCTCATGCGCATGGGAAACCATCGCCCCTCAATCTGCCTGATGTCAGACAATTCGATCTTTTTCAGCAGCTTTCCGCTCCTGGCGAAAAGTTCCTCTTTCAGCGGAACCCACCGGCTCTTGTCCACCCAGACTTTTCGCAGGGGATAAGCCAGATCCCCGACCACTCCGGTCATGTCCACCACCCAGCAGTCCCGGCCGTCAATGGTTTCAGAACCTGAAACCCGGGCTTCGTAATCGTCCGCCAGTTCGGGATTTTCCATCATATCCTCATAGGACAGGTCCGACCCCATGACGGACTGACGCAGCATGTGACCCGATATCTGAATGGTCCGGTCCGTGGACGGCGAATACATCCAGAGCTGATCTTCCAGTTTGAGCATTTTGGTTCCCCGCTCGCGCGCCGGAGAAAGATATTCGGTGAAGGACCTGTCGGTTCCCTGCGCCCAGGTTTTGGATTCGATGGTCCGGCTGCCTCGGCGGCCGTGCACGATCATGCTTGATTGAACGATCCGTGTTTCCGATGCCATGTTCTTGTCGATGCGATCGAGAATCTCTCTTCCGGACGGTGTCTGTCCCTGAGCAGGAAGAGCGCAGAGGCTGCCGGCCAGCAGAAACCAGATTGGGTTTTTCATGTTTCCAACTCCTTGAAAAGCTGAGCGGTTTGCCGTTTATAGATCCCGATGCCCGAAAGAGACGTTCCCAGTACCGTGGAAAACAATCCGGGAAAGAAACCGATATAATACGCTTCAGGCGTGATGCGGGCGCGAAAGACCGTTGGGATCATCATGGTGGTATTCTGCATGGCAAAGCCCATGTCAATACCGTATCGCTCCAGGGGCCACGCCGCGGCGAGGCCCGCCAGGGTGCCCAGCAAGGAGCCCATCAAACCGATGAGAACCGATTCGCCGATCATGGACCGGTAGATATGTCCCTTGTGTTCACCGATAGCCAGCCGGACCCCCACTTCGCCGTACCGCCTGAGCCCTCCCAGCAATCCGGCGTTCCACAGCACCAGAGACATGACCAGCACGAATAGAGTAACGAGCATTCCCGACATGGATCCGGCATATTCGATCCATTCATGCAGGCCGTCCTGCCGGCTTAAGGGCATCATTTGGGGAGAGAATTCGTCCTTCTCTCCGGCCAGGGAGGCGTTGAATCGATCGGACAGATTCTGCGCCCGTGTTTCGGAATACCGGCCGCCGCCGAAATAGCCGAGAATCGCGGTTGCCGCGTCATCCATATCCAGGGCCATGCGCGCGTCCTCGAGACGGACGATGACCGCGCCGCGGTCCATGGCATGAATGCCGAACCGCACCGTCCCGGCAAATCGATAATTGGTCATGGTCAGTCCGCCGTACATGGTGGATCCGATAAGAGTCACCACGTCTCCGGGTTCGAGCGCCATCTTCCCGGCCAGTTCATGACTGATCAGCGCTTCATCCTGATTCAGGGGAAGCCGTCCGGCCACCAGCGACTTGGCTATGTTCAAACGCGACACCTCACCGGATTCGGGTGAAAAATCGACGGCCAGCCCCATAACCGGCCCCTGTGCCCGGGTCTCACCTTTTGCGTCCGGCACATCCAGCAGCCCTCCGAAGCGGATCCGGCTTATCCACTGCATATCCGGAGCCAGACCGGACAGCTCCTGTTTCAGGGAGGCGATATCCACCAGAGCCAGATCAAGCGGCATCTGATCCAGATTCTCGGCAAAAGCCCGGGTCACGACTTTCACATGACCGGTGTAGTACCGCGCGTTGAAATCCACCATGTCACCCATCACTCCCTTGAGCCAGCAGCTGCCCAGAACAGTCAGCAAAACGCCGATGATCACGATAATGATCGGGAAACGGCTTCGGTGGCTGTCGCGGATGACCCCTTTGAACAGAAATTTAATCATTGTATCTTCCCTTTGATGGATTCCGTGGGTTTCATACGGGCGATTTTCGTGGCCGGCAGATAACTGACAACCGTGGCGGCCACAAGTACCAGGATTGTGGTTCCCGCGACCAGGCCGGCACTGTAAACCGGATAGATCTTCTCGGCGATGGCCAGACCGTAATCATCCACTCCTTCCGGCATAGGAAAACCCCGTTTGGCCTGAAAATACAGAAACGGAATGCCGTACAGCGCGGCCAGACCCGCCGCCAGAAACGCGTGCATGGTCCCTTCGACGGTAAACAGCCGAACCACCTGACCCCGTGTCATGCCCAGGGCCATATCGGTTCCGATCTCCCTCTGACGCCGGAATATGGAAAGTACCTGGGTATCGAAGATGGCCAGAAGGGCCAGCGAAAGCAGCATGATATAAAAGATCGAACTGCCCATCGACTTGGTTTTGATAATCTGATCGATCTCCGCGAGCAAAAACCTGTGATCCTTCAGCATCCATTCGGGATGACTGGATTCGATCTTGGTATTCTGACGGATGACCAGCAGCGTGGCCTCCCCTTCCATGCCCGTCATGGTTTGAAGCCGGTTCAGAGGAATCCACATCTGTCCCGCGTCCACTCCGGGCACGTTGGACTTGAAAATATCGACAATCACCGCTTCCGCGGCATCAAAAGCACCTTTAACGTCCCGCCACCGAACCGTTACATTGTCGCCTCTGTCCAGGCTGTGATTGGAAGCCATCCGGGTTCCTATGATGACCGGTATCGATTCACCGGCTTCGTGGAAAAGACGGGAAGGAATGTCCAGTATCGACTGATCCGGATCGATGCCCCTGAGCATGACACTGTGCATTCTGCCCTGGGGGTAGAACGTGCCCTGGGCCAGCAGCATGGGTGTCAGGCGTCCCTGATCGATCTCATTTTGAAAAACAGGCGGGATCATTCCATGAGCGTCCTGAAGGGTGAAAGGATCGTAGGGATCGTACGCCTCATGCCAGAACTGCCCCCCGCCGATCTCCCATTGAATCATGTCGCGGCGAGCCTCCCGGTTCCAGCCTTCCAGAAACCCCTTGAACCAGATGATGAATACAAAGGAAAAGGAGAGGACGATCACGTTGAGCCAGGTTCTCAGACCGGCTCCCGCGAGATTTCGATAAGCCAGTTTCAATGCCAGCATCTTCGCCTCCCTCACGACTTGGACCGGGGTTCCTTTTTCTCGTCTTTCGTCACGCTTCCGTCTTCCAGCACGATTTTCCGGCGCAGGTACTTGATGACTTTCGCGTCATGCGTGGCGAAGATGAACGTGGTTTTCAGGTCCCGGTTCAGCCGGACCATGGCTTTGAGAATATGATGCGAATTGGCCGAGTCCAGATTGGCTGTCGGTTCATCGGCCAGCAGAATTTCAGGCCGCTTGACCATGGCCCGGGCAATAGCCACACGCTGACACTCTCCTCCGGACAACTGGGCCGGACGGGAATTCACCTTGTCCGTTAATCCCAGCCATTCCAGGGCATCCATAACCGCTTTTTCCCGTTTGGACTTCTCCATTTTCTGCAGAAGCAGGGGAAACTCCACATTCTCGAAAACCGTGTACACGGGCAGCAGGTTGTAGGTCTGAAAGATAAATCCGATATGATAATTCCTGAGCTCGGCGGCTTCCCGATGTGACAGATTTTCGACTGCCCGATCCAGAACCCGGGCGTGTCCCTCGGACGGCCCGTCCAGGGATCCGATGATGTTGAGCAGCGTGGTCTTCCCGGATCCGCTTGGTCCCACCAGTCCGCTGAACTCTCCGGCTTTAAATTTCAGGTTGATATCCTTCAATGCCGTAAACTGACCCCGTCCCACGGGAAAACGCTTGACCACTCCGTCGAGCTGAACAATCGTGTTATTCTGCATGCGTGACCTCCGCGTCCGCAAATAATCGGGATTCATGTTGACATCTGCCTGTTCAATGATTGAAAACAGCCATTACCTGAATTCCCTTTCCGGCGAAAAGATTGATATCGCGAGTTGTGTAAATTTGAAACGCGTCCGGATTCCAGAATCCCATGATAAAAAACTGCCATTGATCCAGGGTTCTCTGAAAATTGATGAACCGGTACCACTCGCGATGCTCCCAGTCAAAATACAGCATCCCTGTTATCCTGTCCAAAAAGCCCAGCGGATAATTGAGAGACAGAGCGGAAAATCGCATCCCCTCTCCCCGGTCGAAGGCCCGCTCCACCGCCCGGACTTCGAAATATTCACTCATCACATGCAGACCGTTGCCCAGCCCGAATGTGTAATCCGCTCCCACGGTGACCAAACGCTGCCAGGGCGGCAGGAAATCCGGACCGGGCAGATGAATCCAGACCGCTTCAAACCAGAGTCCGACTTTCGCGTCCCATTTGCCGTCCAGGCCGAACCGGTTTTCCCCTTCGATCCGGTCACCCAGGAAAAGGCCTCCGGTTCCCCGGCTCAGATCCGCGGTCCGGTAATGGCAGGTGACGGCAAATTCCCCCTTCAGCAGGGGCGTCTGGATCCTTCCGCCCAGCTCGGGCCGGCCGCCCGCCGAGGGGAAAACCTCCCATCCCTTGACTTCGGTATTGAATCCCAGGCCCCAGAACCAGATATTGGTGTTGTTCATAAAATAATACCGAAAAAGAATCGCGTTCACACCCTCGGTAATCTGGAGAGGATCGCGCGGATCGATCCGGTCGAACCACATCAGCGGGCGGAGCATGGCCGCGGATCCGAAACTGATCTTCTGGCGGCCGACTCGGCATTCAAAACGGGGGGTCGTAAACCGTATCCATCCCCGGTACAGGGACAGATCGCCGCTTTCGCTCCGCACGCCTGAACCTTTCATATGACCCATCCAGCGCGTGTTCAGGGAGAGCGCGCCGTCCAGCGAGACGGAAGAACCTGCAAAGCCGCCGGTCAGGGTCGGAATGTAACGGACGATCCACTGCCAGACAGCTGTATGGTCGAGATCCCACACGGATATAGCCGAGGCCTGTCCCCGCAGTTCAAGCGCGGAAGACCGCGGCACACCCGAGACAAGGACTGTGAGCAGCAGCACGGACAGGAACCTAGTCATTGCGGTTCTCTTTCATGATTCCTGTGTTATCCATTGTCATCAACCATGGCTTACGATTTTAATTTGATTATACTATTTTCGTACGGAACGTATCAATAATGGTTTCAAAAGTCAAGGCCAAAACGTTTTTCGAAGTTTCCGGCCGCGGAGCTCATCCGGCGATATCAACTTGATTTTCACGTTGAAAAAATGTACACTATTCAGGATACGGCAACCGGAACTGTTTCAATGAAGGATTCATTGTGCGATCACGCACGGAAAACCATTCAGCGCTGCTTTTTCTTGTGTGCCTGACCCTCACGACTTCTTCTGTCCGCGGACAGGTTCTCCTGAAAGACGCCCCGCTGTCTCCACCGGGCTCATGGATTCTCATGTCTTCATTTTCCATCGCGTCCATCAGCAAGACGTACGACTGGACGGAGAATGCCTGGGCATCGAGTGACGGCCAAAAAGCCGGGACCTTTGCGGAACTCCATGTAACCGCCGGCAGGTCGCTGTCTGACCGGATGGAACTGCTCATCAGCATTCCCTGGCTGGCCCACCGGGATGGAAATCAGGGCGGTCTGAAGACCGGACTGGGCGATATTGTCCTGATTTCCCGCCTGGGCATTCTCAAAAGAACCGAATCGAAACATTCTCTCACCGGCCTCATGGCATTGCGGTCTCCGGCCGCGAATCCCGCGATCGACCCGTTTTTCGGCGACGGTACGTGGGATATCGGTGCGGGCCTGCTCTGGGCGTCTCCGCCGCGAAAAACCTTTCGGTTTCATGTCAAGAGTTCCTACTGGTTCAACAACGTGATCGGCAGCGGCATGGATCCCGCCGACGATTTTATCTTTATTGTCAAACAGGAAACAGCGATCGTCCCAAAACTAAAACTATACATACGGTATCGCTTTTCCCGCATGGGTTACTCGCCGGCTGCCGGTGAGCAATACGTTTTGCCTGTTTTTCGGCACTCTTTGACCGCGGGTATTGTCTGGAAACTCTGGTCCGCGGTGACCCTGCGTCCGGCCGTGCGAATACCGCTGGGCGGAAAGGGCGGCAATCTGCTGAGCGTCAACCCGGATATCGATTTCCGATATATCATTCGGCGCCGAAATCGACCCGCTGAAAAAGACACTGAAAAACCCGACGAATAGATCGACTCATCAACCGGAGGCGTCTGTATGAACACCACTAAAATCATTCGGAGTCTGTGTTATTTCAGCCATGCACTCCATCCGGATCTTGAAGACCGTCTCGCGACGCTTTCCGGCCAGCTTGGAGACGCAGGTTACGCCATACAAACCCGCCGTCTCTGTTTTTTGGGACAGCGAATCATAGATCTTGATGCGGCCTTTCCCGATCCCGATCTGTATGTGAGCGCCGGCGGTCTTGACCGAAAGAACGCATCGCGTCAGTTCGATGATTTCATCCGGGCGAAAAACACGGCCTTCCATCGGCCTCTGACGAATGTACGGGATGAAGACATCTCCCTGCTCTTCGACATCATTCGAACCCGCCCGGAGAAAACCTTCAGCTTCACCTATACCTTCTGCAACGCCCCCTCCAGCCCCTATTTTCCGTCGGCGCATTTTGAAAAGGAAGGATTCGCCCTGGGACTGCAACCCACGGACTCGGCCGCCGGCTGTGACACCCTGGAGGAGTGGCTGCTTCGCATGATGACGGTCTGGTCGGAGCTGGCGTATTTATTCAGGGACCGGCATGATTTTCTGGGCATCGATTCTTCCATAGCGCCGCTTTTCACGGGCGATTCCAGCCTGATTCATCATATCCGCCGCTGGTGCGGCTCTTTTTCACGCAGTGTCACTCTGCCTGTTTACCTGAAGATCACGGAATTCATCAGAACGCGAAATCCCCGGCCCGTGGGTCTTTGCGGCATCATGTTCCCCTGTCTGGAAGATTTCGAACTGGCCGAGGAGTATGAGGCCGGCCGTTTTTCCGTGGAGAGAAATATCTATCTTTCTCTGCACTCGGGGCTGGGCATCGACACCTATCCCGTCGGCGTGGACGAATCTCCGGAGACCGTGCGAAACATTCTGGAGATTCTCAGCCGTCTGGCGCATAAATACCAAAAACCCCTGTCCGCTCGCTTTGTGTCGGACGGGAAGGCCCGTATCGGGGATAAAACGAATTTCGGCAATCCCTATCTGAAAGATGTGACAGTCCGGGGTCTGCAGGAATAAAGCGGGAATCCGCCGGAAAACACCCCGCGCGAAGCGCGAAACAGCCGCCGCTTAGACCGGCCAAAATAAGAGTATCAGAGGGACTCCGATCAGGACTATGAGAACCTCCAGCGGCAGACCCATGCGGCTGTAATCCGTGAATTTGTAACCGCCCGGCCCCGGCTGAATTCGAATACTGATGAATCCACGCGGACAGGTGAAGAAACGGGATTTTATCCGGAATGCCGCCTTTTTTTACATCTTGCTGTACTTGAAGAATATCGAAAAATCTTTCACTTCATTGCCCAAAAGACTTTCGCCCCCCAGATAATACCCGATCACCAGATTGATATTTCGAGTGCTTTGGGGATTGACCTTCTTATAAAGCCAGGTGGCTTCGCCCATCACCGTCTGATAATCCCGCTGATTCCATCCTTCGGCCTTCATCGCTTCCACGGTGTTTTCGACATAGGCTTCCACCTTTTCAACGAGTCCTTCGATATCCTGGAACCGGAAGAATATTTTATACTCCGAAGCATCATCATCGACTTTATCGAACACAAAATAATCGGGAATCGTGACGCCCAGTTCGTCCAGTTTGGCCATCATGCCTTCCTGGGTTCTCAAAGAGAGCTTTGGGGTTTTCGCTTCTTCCGCCGGTTTCTTTTCCCCGTCACCCCCGCAGGAAACCGCAAGACCGGCGATAACAATCATGCACCACAAACAGACAACGGCCTTTTTCATGAGAACAACTCCTTTGGTTTAAACACATATTTTATTGCTGACTGCGTAAAGTGGTAAAAAACATTTGAAAAATCAAGGAAGAAATAGGATTACAGGCATTCGTTTCCCCTCGGCACTTCAGCCGGACGCGGAAACCAACCGCCCGTTGCGGAAGTTGAATAATAAAATCCTGAATACATCGATAAACGAAAAACAATCAAAAAGGAGATCAAACCCTTGAAACACCCATTCCCATCTTCTCAATGGATTCCAATCCTTCTTTCGATGACAATCACAATAAACGGGAGCACGGCGCAGATGAAACCCGAAAAGAAAACCTATACGCGGCCCGGCGAGGCCGAAATCAAAAAAATGCTGACTCCGCTTCAGTACAAGGTGACCCAGAAAAACGGAACAGAGCCCGCTGTTTACAACGCCTACTACAACCATTTCGACGAAGGCATTTATGTGGACATCGTGTCCGGAGAACCGCTTTTCAGTTCCCTGGACAAGTTCGAATCCGGCTCCGGGTGGCCGAGCTTCACCAGACCCCTGGAACCGGATCATATTATCGAGAAAACGGATAAACGCCTTTTCATGACCCGCACCGAGGTGCGCAGCAAATATGGAGATTCGCATCTGGGACACGTGTTCAACGACGGGCCTCCTCCGACCGGCCTGCGCTACTGCATCAACTCCGCGGCTTTGCGGTTTATCCCCCGCGTGAAACTGGCGGAAGAAGGATACGGGGAATATGAGAAGCTTTTCGCCGAACAAGAGTAACCGGGTGTTCAGAAAATGAACTCGCCCGGCGACAGATCCGCCGCGTGGAAAAACGTGCGGCGGATCTTGCCGGCCCTATTCGCTTCGAAGCGCGACAACCGGGTCCAGAAGGGACGCTTTATGAGCGGGATAGACGCCGAAAAACAGGCCCGCCGAAAGAGAGAACGCGAAGGAAAACAGAACGGACTCGGCCGACACGGTAATCATCCAGGACAGAATGAATTTTAAAAAAAAGGCGATTACCAGGCCGGCCGCCATGCCGAGAACGCCTCCCCCCACACTCAGGATCACCGCTTCGAAAAGGAATTGATCGCGCACATCCACGGGCCGGGCGCCGACCGCCAGACGCAGGCCGATCTCCTGTCGGCGTTCCCGAATGGAAAGCAGCATGACCGCCAGAATGCCGATTCCCCCCACAATCAGGGAGATACCCGCTATGCCTGCGGTCAGCGAGGTGAATGTAGAGGTCGTCTCGGTTTCGGCCGCGATCAGGTCGGACTGGCTCTGAACGATAAAATCATCCGGCCTATCTTCACTTTCCAGGCCGTGGCGCCTGCGCAGCAGACTCCGCACCCGGTCCTTCACCGCCTCCAAATCTTTCTGTGGATCGACTTGTATGTATACAGCCGTAATATGATCCTGATTGAACACGCGACGCAGAGCCGTGTTCAGAGGAATGAAGATCTGATCGTCCTGATCCGTTCCGTACAGATCCACCCCTTTGGGCTCCATGACACCGATGATTTCGAAAGGCACGCGCCCGATGCGAATAATTCGCCCCACCGGATCCTGGTCTTCGAATAGATTGATGCCGACCGAATGCCCCAGAACCGCCACCCGTCGGGATATCCGGTTTTCCTGATCGGTAAAAAACCAGCCGCTGACCACGCGGAAGTTCCGCATCACCGGGAAGTCTTCCGCTGTACCCAGAATCGATGTGTTCGTGACAAGATTTCCATATTTCACGCGAGCCTGCCGGCTGACGGCCGCTACGACCGTTACGGCTTCTTGAATCTCCCTTCGAACAGCATCCGCATCCTGAGCGGTCAGGGTCGTGACCAGACCGCGGGCCTGTCCTCTTCCGGGCAGTGAGCGCTGATCGGCCGGATTGATGATGAGCAGATTGGTTCCCAGATCTTCGATTTTCGCGACAATCTCGGCTCTGGCTCCGTTTCCGATGGCCACCATCACAATAACAACCGACACCCCCACAATAATGCCCAACAGCGCCAGCACGGTTCTCATTCGGTGCCTGAGCAAAGTCTTTTTGGAGATTTTCAGATTCCGGTAGATTTTCATTTTTGACTCAATCAAACGAACCGTCGAACTCAGAGAATCCATCGCTTCTGTATATTCCGCCGGCTTATCCAGAAGAGCGTGATGGCCGAGAGGATCAGAAAAATCAGACTGAAGCCCGCCGCAATTTCGGCGGTTTGATGAAAAGCGGTCTTAAGCAGACTGACTCCATACGTCAGGGGTATGGCATAGGATAGAGGACGGATGAATATCGGCAGCCGTTCCAGGGGAAAGAAGAGTCCGCACAGGAAAATCATGGGAAACCGGAAAAAATTTGAAAATGTCTGCGCTTCGAACACCTCACTCACCGACACCGCGATAAACAAACCGAGCAGCGTCGACGTGACAGCGACAAAGAATACTCCGGCAAGCAGATAAGGCCATTGAAGGGCCGGCGGCGCGGCAAACAGGGGCGCCACGGCCAGAGGAACGAACGCGTTGATCATGCCGAAAAACACGGCTCCTCCGGTTTTGGCCAGCATCAGCGCAGTCAGACTGACGGGCGCCAGAAGCAGCCGGTCAAAAGAGCGGCCCCGGCGTTCGAAGGTGATGGTAACAGCCAGCATGGATGTGGTGCCGAACAGAATGGAAAGAGCCATCAAACCGGGAAGCATGGAATAGACATCCTCGACCTTGCCCCCTGTACGGACCAGAAACATGAGCATCCAGGCAAACGGAAAAATGATTCCCCAGCTGATATTGGGAGGCTTCAGATAGTAATTCTTCATGTCCTTCAGCAGAATATTCCAGAAAGCGATCCCTGTTTTCATGGTCTCTTCTCTCCCGGCTTCTTCCCCTCTTTCTCCCTGCGCATCTGTTCCGCGGCCACACCCGTGATATTCACGAAAACCTCTTCCAGACTCGGTCGAATGATTTTGGCTTCATACACCTTTACTCCGTTCTCTTCGAAAAATTTGACAAAGGGTGTCAATTCCACCGCCTCACCGGAATGAACGGACAATGAATTTCGATTCCCTGGATAAACAGAATAACGGCTGAACCTTTTTCCAAACGCTTTCGATAGCTCTTTCGAATCCACGTTTTTTTCGAAAGTGAATAAAAGGATGTTTTCCTGCTGAACTTCCCGCATCAGTTCGCTGAGCGTTCCAACGCGGACAATCCGTCCGCTGACAATGAATGCGACACGATGGCACAGCCGTTCGGCTTCTTCGATATAATGGGTGGTCAAAAACACGGTCGTCCCGTTTTTATTGAGCCGGCCGATCAGATCCCGGATTCCGCGTGCGCTGTCGACATCCACTCCCGTGGTCGGTTCGTCCATAAAAAGGATGGGAGGACGGTGAATGATGCCCGCGGCCAGAGTCAGTTTGCGCTTCATGCCTTTGGAATAGGACCGGAAAGGACGATCGGCCGCACCGGCGAGATCGAACCGCTCCAGAAGTTCCCGCGCCCGTTCCCTTCTATCGGCTTTGGTCATGCCATACAAGGCGCCGCAGAAACAGAGGTTCTCAAAACCGTTTAATTCATCATACAGGTTGCTTTCATCGGGAATGACTCCGAACAGGTGCTGCGCCTTCTTCAGCCGCCCCGTGTAATCCACGCCGTCATAACGGACGGACCCGCTGGTAACAGCCGCCAGTCCGGTCAGCATGTTGATGGTCGTGGTTTTCCCGGCCCCGTTGGGTCCGAGGAAACCGAGTATCTCACCCTGCCGGACCTTGAAATTGACCCGGTCAACAGCCGTGAGATCACCATATTTTTTAGTCAGTTCAACCGCTTCGATCAGAGCCATGCCATCTCCACAGGATTCTCTCGTTATCCCTGTTTGGACAGGGCCTCCACCGGCTGTATGGCCGCGGCCCGTTTCGCCGGATGAACTCCGGCCGCCAGCCCCACCAGCGCGGAAAATACCAAACCCAATGCCGCGCCATGCCATGAAAATGCGACGGGAATTTCGGTCAGCACTTCCATCACAAATGCGCCGCCGATGCCGATCACAATTCCGGCCAGACCTCCAAATACCGTGATGGTTATGGTTTCAACGAGAAACTGATTTCGAATATCCCGGGCCCGCGCGCCCACGGCCATACGCAGGCCGATCTCCCGGCGGCGCTCGCCGATCGATATCAGCATAATATTGGTGATCACGAATCCACCCGCGACCAGTGAAACCGCGGCTACGAGAACGAGAAAGAGGCTGAACGTTCCCGAAACCCGTTCCGCCATCCGGGTTACTTCAACGGGTGTGGTGATCCGAAAGTCATCAGGCACACCGGGCGCCAGCGAATGTCTCCCCCGCAGCAGCGAGCGAATATCCTCCACGGCTCTGTTCATATCCGCCCGGTCCCGAAGAAGCACTTTAATGTTGGTAATATGGTCGACATTCGCGATACGCCGTGAAAAGGTGGACAGGGGGATATAAACACGGTTGTCCATATCGCCTCCGCCCGGGCTGATGCCTTTCGGTTCCATGATCCCGATGATTTCAAACGGAACAGTGCCTATACGGATCTGTTCACCGATCGGATCGGCCTCACCGAAAAGCTCCTGCTGAACCGTCGGAGCGATGACGCAGACACGATTCATGCGCGCGTGATCATCATCGCTGATAAAATTTCCTTTCTCCGCGTACCAGTCCCAAACCGGCTGCCAGGAAGGCGTGACACCGAAAACCCGGGTCGTGTAGGATTTTTCACGGTATTTGAGCATGCCGTCTCCCTTTCGGTTGAACGGAGCCGTGTCCTTAACCGCCCTTATCTCATGTTTGATGGCTTCCGCGTCATCCGCTTTCAGCGTCACCACGGGCAGACTCGCCGTTCCTCCCCCCATCTCGCGTCCTCCACCGGCGGATACCATCAGACTGTTCAGACCGAATTTCCGCACCCGTTCCATCACCTTTCTTCGGGCGCCCAGCCCGGCGGACAATACCAGAGTCACCGTGGTCACGCCGATGACAATGCCGATCATCATGAAAAATGTCCGCGGTTTATTTTTTCCCAGCTCCCTGATCGAATGTGTCAAGATCCGTCCGGTTTTCATTCATTCACCTCCGGTGTTTCAGCCATCTTTTTCAATTCATCGCGTGCCACGCGCGTCTTTCGATTCTCCTTGTCACTGGTAATCCGGCCGTCGGCAATCTGAATAATCCGCGTGGCATACCCGGCCAGTCCGGCATCATGGGTGACCAGGACCAGAGTGCGTCCCTGGGCGTGAAGGTCCTGAAAAAGGGCCATGATTTCATAACCCGCCCGGGAATCGAGATTTCCCGTGGGTTCATCGGCAAACAGAATTTCCGGATCGTTGACCAGGGCCCTGGCGATGGCCACCCTCTGCTGCTGGCCGCCGGACAGTTCGGCAGGTGTATGATGAAGCCTGTCGGCAAGGCCGACCTTTTCCAGGGCGCTTTTAGCCGTTTCGGTGATATGATCCCGATCCGAATAGATCAGCGGCAGTTCGACGTTTTCAAGCGCGCTGGTATTGGGCAGCAGATTGAAGGACTGAAACACAAAACCGATCTTCTCGTTGCGCACCCGTGCGAGATCCTCATCGGATAAAGTGTGAACCGGTTGTCCGTCCAGGAGCACATGGCCCTCGCCTGGACGGTCCAGACATCCCATTATATTCATGAGCGTCGATTTGCCTGAACCGGATGGCCCCATAACAGCTACGAACTCTCCCCGGGAGATGGACAACGATACATTGCGCACCGCGTAGATGGGAACATCCGTGCCTTTCTGATACACCTTGGTAATGTCTTTGGTTTCTACAATAACCATGCTTTTCTCCTGTTTTATCCCTCTGTAATTACCTCATCACCTTCCTGAAGACCGTAGATGATCTCGATATAATCGTTGCTGCTCCATCCTGTTTGAATCTCTTTTTCAATACGCCGGCCGTTTTCAAGGACAGCCACCCGATACCCCCGCTGTCCCCGCTGCACCGCCGAACGCGGCAGGGTAAGAACGCCTTCACGGGCTTCCAGATAGATGGAAACCGTGGTTGTCATCTCCGGTCTTAATATTTTTCCTTTGAAATCAGCAATGCGAATGGTCACTATATAGGTGACCACATTGTCCTGAATCACGGCCTTGGGATAGATCGCCGTAACCTCGCCCTCAAAATCCGTATCCATGTAGGTGTCCACGGTGAATCCGGCCTTTTGGCCTTCACTGATCCGTCCGATATCGGTTTCATCCACATAAGCCCAGACTTCCAGGCGGTTGAGATCGATGATGTTCACAAAAGTGGGTGCCGAGAAACTGGCGGCCACGGTCTCACCTTCCTGAGTGGAGATGGAGGCGACCACCCCGCTGATGGGCGCCGTGATTCGGGTATAATCCAGTTGAACGAGAGCGTAATCCAGGTTCGCCCTTGCCTGTTCATACCGGGCCCTGTTGATATCCCGCGTCGTTTTCGCCAGATCCAGATCGCTTTGAGATATCAGGCTCTTCTGAAAGAGTGTCCGCTGTCGCTCCAGATCCAGCTCTGCGTAGTCGTAATTGGCCCTGGCATTCTCCACATCGGCCCGCGCCTGATCGACTCTGGCCTGCAGTTCCGTGGCGTCGAGTTCCGCGATGATCCGGCCTTTTTGCACCTCGTCGCCGATATCGGCATGCAGTCTTTTGACGACACCCGAAACGCGGGAGCCGACTCTGACCTCGGCGCCTACCATGGGCTTGATAATGCCGGTCGCCAGAACGCTGGAATATATATCCCGCCTCGTCACGCGAACCGTTCGATACAAACGCTCATCCCGGTTGCTTCCGGATGAAAATAAATAGAAAAAGAGAAAAATCAGACAGACAACCGCCAATCCTCCTGTGAGAACCACCCACTTCTTCATTATTTATTCTCCTTAATCAAAGTCCGGCCCTCTTCCTGAAACTCCCCCAACCCGGACAAGCCGGAACCAAAAAGGGTTAGATTTTTAGATTTATTTTGATTATCATCCTCTACAATGAACTGGAGGATGATATGGAATTAATCACGGATCAATATACCAATGATA
>DSAB01000016.1 GCA_011388275.1 bacterium | reverse complement strand
GGTTTCTGCAGCGCTTTCCAGGTCTGCGAGCCGTCATTGGCCTCGATCACCGACAACCCCCGTTTTTCCAGCAGGCGGCACAGCAGCCTTCTTGAAACTTCATCGTCTTCTGCAATGAGAACCGGAGTACGGTCAGGCATTCGTTCGATTTGATTTTCTCTCATCATAATTCCACACCGGCAGGCGTCTGTTCAATCAGCTTTTCGATGACATCCATCAGTATGTCCGGATGCGTCGTCTTGGGTATAAACGCATCGGCTCTGCACTGACTGGCCGAATCGGCCTCCATTTCGAGATCTCTCGATGTCAGAATCACAACAGGCGTTTTGCTGAAAATCCGGTCGAATTTCAGCATTCGCGTGACCTTGTGGCCGTTCATTCGGGGCAGCATCAAATCCGATAAAACCAGATCCGGTTTTTCTCTTCGCGCCATTTCGAACCCCGTCAATCCGTCCCACGCGGACAGGACCCTGTATCCTCTTGATTCCAGCCGCATTCGGAGTATGCGATGGTAGGCCGGGTTGTCTTCAATAACCAGTATTTTTTTCATTGCGTCATTCCTTATCCCCTTCATCAGGCCGCCAGCATCTCTTTGATGGTTGTCTGAAGCATACCGGGTTCCAATGGTTTGTGCAGCACGGGTATGGGCCTGTTTTCATTCATGCGTTTCAGCCGTTCATTATCCACAGGAAAGGCGCTGTTGATCACGATGGGGACACCCGCCGTACCCTGATGCTGTTTGAGCTCACGAATAACATCGTATCCATTGATGCCGGGGAGCATCATATCGAGAACAATCAATGAAGGATTCTCTTCCAAGGCCATTCGCACCGCGTCCAATCCATTGTGCGCAGCCAGGTACTGATATTGATTCTCTAAAAAACGCTGAACCAGCTCCACCATGGTCTCCTCATCATCCACGATGAGAATTTTGGGAAGCCGGTTCTTTTGCAGGCTAAAAGTAAAGACACTGCCCTCACCCAATTTGGATTCCACATCGATTCGGCCGCCGTGAAGTTCAACCAGGGCTTTGGTAATGGCCAGCCCCAGGCCGGATCCTTTGCTGCCGCCGGATTCCTCATATCCGAACTGCTCAAATTTTGAGAAAACTTTGGGAAGATCCGCCGGTGCTATTCCCCGCCCTGTATCTTTCACAAAGCAGTGGACTGAATCACCGTCTTCGCTCAATCCAACGGAAACGCACCCTCCGCGTGGCGTGAACCGGAAAGCATTGTTCAGCAAATTGTTGAAAATTTGATTGATCTTGTCTTCGTCAACCGCCAGTATCAGCGATTCCCCGGGCAGATCGGCACTGAGAGTTACACCGGCTTTGTCCGCGATTTTCTGATACGCCTTGACGACCTTCTCAGTCAATTCACACAGATTCACCGGCTTGTCATGCAGTGTCATTTTACCGGATTCGATCTTTCCCAGGTCGAGCAAGTCGGTCACCAGACGGTTCAGCCGGTCGATGCTTTCCAGTGTGTCGGTCAGCACTTCCGTCTGCGTATCCGTTAAATCTCCGGCAACACCGTCGAGACACAGAGAGACGCCTCCTTTCATAATGGCGATGGGGGTACGCAGCTCATGAGAAACCATGGCGAGAAATTCGTTTTTCTTCTGATCGAATTGTCTCAAATGACGGACATGACGCGTCAGCTGATTCTGAAGCCGTATCATCCTTTCACCCACAGACACCCGGGCCAGAAGCTCTCTGGCGCTGAAAGGTTTTGTAATATAGTCATCGGCGCCCGCGTTGAGGCCCAGAGCCACATCCTCTTTTCGGGTTCTGGCGGTCAGAAGCAGCACATAGATGAAGACCTCCGAGTCCCATGCCTTGAGTTTCTTGCACAGGTTCACACCGTCGATTCCGGGCATCATCCAGTCGAGAACAGCCAGCTGTATCTGCCGGTCTCCTTTCATGGTCTCCCAGGCTTCGGTGCCATCCGTTGTAACAATGACTTCATACCCTCGTTTAGCCAACGTGGCTTCCAATATATTACGAGAGATGAGATCGTCTTCCGCGATCAGTACTTTCATGACGGTTCTCCGTTCACAAGCTCTCCCGATACAGCCGCCTGAGTTCTCCAGGCCGGTGTCAAGAAAAGTCTTTTCAATCGGCTGATCTCGTCTTTCAAAGATGAAAGGGTTTCAACCGCATTCGATAAATCGCCGCTTCTTCCTTTGCGTTCCAGTTCCGCCGCGAGGCGGCGAGCGCTTTCGGCACCCAGATTCGCCATGGCGCCCTTGAGGCTGTGGGCCGACTTTTCGAGACCTTCGGCGTCCCGGTTTTGAACGGCTTCTTTCAGGGGTTTCAATTCCGAATATTCATTCAGAAACGTCTCTGCCAGCGACTGGTACAGATCCCAATCGCCATCCACACCTTCCGCGGCCTGATTCCAGTCGATGAGAGCCGGGGGCTCTTGATCCCCGGCACTGATCACCCTCTCCACAGTTTCATACAAAGACCGGGCCTTCATGGGTTTTGAAATATAGTCATCCATCCCGGATTCGAGGCATCGCTCCCGGTCCCCTTTCATCACATGGGCGGTCATGGCCACAATAGGCGTATGAACACCGAGCGATTCCTCCTCCCGTCGAATCATTTGCGTCGCTTCGTATCCGTCCATGCCGGGCATCTGCACATCCATGAGGATCAGGTCGAAAGAATATTTCCTCCATAATATGACGGCCTCTTCCCCGTCCGCCGCGGCTCGAACCGTCCAGCCTCTCTTCTTCAGCAGGGCCTCGGCCAGATTCCGGTTGATCTCATTGTCTTCGGCCAGCAGAATTTGACAGGGTTTTAAACCATCGGACCCGCCCTGTATCGGAACATCATATTTCCGTGATGATCCATCTGTCCTTTCCATCTCAATCGCCTCCTCATTTCCCAGTGCCGACAGGATGGCCTGCAAAAGTTCTTTCTGCCGAATGGGTTTTACCAGATACATGGAAATTCCCAGCTTCTGACAGCGCAGTGCATCGCCTTTCCTCCTGGAAGAGGTCAGCATCATGATGGTAACATCCGCCAGTGAAGGGCTTTTCTGGACCGCGCCGGCCAATTCGAATCCATCCATTACAGGCATATTCGCGTCCAGCAGCATCAGTGAAAAAGAATGGTCGTTTCGGGAAGCCGATTCAAGTATTTTCAATGCCTCTTTGCCGTTCACGGCCGAAGAGGTTTTCATCCCCCATCCGTCGAGTATCTCTTCCAGAACCCGCCGATTGGTGGCATTGTCATCCACAATCAGAACCTTCCTGCCTGCCAGTTTCAGAAGCGGGCCGGACCGGGATTTTTGTGTCTGACCTGTTTCGGCAATATTCATGGGGATTTCAAAGTAAAAACAGGATCCTGGACCTCCGGTGCTGCCATCCCCGCCGGGGGCCGGACTCTCCACCCATATCTTTCCTCTCATCATATCAATTAATTTCGCGGTGATGGTCAGACCCAGTCCGGTTCCGCCATACCGGCGCGTGGTGGATCCGTCGGCCTGGGTAAAGGCCTGGAAAATCATCTCCTGCTTGGCCTTGTCGATTCCCGCTCCCGTGTCTCTGACGCTTCCACGCAAAACGACATGACGGTTGTTTTTAGAGGCCAGTTCCAGTTGAACCGACACTTCACCTTCATCGGTGAATTTAACCGCATTGCTGACCAGATTCGTAATGATCTGACGGAACCGAACAGGATCCCCGATCACACGATCCGGAACCTCCGGCTTGACAAAGGAGATGACTTCCAGATCCTTTTCAGACGCTTTCAGGGACTGAAGCTGAAGAACTTCATCCAGCGTGTCACTGAGGGAAAAGGGAATGGATTCCATGTCCATTCTTCCGGCTTCGATCTTTGAGAAATCAAGAATATCATTGATGACCGTGAGCAGAGAATCCGCCGAATTCATGACGGATTGCAGATAGTCTCTCTGAACAGTCGTAAGCTCGGTATCCAGAGCCAGTTCGGTCATGCCGATAATCCCGTTCATGGGAGTGCGGATCTCATGACTCATATTGGCGAGAAATTCACTCTTGGTACGTGCCGCTTCTTCGGCCTGATTTTTGGCCTCTTCGAGTTCCTTCACCAGGCCGGAAAGAACCTTCGCGTTTTTCTCCTCACGTTCCTTGGCCTTTTTCAAATCTTCGGTATATCGCTGCATCGCCTCTTCGGCTTCGCGGCGTTCCGTAATATCCCTCTTGACCGCCGCGAAGTTGATGATCTTTCCATATGGGTCCTTTACCGGAAAGATCGTCGACTCTTCCGGATATAGCGAACCGTCCTTCCGCTTGTTGATAAACATTCCCGACCAGGTTTTACCCCGCGTGATCGTTGACCAGAGTTCCTGATAGAAGGCTTGATCCTGGCGCCCGCTGCTGAGAATGCGGGGATTCTTTCCCTTGACTTCTTCCAGAGAATAGCCCGTCATTTCATTGAAAAACGGATTGACATAAACGATACGACCCTGCAGATCGGTGATGACAACGCCTTCCCTGGCCTGACGCATGGCCGATACCAGCCGGATGATCTCTTCCTCGGAGCGTTTGCGGTCCGTGATATCGCGGATCATTCCAATGACGTGCCTTCGACCCTGAATGTTCACAGTCGACAGGGAAACTTCCATGGGAAACAGCTCATCCTGCTTCCGCCTTCCCATCGCCTCGATCAGGCTTATGCCTTCAGACTTCAAGGTCTTACGATTCTCATCGTCGATCCACTCTCTGATTCGATGTCTGTATTCCCGGGGAATCAGCAATTGATAGAAGTTTTTTCCCTGCACCTCCTTTTTCGACCGGGAGAATATCCTTTCAGCCGTCGGATTCCAGTAAGTGATGCTTTCATCCTGATCCATCATGACAATCGCGTCCTGGGCCGACACGCTGATGCTTCGAAACCGTTCCTCGCTCTCTTCCAGATCCATTCGAACCCGCCGCTGCTCGATGTTCTGGGTAATGATCTGTGTGACCTCGGCCACGATTTTCCTTTGGGATTCAGACCAGCCGGCCCATTCCGTGTTGCCTTCACAAATATCGAAAGTGATCATGCCGGCCCATTGTCCTCCCAGTGAAAAGGGTTCGACGTAGATGGATTGCAGATTGAGGCTTTTCGCGAATCGTTTGACAACCGGCGTCAATGCAGGTTTCATTTTCGAGGGCAGCATGTCCGAAGCGTTTTCGAGAGAGAACTCATTCCGTTTATTATTGACAAAACATCTGGCCACAGAAAGGGGAAGATGCGTTCCCAGTGAAGGTTTTACTTTTTCGGCGCACCATTCCTGTGTGCATACCACCTCTCTGCCCATGACCGGACTGTAACACGCCCGCGAGACCCCGAGTTCGGGACCGATGCGGTCCAGAAGGTTCTGAATCAGTCCGGATTCCGTTAATGACCGGTCGAAGGCCAGTTTCCACACATCGGCTCGCAGCTTGTTGTACCGGTTCTGCTCCCTGATCCTTGCTTCCGACTCCCGCAGCTCTTTCTCGACACGCTTCAACCGGGAGATATCATGATAAACCACGACCACACCGTGAACCTTGGCGCCCGTGCGTATGGCCGACGCGGATGCCATGACATCGATGGGTTTTCGGTCTTTATCATACCTGACCGTCTCGATGCCTCTTGTTTCCACACCCTGAAGGGCTCCCCGTGTCAAGGCGGAACATTTCTTTTTATTTTCCGGCAGCGTAACAATATCGTCTATGGGTTTGGTGATAACTTCATCACGCGAGTATCCGAACACCTGCTCGGCTCGGGGATTCCACTCCGTGATCCGTCCGTCGGGATCGAACACGACAATGGCGCTGGGCGCGTTCTGGAAAATCGATTCGAGAGACTGCCTTCTGAACTCCAGTTCCTGTTCAACGGTTTTCCTCTCGGTAATATCGACAATCACCATCAGAGTACCGGGGTTCTGCTCGCCGCTGATCTGCATGGGAGAAGAAGAGACGAGCACATCCAGTCCGGTCCCGTCTTTCCGTTTCAGCCTGCACTCGAATCGGTCGGGTTCACTCTCATTGTGATTCCCGGTATTCTTCGAACAATCGGATCCGGAACCCGGAACAACCATATCCCGCAGACTCTTCCCCAGCAGCTCCGAGACCGAATAGCCCAGCATTTCGGCCAGGGTGGGGTTGACAAAAGTCAGGATTTTCCGGCTGCTGGAAATGGCCACGCCCGCGCTCAGCGACTGGGTCACGCTTCGGTAGAGCAGTTCACTCCGGCGCAGAGTCTCCCGGGTTTTTTTCTTTTCCGTGATATCCCTGACCACACCGATGATGCCCCGAATCTCTCCCGATTCCTCCTTCAGTGGCATATACGCTTCATAGGTATAGCCCTCGCGTCCGTTTTCCAGTTTATATGGAATATTGGATCGTGTCACGATCTGACCGCCCATGGCCTTTTTCATCAGATCGTCCGTATGCACCGTTTTCAAATGAGGAAAGAGATCCCAGGCCGTCCTGCCGCTTCCCAGTACGCGGGTGCGGTCCATTCCCGAAATTTCCTCCATCCTGCGGTTCCAGTACATGTACTGATAATCCGTATTCAGAACCAGAATGCCGTCATCGATCGACTCGAGAATATTACCAAGCAGCTCTTCATTCTCTCTTGCCTTTTCTTCTGCTTTCTGCCTTTCCCGAATCTCTTCCAGAGACTGCCGGTAGAGCAGGGCGTTTTCAACGGCTCCGGCAAGCTGGGCCGAAAGGGTTTCAAGCGCCTGTATCTGGGCTTCTGAAAAGGCGTCATACACATCATCCTGTATATCCAATACACCGATAATGCCGTGCGTTCGGGTCTTCAGGGGAACCGAAACCTCCGAACGGGTCTTTTCATCGGCTTTCCGGACATAATGGGGATGGGTTTCCACACGGCCGCTGGACTGAGTTTCACCTGTCGTAGCTGCGTGACCTACCATCCCCTCTCCCATATCAACAGTCAGATCGTCGGAAAAAACCGATGAATACCCGCCCGCAATGGCTTTTAAATGCAGCCTCCGGCCTGAATCATCCTTAAGCAGGATCAGGACACTGAAAAAACCGAATCCTTCCTGAATCGATTTGACGATCTCCTTCATCAGAACATCCAGATCCAGACGGCTGCTGATTCGGCGGGCGACCCGATTGATGATGCCGGCCATTCGGACCTGCTGTTCCAGGGTCCGCTTCGAATCAGTCAAAGCCGTGATATTCCGAAACGTGTACAGCCAGACCGTTTCATCAGGATGACAGACTTTTTTCGCGTAGACCTCCACATCCAGAACCCGGCCGTCACGGGTCGAATGCCGGGTCTGAAAGGGGGAAATCCGTTTCGACCGGAGCGCCGGATCCTTCCAGGTACCGGATTCGGGATCCGCCAGAAAATCCTTCACAGTCATGGAAGACAACGTGCCGGACGGATATCCATAGACCTTTTCCACGGCCTTGTTCCACTGCAGCAGACGGCCCGACGACGCCTCTGCAACCACGACCGGATCATGAATATGCTGAAACAGGGCCCGGTATTTGGTTTCGCCAGCCCTGAGAAGGTTCCGCCGGTTCCGCTGCGCCCGAATATCCCGGAATACCAGAACCGCCCCTTTCAGCTTCCCGTCCTCAAACAGAGGGGAACTGCGCCCCTCCACGGCGATGGGGCTGCCGGAAGAATGAACCAGCAATTTGTTGTCTTCCGGTCCGAGAGCCTCTCCGGTTTTCAGTGTCCGCCGAAGGCAGGAATAGCGATTCTGCTTTGTTTTCTCATCGATGAGCGGAAAAATTTCTTCGATCTTTTTGGATCCGGAAGGTTTCCATGGGGAATGGATCAGCTCTTCGGCCGCCGGATTGACAAACGTCACGGCTCCTTTTTCATCCGTGACAATCACTCCGTCACCGATGCTTTTCAATACAGTATGCAAGTGTTCCTGAGAGGTGTGTATCCGATTTTCCAGATTGTAACGAAGAAAGGCTGTTTCAATCGCGCTTCGGATTTCGTGAATATTGAACGGTTTGACGATGAATCCATAGGGGCCGGTTTCCTTGCATCTCTGCAGTGTCGCCTCATCGGCATGGCCTGTCATGTAGACAACCGGCACAGAGGAAATGTCCCTGATACGCTGCGCGGTTTCGATGCCGTCGGATCCTTCCCCCAGCCGAATATCCATGAGCACCAGATCGGGCCTGAGTTTTCGATATTGACTGACAGCCTGTTTCCCTGTCGAAACGCGGCCGCACACAAGATATCCCAGCCCGATCAGAGATTTCTCAAGCTCAAGAGCGACAATACGTTCATCTTCGACAATCAGAATCGACAACTGTTCCATTTCCCGTTATCCTCCTTCGGCCTGAATGACAATGCCTGCCGAATAAACAAATACATCCTAGTGATCCATAACCCCCCTGCGTGTTGCTACCGGGTATCTATCATTGTATACCATACGGTGGTTAATCGCTTATTTGTATCGATCCGTTCTTCGGCCAATTCGTATTTCAAATTCAGCCGGCCTCTTATTTCATCCTGATTTAAATACAAGTCACGGTGTTCCGGCTCTCCGGATGACCGGCTGCCTCCGAATTTCTTTCCGGATACATTCAGGGATACCGCAGGGAATTTTCCTTCCAGGGAACCCGCTACGGTAATCTTCGTGCCGTTTCCCGTACTCGACCAGTCCATAACGTCTTCAACCGCCGAGTGCGGTCCGCCCTGTTCGCCCCGGCTCAGCAGAAAGCGGCCGGACCCCGGTTGAAGCCGGTTGGGAAGATTAACCCGAATCGTCACCCGGTGGCTGCTTCGGTTCGATGCCGGAAGTGTCAAAGAAATGGTCATCATAACGGCGATTCCAAGATGTAAACCAAGTTTTCTCATGTTCAACCGGCACGTCCTGTTTAGAATCCCTGAACTCAACGATGAAAGATGCCATGCACTGTCAGTCTTGCCTGGATTCCGCTGCCTGCCGGCCGAACGCCTCTGCTCGTCCCCGAACGAACAACGGTTCTTTCGGGAGGAGGAGAGGCGGACCGGAACCGCACAACCCAGTCCGCCTCCGGGAACGGTAAGACAGGAGGAAATCACTTTTTAAAGCCGGCATCAAGTCAGGCAAGGGCCGTGCCAGTCGGTTGATATCCATTCAGGTTCAATCTTTTCCTTTTTTCTTTATTGTTGTTAATCATACAATTAGACAACATCAATCCGATTCCTTTTTCCGTCAGCCGCGCATAGAACGCTTCGGCAGCCAGGGAATTATTCCCCGGCTGCTGAATAGACCTTACCCGTTTGCCTCTTCGATCATTCCGTAATTTCTGAGCTTGGAGCGAAGCGTTTTGATCGTGATACCCAGCGCGCGGGCCGTATGCGTTTTATTTTGATTCAACCTGGAGTACGCGCTGAGCACGGCATGTCTCTCGGCCTCCTCCAGAGTAATCAGCGCGTCACCGCGCTTTTGGCAATCGGCGAACAGATCCTGATGTTCTTCCAGGCACATGAAGTGTTCGGGCTTGAGAACATCATCGCCGGCCAGAATCACCGAAGTCTCGATGCAGTTTTCCAATTCGCGGATATTCCCGAGCCAGTTGTAATTCATCAGCCGTTCCATGGCTTTATCCGACAGGCGGCGATCTTTGCTGTATTTCTGATTATAGATCTTCAGAAAAGTGTCCACAAACAAAGGCAGGTCCTCCATCCGGTCTCTGAGAGGCAGGACGGGAATGGTCACCACATTCAAACGGAAATAAAGGTCTTTACGGAAACGCCCCTCCTTGACCTCTTCTTTCAAATCACGGTTGGTAATGGCGATCAATCGCACATCCACCTGAAGTGTTTCACCGCCTCCCACCCGTTCGAACTGCTGATACTGCAGGGCTCGAAGCAGTTTGGCCTGAACCGGCAGTCCCAGTTCACCGATCTCGTCCATCAGCAGAGTGCCGCCGTCAGCCAGCTCGAACCGTCCTTTTTTCATCTGATGGGCCCCGGTAAAGGCCCCTTTTTCATGACCGAACAATTCACTCTCCAGCAGCGTGTCCGGAAGAGCCGCACAATTCACCTTGATAAAGGGCCGGTTCCGCCGGCTGCTCACAGCCTGGATGGCATTGGCCGCCACTTCCTTTCCCGTCCCGGTTTCTCCCTGAATGAGCACGGTGGAATCCAGAGGACCCACGGTCTGTATCAGTTCGCGCACCCTTTTCGAGGCGGCGCTGTGACCGATAATATTCCGGACGATTTTCTCACCCTGAAGCTGTTCTTTGAGAAATTGATTCTCATCCACCAGTGTTCGATGAGCCATGACGCGGTCGATGAGAACATCCAGTTTCTCCAGATCCAGGGGTTTGGTGATAAAATCAAAGGCCCCCTGTTTCATGGCCTCCACCGCGGAAGTCACGGATCCGAATGCGGTTGTGATGATCACTTCAGTGGATGGAGTCTTTTCCTTGACCGTTCGAAGAAGTTCCATGCCGTCCATACCGTCCATGCGCAGGTCGGTAATGACCAGCTGAACGGCCTCTTTCTCCAGAAAACTGACGGCTTCGATGCCGTTCCGGGCCGTGAAAACTCGGAGCCCCTTTCGCTGGATGACTTCCTGCATGAAATTGCGAAGAACGGCATCGTCTTCCACAATGAGCACGTGTCTCGATGATGATCCATTCATTTTTCGGCCTGTGCGTATTCCAGCATGGTTTCCATGGTTTGCCTGAAAGATTCCAGGGTAAACGGCTTGTTCAGCAGCCGGCTTGTCTGCGGCCATTCCTTTTCCTGATTCAGCCATGCCTGATAATCCGGATTTTCGGAATATCCCGTAATATAGACCACCTTTTGATCAGGCGTGATTTTTCTGATTTCTTGAACCAGCTCCGAGCCCAGAAGACCCGGCAGGCATAAATCGGTCACCAGGATTTCCGGGCGAATCGACTGGTAAAGCGACAGGGCGCTCTCTCCGTCATAGGCTCCGTAAACCTCCAGATTCATGTTTTCACAGACCTGAGTCAGAATATCCACCATGGTCTGGGAATCGTCCACTATGAGCACGGCTTTTCGAGTTCCGGTTTCCTCCTGGACCCGTACCGGTATCTGAAGGGTCACACAGGTTCCCCTGCCCACCTGACTGGACACCCGAATGGTCACTCCGTACTGCTGCATGATAAACCGGGCGCTGCTCAGCCCCAAACCGGTTCCGAAAGGTTCGCCTTCCTTTCGGTCATTTCGCGAAGGTTTGGTCGAATAAAAAGGATCAAATATTTTACTTTGATTCTCCGGAGGAATTCCACATCCGGAATCCTCAAAATCCACACAGACATTGGCTCCATCGAAACGCGACCGTACGGTGAACTCCCGTTTGTCCGATTCATGCATGGCATCGATGCTGTTCTGGATGATATTGTTGAAAGTCTGACTGAAATGAGCGTAAACTCCCTCTATCAATGGCAGGTTATCGGTCAATTCCATATTTCGGGTTACGCGGTGTTTGAAGAACATATTGGACTCAAAGAATTCGAGCTCCGTAATCAGAAGCTGATTTAAATTCAGCGGTTCGGGCCGTTCGGTGTGGTCCTGGCGGCTTTTGGTCATCAGATTATTGATGATGTTTTCCATGACATCCGTCTGCCTGATGATCAGTTCCAGTTCCCTCCTGGGCTCCTCCATCTGCATCAGCTGGGCGTATCCCTTGATGCCTGCCAGCGGGCTCTTTAGATTGTGGGCCAGTCCCGATGCCAAAAGACCGATCTGTTCCATCTTCCGGGATTCGAACAGCAGGCTCTGGCTCTGCATTAAATTTTCAAGGCTCTGTTTCAACTCCAGATTCGCGCGGGTAATATTGGCATGCATTTCTGCGGCTTTCTTCTCGGCTTCCTTGAATCCCGTAATATCCACGATGGAAAGGACACACCCCTTTCTGCCCTGAAAAGCGACAGGCACCGCATTGGTTCTAAAAACAGATAAATGGTCTGCCGACTCCGTTTGAAGGGTTGATTCCTGATTCAGCACAGTCTGTCCCAGTTTCAGGCAGCGCATCACCGATTCGCGAATACGGCATTTTCGGCACTGATCCCCGTACATGCAGCCTCTGGAGGACGAATGTCTTCCCGTGCATCGAAGGACATCACCCACTTTCCGACCTGTCGCTTCAATTTTCTTGACGGCACACATCTCCAAAGCGGCCCGATTGAGACGGCGTATCACCCTCTGGTCATTGATTACAAAAAGCGGATCCGCAATCGCCTGAAAAACCGATGAAAGTTCATGTGCCTGACGCTGATACTCGGCTTCAAACCGGACTCTCCGCGATATATCCCTCACCATGGCAAGGAGCAGCCATGAATATCCGTATTGATTCTCCAGCGGACTGAGGCTGATCTCCGCAAACAGCGGGCGGTCGTTCCCGGTCTTCAGCCGGCACCGAAGCGGCTGCTGCCGCGGGCGATTCTGTTTAAGGCAGGTGATGCTTTTCTTTAAATTCGGTATAGTGGTTTCGTCAAACAGGTCGAATACATTCATGCCCATCAATGCATCGTACGATTTGCCGCACATATTCAGCAAGCGCGGATTGGCATCGAGAATCATACCGTCAGGGCAAAAAACCAGAATACCGTCATGGCTTGAGTTGAAAAATGCAGAATGCCGTTTGGCCAATTCCGTGGTAGACGCATCGATCCCGATCTCGTTCAGGTCATATATTTTGTTCATCGTTTCTTCTCCGGTGTGAAACATTCACTCTTCACGAAATGATTTCTGCGTTACGGCCCAGCCGGATATGATCAATCGTTTTGATCAACTCTTCCGGTTTGACAGGCTTGGTCATGACCCGGTGATTTCTGTGATTCACGGGTCTTGGGTAAGCCGTCAGTATCACCAGAGGCAGACAGGGCCAGTGGCTCTCGATCTGATCGGCCAGCCAGTACCCATCCAGAGCGGGCATTCGGCCGTCGATGACCACCGCGTCGATCGTCTCTCCCCGGTCCAGGCACTGCATCAGGGTTTCGAAACAGCCGATGCTGTCGCCCGCTTCCAGGATTTTCAGCCCCATGTCTCGGAGCGAGAGTGACAGGGAACGCCGAAACTCCTTGTTGTCATCAACGATGAGTATTGTTTGAAGTGTCAAATTCCCCTCCCCATTGGTTTATCGAACCATGCAATACGTCCGGATCCGTTTTTAACGCCCGTTGATCGGCGGAGAACCGGTTATTGAATGGATTGTTTGCAGGACTCCATCCAGGGTGAAAGGCTTTTTCAGAAACGGAACATCCTTCATCGAATCGGGCAGAACGTAAGCGGAAACCACCAATACCGGGATGTGGGGAAACCGGACAGACACGTAACGCATCAATGCTTCACCGTCCATCCTGTCCATTCGGTAATCTGTAATGATCAGATCGGGCTGCAGTTTTGCGTCTTTCCCATCCAATAAGCCGATGGCTTCACGGCCGTTCACGGCTTCTGTGCAGGAATACCCCTCCATTTCCAGCTGGATAACCAGCGAGCGGCGGAAACCGGGATTGTCCTCCACGACCAGAATGTTCATGTTGAGGCCTTTACTGTTTTGTTGTTTTTCAATATCGTGATATACAACTTTGATGCCAGCAAGGGCCCGGCACCTGGGAATGCATGGAAGAAAAGGTGTCAACTTCTTTATTTACTGGATATTATTGAATGGAAAAGAGGAGCTTGACAACCGGACCGATACGGGCCATCAGTCGATCGGGTGTTCACATCTCGACACTTGAAGTGTATAATAAAGGCTATTGTTTGTCATAGTTCTTCAACCGGGAAATGAGTGTGGTTCTGGAAATTTGAAGTATATCAGACGCCCTCTTTTTATTTCCGCCTGTTCGTTCGAGAACGGAAAGTATATATTTTTTCTCAAGAGAAGCGAGACTGATATCCTCATCCATCGTGAAACCCCGTTCGCCGGAAGATTCATGAAATTTGGGGGGCAGATCTTTCAGGCCGATCTCCGGACCGTCAGTCATAATGACTGCGTGTTCGATGGTGTTTTCCATTTCGCGCACATTCCCCGGCCAGGCATACTTCATGAAAAGCTGATAGA
Source organism: bacterium (assembly GCA_011388275.1). Taxonomy (GTDB): domain Bacteria; phylum Zhuqueibacterota; class QNDG01; order QNDG01; family DSAB01; genus DSAB01. The sequence continues at coordinate 4,924 of DSAB01000016.1, read as the reverse complement.
CCCGAGGATGGATACGCAGACCCTCTTTTTGCTGCCTTTTGGAATAGATTTGAAGAAATCGCTGACTTAAAGCCCTTATGTCTTCGGGACGTTCACGCAGAGGCGGTATTTCGATGACCGTCACGGCAAGGCGGTAAAAGAGATCCTGACGGAATTTGGACTGCTCCAGATCTTTTTCCAGCGGGCGGTTGGTAGCCGCGATGATGCGCACATCGCTGGACAGCTCACGGGTTTCACCGATGCGCCGGAACCGGCCGTTATCCAGAAAACGCAGAAGCCGGACCTGAAGCGCGGCCGGCGCCTCGCCGATCTCATCCAGGAACAGGGTGCCCTCATCGGCCTCTTCGATCAGTCCCCGCTTTGTATAGATGGCACCGGTAAAAGCGCCCTTGGCGTGGCCGAACAGTTCGCTGTCCAGCAGGGTCTCGGGAAACGCGCCGCAATTGACAGGCACAAAGGGTTTTTCCGCCCGATCACTGAGATGATGAATGGCGATTGCCACCAGTTCCTTGCCCGAACCGCTCTCTCCCAGAATCAGCGCCGGAGCCTGTGTGTTGGCGATGGCTGCTGCTTTTTTAAGAGTTTCCCTCATTTTAGGACTGACGGCGACAATGTCTTCAAATGGATACTGATCGGCCAGAACCGCCTTTAGATGTTTCAGAGTCGCCCTCATTTTGCGCTGATCGAAGATTCGCTGCAGCACCACTTCCAGATGGTCCAGGGGAAAAGGTTTGACCAGAAATTCAACAGCGCCTTTTTTTATGGTCGTAACCGCACGATCGATCGTGCCGAATCCGCTCATGAGAACGACGTCCGTGGACGGACTGATGTTTTTTATTCGGTCCAGGAGTTCCAGACCGTCCATGCCGTCCATAATCAGGTCGGTGATGATCACATCGAAGAGTCCCTGTGAAATAAGCTGCAGAGCCTGATCCCCGCCTGAAGCTTCAGAAGCGTCATAACCCCAGGTCTGCAAAGCGATTATCAGACTCCTCCGCATGGATTGTTCGTCATCAACGACAAGTACTCCGCCCATTTCAATCCCTTTCTTTTGGAAATGTCAGGATCACGGTTGTTCCCCGATTCTCACGGCTCTTTATTTGGATCCGGCCGCCGTGTCCTTCGACAATCTGTTTGACGATATGCAGACCCAGTCCCATTCCCCTGGATTTGGTCGTGAAGTAGGGTTCAAACAGATTTTCGATATGCTTCGGCGGGATCCCTGTCCCCTGATCACGAACCTCGCAAATGCATTTCCTCTTTCCACCGGTATTTTCTCGGACACGGATGCGTATCGTTTCGTTTTCCGGTACCGCCTGCAGGGCGTTTCTTATCAGATTCAGCATGACCTGTTCCATGGCGTCCCGGTCAAAGCTGACCGCTTCCATGTGCTCCGGCAGATCCAGGTCGATGCTGCGGGAGCGGATCAAATCGGTATCCTGTTGAATCACGGCCGCGGCATGCCGCACCATTTGACAAAAATCACCCGGCTGCTTTCGGATCTGACGGGGCCGGGCAAACTCTCTCAACTGCTCCACGCATTGGTTCAGCCGCCTGCTCTCCGTGGCAATGATGTCCATCAGTTCATTCAGGGGCCCTTCGAGATCGAGACGATTTCGAAGCACCTGAATCGAATTGGAAATGGCGCCCAGTGAATTGCCGAGTTCATGGACCACATTGCCCGCCAGGGCGCCCAAACCGGCCAGTTTCTCCGACCGGATCAGCCGGTCCTGGGTTTCTTTGAGCTGCCGGAGAGCGCTGCGGGTCTCCTCGTAAAGGCGGGCATTATTCAGAGTCAGCTGTATCCGCTGTCCGATACTGGAATACAGGTGGATCGTATCATCGGAAAAACATTTATCCTGGCTGAAAAGATTCAGAGCTCCCTTCTTCCGGTCAAGCTGAAAGGGAATGACCATGGCATAACTGAAGTATGCCTCAGACATTTCGACAATCGAAATATTTCTTTTCCTCAGAAGTTCGCGATATCGGCCTTCAGGCTCCCGATGCCATGCATCCAGGGAATCCCGGTCTGCTGCGCCCAAACCTTCAAAATAAAGACTTTCGACCTGATGAGCATGATTTAACAATACCAGGCTTCCGGCCTCACAATCGGACATTTTAACCACTTCCTTCAGAGCCTTTTTCACCAGCTCGGAGGAATTCAGCGTGCTGCTCAGGATTCCGGTCATGCGGTTCATGGCGGCCAGCTGTTCGTTTTGTTTTCTCATCGAAAGCTCGAGCTGCCGATTTCGGGTGATATCCGAAAATGTCAGAAGAACGGTTTCAGGGTCAGACGGATGGCGCGAAATGACGGCCGCATTGATGAGAAGCCATTTCTTGTTTCCTTTTCGTGAACGGATTCCCACAATCCGGTTTCCTTCGGATTTTCCCTTCATGGCCGATTCCGCGGGATGGTCCTTTCTTGAACAGGGTTTTTCATCCTCGTTGACGGTTTCCCACGAAGTATCCAGGATATTCATTCCGATCAGTTGATGAGCCGGCGCCTCCAGAATCGTCTCCGCCGCCGGATTGACACTTTGAATGAGCAATTGCGCGTCCAGAGTACAGACCCCCTGATTCATCGTTTCAAACAGACCCCGATAGCGCATCTCCGATTCTTTGAGGCGCATCTCCATGCCGTGCTTGTAAAGCGCTACCTCGATCGAGCTTTTCAGCTCCCGCTCATGGAACGGTTTGACCAGATATCCGAAAGGGCCGGTGGTTTTGGCCTTTTCCAGGGTCATGACATCGGTGTGAGCCGTCAGATAGATGACTGGGATTTGAAATCGTTCCGTGATTTGCCGCGCCGCCTCGATCCCGTCCACCTCACCCTTCAGCTTGATGTCCATCAGCACAAGATCGGGATGCTGCGTTCCGGCCGCGTTTACGGCGTCCTGACTGGTGGAGACGATACCGGTCACGCGGAATCCCAGCTGGATCAGAACCTCACGAAGATTTTCGGCAACGATCCGTTCATCCTCAACGATGAGAATTGCGGTTTGATCCGTCATGGCTTCTCCCCGTATTCAGCGAATCGGGTATAAAGAACCCGGAAATAAAACTAAAGAAGTGATGTGTAAAAACAACTTTTGCGTAAAACCTGTAAAAACAAGCGTTGTGTAAAACATTGGAGACTCTTCCGTCAGCCGGCATCCGATTTCATGGAAAACAGTTCTTTCAGGGCCTCCCAGAGTTCTTGATCTCCCGCCGCTTCATCAAAACGCTTTCTGTTTTGCCCGTTTTTCATCACTCTGGCCACTTCCGCCAAAAATTGTATATGCACATCATTCACCCCTGTGGGTGTGATAAAAAAGAAGATCCTGCGGACGGACTGCCCGTCAGGAGCGTTCCAGTCCAGCCCCTGTAACGATCTGCCCACAGCGATCACAGGATTCAAAACAGAATCCATGCAAACATGCGGAATGGCCACGCCATGACCCAGACCGGTGCCGAACTCGGCTTCACGCGCCAGCACGGCATCCGCTATTTGCCCTCCCGCAACACCCGCCTGTGCGGCCACCCGGCTGGAAAGTTCCCGAATCGCCTCAGTCCGGTTTTCAGCCGTCAGCCTGGCAACAAGCGCGTCACGGCTCATGAAATCCATCAGACGAACCGCAGATCTTCGTGCCATGGCGAATCGCATCCAGGGCCCCATAATGACCGATGAGAAGACGGCACTGAAAACAATCGCCACGAACACGGGTGCGGTGATCAGCCCGTTCTCCAGGGCAAGCACCGCCACAACAACCTCCATCATGCCGCCCGGCGTATGCGCAATGGAAATCAGATGCCGGTTGATTCGAGGAATCCTGGATAAAACAGTACCCACCCTGGCTCCGGCATAACGCCCTGCGATCCCGATCAGGCACATAAACAGGATCAGAAGGGGATCAAAACTTTCGATAAAATCGATTTTCAGGCCGATATTGACAAAAAAAAGCGGAACAAAGACAGCATGGACCATCTCGGAGATAATGTGACGCGTCTGCTCGGAAAGGTTTTTGGCTTCACCCATCACCACACCCGCGATAAAGAATCCGAACAGCGCGTGAACGCCGAGTTTCTGGGTAAAGGCACCGAACAGAAGCCCGAGAAGACAGGCGAATGTCAGCGATGTGCCCGGTTCCGGCAGCTTTCGATGTTGAAGAAATCCAATAATACGCGTCGATATACGGGGTCCGATGAGAAGGGCCAGCGCAGCGAATCCGACCGTTCCCATAAAAACAGCGAGAATGGAACCGGCCTGTACAGCGGTCTGAGTGAAAAAACCCAGAATGATGGTGAAGAGCACCCATCCGATAATGTCGTTCACCGCCAGAGCCGACATGATAATAAATCCGATATCCGCTTTCAGCAGATTGATGTCATGCAATACTCTCGCAGCCACGGGCATGGCGCTGATGGTCATGACCGTCGCCATGAACAGCGCGAACACGATCCTTCGATCCGGATCGGCCAGATAATGATCCGGCAGCAGCAGGCAGGGCAGAAAGGCGACGATCATGGGGATGATAATATCGGCAATGGCAATGATCAGGGCTTTGCTTCGTTGACGCCAGGCCACCGAAAAATCGATCTCGAATCCGGCCGTCAACAGGAGGAAGAGAACACCCAGCCATGCGACCGTCTCGAGCATGGTCTGCTGAACAACACCGGACGGGAAAAAAGCCTCACGAAAAGTCGGAAAAAACCGACCCAGAATGGTAGGGCCCAGCAGAATACCGATAAGCAGTTCAGCGGTCAGAGCGGGTTGATTGATTTTCTTGAAGAGTTCACCCAGGCCCCTGGCCAATAGAAGAAGAACAAAGACCTGGGCCAAAAAGAGAAAAATATGGGTTTCATTAAGATAGTGCATCGGCTGGTGTTTCCCGCTTTGGACTGAATCAAATGCGAATATCCGGCTGTCCGATGAAGCCGGTCAGGC
>DSAB01000069.1 GCA_011388275.1 bacterium | reverse complement strand
TAAAAAGCGAAATCATTTTCAACTATATTTTAATTTTTCCTTGCTTTTTAACCCTGCTTCATTAATTTAGAGGAAAAGCAGCGGGGTTATGATATTCAATGAAAGGATCCACCATGATCAAGAGCAACTGCAACAGGTTATTTCTCGGTTTGCCGGCACTGCTGGTTCTGGCATGTGCCGTAACCACAGCCGTTTCTGTAAGGGTGCAAAAACCGGCAGCAATCGATCTTCCGGGAGTGAAAACCATCGCGATTGCCGATTTTACAGGTCCCGAAGGATCGGGAAGTCAGGTGGCGACGCTGGTCCAGTCCAAATTGATGGAATCCAGGTACTTTGATATTATTGAGAGAGATAAATTGAACCGGATTCTTGACGAGCAGAATCTGGGCATGTCCGGCATCGTCGACGAGAACACCGCTGTTCAGGTCGGCCGGCTGCTGGGTGTGGACGCGCTGATTTTCGGCGAAGTAAGTGTGTATGATGTGGAACCCGATGAACGGGGCGTGGAGAAAGTCGAAAGAAAAGTAGGAACCGGAAAATATGAATGGGTGGAAGAGAAGAATATTTTCACCGGAAAAAAGAAAAAAGTGAAGCGAGAAATAATGAAGACCACGCTGGTGGATCAGCATTACCGTATCCGGCGTGGAACGGTTGCTGTTAATTTCCGTGTGGTGGGAGTGGAATCCGGCCGTCTCCTGGCGGCTCACAGCGATTCAAAGAGCTATAACAGCGGCAAGGTTGTGGAAGGAAGCTGGAAAACGTTGAAACCCGAAGGAGATATTCTCCACGAACTCTCCAATCAGATATGCCTGAAATTCACCCGTTTGATCGCTCCCTATTACGCGGAAGAAAAGCGGGTGATCGAACCCGGCAAGGGTATGGTCATGGCGGGTGTCAAATATGCCCAGAACGGACTCTGGGAGGAAGCCCTGGAGATCTGGTCCGAAGCGGCACGGCAGAATCCGCAAGATCCCGTGGCTTTATACGATATGGGCCTGGCCTATGAAGTTTTGGGGCGGCTGGATGAGGCGGAAGACGCTTATAAGCGGTCTGTGGCGCTGAAACAGAAACAGCTCTACATGGAGTCGATCGCACGGGTTCGCAAGGCACGGGAAGAACAACAGCGGCTGAAGGATCAAATGCTGGAACGGGAGTGATCCGGCACCTGTTTCTCGATCGGGCGGTTTGGCTTTCATCCCGGTTCCCTTTAAAGGGGAACCGGGATTTTATTTTGTCATTCCTTTGAATGGATACCGGGATGATTTTCTGTGAATATAAAACGTTCGATTTCGCGGCGGCCTCCTTTTGCAAATACTTGTGTTTGGTATACTCCTGAAATTTTATCGGGGTTGGCGATGTTTCGGCATGCAATTTGTATAAAATGCTTTCGTGATACTGAAAAGTAAACTGTCAATAACGGTGTCCTTGTTTTTCATAGGTTTCAGGCCGTTTTATCTGTATGGAGACCTCAAAGTGAAAGGGCAGGGTTGCGAATTGAACAGTTTGAGGAAGGCCGGAATATGAAAGAGATACAGAACGATCATCGCCGAACGGATTCCTTTCTGCCTCCGCGCAAGCAATTGATTTATCTGTGGACCGGACTGGGATTTGGCCTTCTATACTGGATTATGGAAGCCATACGGGATGTAATATCCTTCAACAGGGGGTCGTTTCTCGAGCGTTTAATCATGCCTGATTTAATGACGGTCTGGTCCCGGCTCATGGTTGTTTTCCTCCTTATTTTACTGGGCTTTTTCCTGCAGCTCATTTTACAGCTGAGCCGGCGCAATTCCTGGAATATTCGTCACGTCGGTCTATACGCGGGTATATCTTTCGGTGTTTTATACTGGATTCTGGAAGCGATGCGGGACGCCCTGCTTTTCAGGGCTCCGGGATTTCTATCCAGTCTGATGCCGGATCCACGCATGGCCTGGATTCGACTTTTAGGATTGTTGACCGTACTGCTTTTCAGTCTTTACTGTCAGTCTCTGTGGGATGATAAGGCCAGGAATGATGCCGAACGGCATCGTCAGGCCGAAGAGACCATGGCTCTGATGGAGACTGCTGCGGATATTATTTTCCGTACGGATGAAGAAGGTAAAATCGTCCAAATCAATTCGGCCGCAAATCGATTGCTTGGTTTCTCCGAAGATTCACTGATCGGATGCTCATTTCTCTCTCTGATTCATCCGGATCAGCGGGGAGACGCGGAAAGATTTTATGGTGAAAAGGAATCGGATACTCCTTCCAGGTATTTTGAGTTTCGCGCCTGCAGCCGGGATGACCGCGTGGTTTATCTGGGTCAGAATTTTCAGTGGGTTCGGTATGAAGAACAGGTCGTCGGTTACGGTGTGGCCAGAAATATTACACAGCGTGTGCAGGCCCAGGAATGGATGGATGAGGCCAATCGAAGAATTCAGAAGGTAGACGCATTCAAATCCCATTTTTTCAACTCGGTTTCCCATGAACTGCGAACGCCGATCAGCGTTATCCGGGAAGGGGTCTCTTTATGTCTTGAAGGCATGATGGGCCCCGTATCTTTCGATCAACGAGAGCTTCTAAATAAAGTGAGCGACCATATTAATCGGCTGACGCGTTTGGTCAATCATTTATTGGACATGTCAACGATCGACTCCGGAAATCATAAGCTTTACAGAAAACCGGTTCATTTGCAGGACCTGATACGACGAATGTCTGATTTTCTGGGTACGCAGATGCAGGACAAGGGGATCCGTTTAAAGACACATTATCCTCCTGAGCCGGTCTGGATATACGGTGATGAAAAGAAAATCTTTCAGATCTTTTTTCATCTGGTCGAGAATGCGGTTAATTTTTCATACGACCAATCGGAAGTTCAAATCGGTATTCGTGAGGGGTGTGAGGAGATTTGGGGGTGGGTCCGTGACAGTGGACAGGGAATCGATCCTGATTGGTTGCCCCGGCTATTCGATATGTTTCAGCAATTCGAAAGAAGGGACGGGCCGGGGTACCGGGGAACCGGTTTGGGTCTGTCTATTGTCCGGGGATTTGTCGAAGAACATGGCGGACGGGTCTGGGTCGATTCCGAACCGGGCAAAGGGACCATAGTCTGGTTCACACTTAAAAAAGAAACATTCCCGGTTGTCTTGCTTGTCAGTCGGCGGCCTGAATCTATGACTCGGGATCTGGAAGAGGCCCATTATTCTGTCATCGAGGCTGACAGCATGACAGCGGCGAGGCGTATTCTGCAACATCGAAAGATCGATTTAATTGTGTTTGAAGATGAATCGGATATCAAGAGCGATGAAGACAATTCTTTTTCCGGTATCCCGATTCTTAATTGGGGACGGGTCAATCCTGTTTCCAGAAGAGAATTTACATGGGCGGTAGAGAAAAGACCCGCCTGTGACAGCAAGGACTTGAGAAAGGCGGTTTTTGAAACCTTGTCCACAACTTACAGAGGATAATCAGCCATGAAAGCCAGGCAAATCTTGATCGTTGAAGATGAAATCGATTTTGCCAAAATGGTAAAAATTCGATTGGAATCCATTGGATATGAAGTGAAGATTGCGGGTGATACTTATGGGGGTACACAGGCGATCATTCACGGGAATCCGGATCTGATCATTCTTGATTTGATGATGCCCGCCGGCGGTGGTTTCTCGCTGCTGGAAAGAATTCAGGCTATTCCGGATAAAGCATCCATTCCAGTGGTAATTCTCACAGGCAGAACTCTGACGGATGACATTCGAGCCCGGGCCGAGAAGTATAAGGTGGAATCCATTCTGTCAAAACCCTATGAACCCGAAGAGTTCGTTCAAACCATTCAGTCCATACTGCCTCTTGCACCATAAACTGCCTTGATCGGGTCGCTTTTGGAAGGGAATCGATGTAACCATGGAACAGAAAACAAGAAAGAAAATCCTGATCATTGAAGATAATCAGCCGTTTATTCGAATTCTGAAAACCACTCTGAATGCACAGGGATATGAAATCGCATGTGCCGAGAACGGAATGGAAGGTGTGAAAATGACGCACAAGCTGATGCCCGATCTGGTGATTTTGGACTTGATGCTGCCGGTTCTGGACGGACATAAGGTATGCCGGCTTTTAAAATACGACCAGCGTGTCAGTCATATTCCGGTGGTGATCCTGACGTCCCGCGATCTTGAAGAAGACGCGGATTTGGCAAAAAAAAACGGCGCGGATGCTTTTGTTGTGAAAACCACGCACAAGAATGTTTTGCTCGATGTTATCGACCGGCTGATAAGCCGTTCAATGAAGTCAAAATCCGATCAGAAATAGTGGTGTTTGTTTTTCAAGACAGGGGGAAAGATTTACGCGGCACGCAGCGCAGGTTAAAAAATGCGGTACGCTCCATGTTCCATTATTATTCTTTCCGATCCGTCTTCATAAGAGAGAATAACTTCAACAACTTCTATTTTGTTCTGGGTTTCCGGTATATAAATACGATCAATATGCACGACCCGGCCGGGTGAAGAAAAATCTTTTACACCCACCGCTCCGCCGAAATGATCACTCCGGCCGAAAGCGATATGCAGTCCCAGTTTTTCGTCCAGAAGAAGCTCATGAACCGGCTTGATGCCGAAATCAGCCAGCACACCAAATCCGATCTCGGCGATATTGCTGTAAGCCGGCTCAGCGGCGATTTTTTCTCTTTCTTCATCGGACGCAGGACCATGGGTGAGAACTTCTTTGGCCCGGTTGTTTTCTATGGCATATACAACAACTTCATCATCGAATTGAACCGGAAGTTCACCCCGTGATTGACTGGGCTCGCTTTTTTCTCCTTCATACGGCACGATATAACATTCACCGCTCGGCAGATTACCCGCTGTTCCCGGTTCCGGTATACGTCCTCCCGAAGCGTGGCCGGGGCGAAAACGCAAATCAAAATGAACTCTCGATTCTCCGATCATTTCAGTGTTAAACCGGATGTCGGCGGCAACAGCAAGATCGAGTTCATTTTTTAGCAGGCAGACTCTGCGGTTGATCTCCTCATAATCCAACCGCAAGGCCGGAATCATGGCAGATGAGAAACCGGGCATGGTGGCTGCACGGGATCCGTGCAATTTACTGAGAAGTTTGAGAGGAGCCGTGGGAGAGAACTCGGCAGGTGCCATGATCATTGAATGTGTTTTCAGCAGGTTTTCCATGGTTACCGGATCGCCCGCGTTTTTCAGTCCGGAAACCGTCAGGAATTCGGGTGATTGAGAAAGCAGAAAGGCTTCGGAAGGCAGATCGGCGTTGTTGCTGTGCACGTTGGCGTATGCGGCCAAATGGACGGCCTTAAGGGGAATGTCTGACTTGACCATGTTCAGCGTCTCAGTCCATTCATGCGCCATGCGCCGCCGCGTTTTCCATTTAGAATGGTCCTGAGCCGCATCATCGGGGATATCAACGAGTATGGCCAGGTGTGTGTCTTCGACCCTTGGAGAAAAAACTCCCTGGATCAACGATGTGAATTCCTTTCCGTCCAGACGGTCTTTCATCGGAATGCCTCCTTAGTCTTCCAGCTGAAAATCTTCCCTGAAGACCACCAGAACCGCCGCTTGTGGTATCACCAGATAGGTCTGACCTTCGATCTTCAATTCAACTGAGGATTTACGAAGGAAGATGACACGATCACCGACCTTGACCTGCATGGGTATATATTTGGCGGTCTGACCGGACATTTTCCACGGTTCATCCTGATCACCGGGTTCGGCCACAGGAAGACCGGGCCCCTGCGCGGTGACCCGTCCGCTCAGCACGGCTTCATTGTCAGTGACTGTTTGGGGCAGATACAGGCCGACCTTGGTTCTTTCTTCGCCCTGGTCTGGCAGGACAAGCAGCCGGTCTCCCAGAACGATTATTTCCTGTTTTCCGATTCGCATGAGAGGTCCCCTTTTATTGATCGGTTCTTCAATATAGCGAACCAGTTATAACTTGTCAAGAAGCAATACAGAGCAGAGCGGATCAGGATTCATGGAAATGAGGAAAAATGACTTGCGGTGGTAGTGAAAAACCGGTATTTTAATGATACTTGACAACGTTTACCAGGGAGTATTTTATGAACCGCCATTTGTCACATCATTCTTTCTGGCTGCCCTCCATTCTGTCGATGTATATACTCTTTTTGGTTTTGATGACCATGGCTCCGTATAATTTTTCTGAAGAATGGCTAAGGTTGTTTTTAGACGGCGAAATCAGGAGCCAGATTGTTCATTTTCACGTCTATGATCTATTGAATAATCTGATTCTTTTTATTCCCATGGGTCTGATTTTAAAATCTCTGAATCCATCGTTCGGCTGGAAACGGACTATTCTCATCGGCGGAATGGTCAGCCTGACTATAGAGACTTTGCAGCTGTTTCTGCCCCGAACAACGTCACTAAACGATCTCTTCATGAATAGTGTGGGAACAGGAGTCGGATGGGTTATTGCAGAAAAACAGTTGATCAATTTAAATCGATGGAGTATTGGATCAGGTATCCGGAGAGGTATGGCTTTGGCTGCGATGCTGATTGTTTTAATCTTGCTGCAGCTTCCCTTTTTCGTCAATTCTCTTGAAGGATGGGACGAACATTTTCATCTCATGGCCGGCAATGAAGAGAGCCTGGATCGCCCCTGGGCGGGTCGTATAATGGGATTCAGAATCCATGATCGGACTCTGAAAACGGCCGAAGTCGACCGTCGTTTCCAGGCCGGAGTTGACGGTTTTTTCTTCGAATCCGGAGGAATCGCGGCCTGTGATTTTACGGCAGGATCTGTAAGCAAAGAGGGTTTCATGCCGGATTCCATGATTCAGGAGGGGGTGTTTTTGGATGAAGAGGGCATGGTTTTTGACGGAAAGTCCCGGTTTCGAAGCGCGATGCCGGCCAAAGAAATTTCCCGGCAACTCAAGGCGAAACCGGCCTTCTCCATCGAGATATGGCTGCAGACGTTTGAAATACTTCAGGAGGGTCCCGCGCGCATTCTCTCTTTATCTGGAGGCACTGACAGCAGAAATTTCACCCTTGGACAAAGTTCTTCCGGCCTGCAATTTCGTGTGCGGACACCGTTGGCCGGTGCCAATGGATCTCGTATATGCCTTTTTCAAGAAAATATTTTTCAGGACACTTTGGCGCATCATATTGTGGCGACATTTAACAGGGGCGTTCAGAAGATTTATGTAGATGGAAGGTCTGTTCCCGGACATATAGGGAGCCTGCATTATCTGCTTCGTCTGCTGCATCTTGGTGATACTCGGTTTTCATGGGCGGCCATGTCTGTTTTGCTTTTTACTCCGACGGGTTTCTTCCTCGCATGGCCGTGGTCCAGACAGAGGATTCTTCGGGGAATGACCGCAACCGTCCTGTTCATCGCATTGGCAGCGGCCTATGGAACCATGCAGGGCCAGCCTTTTCATCTCTTTTATGCATTCGCGTTAGCCGCGGCACTGCCGGGGGCTGTATTGGCCCGAATGCACGAGCCTTGCAGAAGCCCGAAATACGATGGATTGCAATAGCATTCCTTGAAAAAGGCGAAATAAGATGTTGTTTATTTTGTTTTGTATATTATATTACCGGTTAACCATTTTTTAACACTTGGACTGAATATGCGGATGAACATCAATGAGCGCCTATCCATTTAAAGAAATTGAATCCCGTTGGCAAAAGGTTTGGGAAGAGCAAAAGCTCTACCTGACGGACTTGAAAGACATATCGAAAAAACTGTACTGCCTGGTCATGTTCATCTACCCGTCGGGTGACCGGCTTCATATTGGACATTGGTACAACTACGGCCCCACGGATACCTGGGCCCGGTTTAAGCGCCTGCAGGGTTACAATGTGTTCGAACCCATGGGCTACGACGCCTTCGGACTGCCCGCTGAAAACTATGCCATCAAGAAAGGAGTCCAGCCGGCCGAATCAACGGCTGAGAACATCAAGGCTATTCGCCGTCAGCTCAAGGCCATGGGTGCCATGTATGACTGGTCCAGGGAGATCAATACCAGTGATCCTGTCTATTATCGATGGACGCAATGGCTTTTTCTGCTGCTCTATCGTCACGGGCTGGCATACAGGAAGCAGGCTCCGGTGAACTGGTGCCCCTCCTGCAAAACGGTTTTAGCCAACGAACAGGTTGTCGAAGGGCATTGTGAAAGATGCGATACCGCAGTGATTCACAAGGATTTGAACCAATGGTTTCTTAACATCACCCGGTATGCGGATCAATTGCTGGAAGGACTCGATCGTATTGATTGGCCGGAAAAAACCGTAGCCATGCAGAAGAATTGGATCGGAAGAAGTGAAGGTTCCTGGATACGCTTCCCTCTGAAGGGTTTCAATGAATCGATCGAGGTTTTTACGACCCGTCCGGACACTCTATGGGGTGTCACCTATATGGTACTGGCACCCGAGCATCCGCTGGTTCAGAAAATTACCACGGATTCCTGCAGGGAAAAGGTGAATCAATATGTCGAGGCCGCAACGCATAAAACCGAGATCGATCGAACGTCCACGGAAAAGGAGAAAACCGGCGTATTTACCGGAGCCGTGTGCGTCAATCCGGTCAACAATGAAGAGCTGCCGGTCTGGATCGCTGATTATGTTCTGGTCAGCTACGGAACCGGGGCGGTCATGGCGGTTCCCGGACACGACGAAAGAGATTTTCAATTTGCACACACATTCAATCTTCCTGTCCGGGAGGTCATCAGCCCTGACGGAAGTCTGCACGAGACATTGGAAAACGCCTATGTGGAACCGGGTATAATGGTTCGTTCCGGACCTTTTAACGGAACCCATTCAGATGCGGGCATTCAAAATGTAATCGATTATCTGAATGAAAAAGGATGGGGAGGGAGCCGGGTCAATTACAAGCTGCGGGACTGGCTGATTTCGAGGCAGAGATACTGGGGAGCTCCCATTCCCGTCATCCATTGCAGGCAATGCGGCATAGTGCCTGTACCCGAAAAGGATCTGCCTGTCACGCTTCCTTATGAAGTCCAATTCACCGGTACCGGTGAATCGCCTCTCCTCACCAATCCGGAGTGGGTCGAAACGGTCTGTCCGGAGTGCGGGGGAGAGGCAAGAAGAGAAGCGGACACCATGGATACCTTTGTTTGTTCTTCCTGGTATTATCTCCGGTTTTTAAGTCCAGACCTGGATTCCGCCCCCTTTGACAGGAAGTTGGTCGAAGACTGGCTGCCCGTTGATCAGTATGTTGGAGGGGCCGAACACGCGGTTATGCATTTGATGTACGCCCGGTTTATCACAAAAGTGCTTCATGATCTGAAATACATTCCTTTTGATGAACCGTTTATGCGATTGGTTCATCAGGGAGTGATTACCAATCGGGGCGCGAAAATGTCCAAATCAAAGGGCAATGTGATCAATCCCGATTCCTATATCGAACGGTTTGGATCCGACGTTTTTCGTATGTACATGATGTTCATGGGCGGATACGAGGAGGGAGGTGATTGGTCCGACGAAGGAATACATGGTATAAACCGCTTTGTCAATCGGATCTGGCGATTGATGGATATGATCGAAGAGGACAGGCCTGCTGGATGCGAAACATTCAGGGCTGCTGAACTGGAGCGTCAGGCTCACTATGCAGTGAAAATGGTGACGCAGGATTTGGATCGGTTTCACTTTAATACGGCGATCAGCCGGATCATGGAACTGGTCAACGCTATCTATCTGTACATTCAGGACCTGTCTGCAGCGGAACAAAATAAGGAAACGATCGATGAAGTCCTGGATGTGTTGATCAGACTGATTGCGCCTTTTGCACCCCATATGGGCGAGGAACTCTGGTATCGGAAAGGGCGTTCTTTCAGTGTATTCCATTCCAGGTGGCCGGTCTGGGATGAATCCAAATTGAGATCAGAGACGGTTCTGATGGTGGTTCAGGTCAATGGAAAGCTTCGAAGCCGCATCGAAGTGCCCCGGAATGCCGATCAGACATCGATAGAGCAAAAAGCTGTCACCGATCAAAAAATCAAAAAATACATCGATGGAAAGACCGTTGTCAAAACGGTGGTCGTAAAAGACAAGCTGGTCAGTATAGTCGTTAAATAAAGATAATCAGTTGTGAACGATAAGGTCCGTTTCGTCGTATAATACGTGTTTTTAAATGGAAGTTATCCTGTTGAAACGGTTAAGTGCAGAGAATCATTCGTATTGGAGGACCGGTCATGAAAAAAACAATTGCATTTTGCGTCGCGGGATTTCTGATTGGGACCGCTGCGGCCCGGGGAGGAGTTAATCTGCTGGAGGTTCACGGAGGATACTGGGACCCCAAAGGAATCGCTTCCGGTTTTATCTTCGGTGGAAATTACGGAATCGCCGTGGATGAACGAGTCGACATCAGTCTCGGATTATCGTATTTTTATCGTAATTATAGGAAAGATACTGAAGTGGCGGGCGAAGATTATCAGAGCGGCGTGAATGAAACTACAGTCATGACTGAACTGGAATACAACACCACGCTCATTCCGATTACGGCCAATGCCACAATACGTTTTCCTTTTGGACGCCCTCTTTACTGGTTCGCCGGAGGCAGTGTCGCTTATCAGTTTCTTTTTAATACGGAGAACAACTACCAGGAAGGCATCAAGGAAAGACGTTTTTACAGCGGATTCGGGTGGATGGTGCGGGGCGGCATCGAGTACGCCATTGGAAGCCGATCGTCCATTATTCTGGAAGCTTTTTACAATCGCTGCAAGGTAAAAGGAAATAAAGACAAGGTGGATGGACTGCCGGTATGGAATGAAGTGGATGTATCGGGGTTGGGATTCAGGGCCGGATTAAAACTCGAATTTTTCTAAGATAAAGTGGTTACTCATGGTTCAAACTTCTTTTTCTCTGGGGTGGGGAAGGGGCGTGTCCGATGCGGTGAAGACACTGCTGATAATCAACGGAATTGTTTTTCTGCTTCAGATGCTGACTGGGCCCGCCATGATTTTGTATCTTGGTCTGGTGCCCCGATGGGCCTGGACCCGGCTTTTTCTATGGCAGTTTATCACCTATATGTTTCTCCATGGCGATTTTTTCCATATTCTGTTCAATATGTACGCCCTGTGGTTTTTTGGGGGCGCCCTGGAACGGATGTGGGGTTCAAAAGCCTTTTACAAGTATTATTTTATTACCGGTATCGGTGCTGGTCTCTTTTACGGCATTCTGAACATGAATTCCATTCAGCCCACAATCGGGGCGTCAGGGGCGGTATACGGAGTATTGGCGGCTTTTGCCCTGATGTTTCCCCATGCGGAAATCGCGTTGCTCTTTCCTCCGGTTCGCCTGAGGGCTCGAACACTTGCCATGATTATGGCGGGAATCGCTCTGTTCTTGGGTCTCGCAGGCAGCCGTGATAATGTGGCCCATCTCGCTCATCTGGGGGGAATGCTCGTTGGGTATATTTATCTGAAAAGAGGGCTTGATCTCAAGGGGATTCAGGATCGATTCAGACACTGGAACCGCCGGCGTAGAATGCGCGTAATTCGGCGCAGAGAGGAAGAAAAAGAACGCCTGCGGCGCCTGGTGGATCAGGTTCTCGACAAAGCCAATGAAGTCGGTTTAGAGAATTTATCCAGAGATGAAAAGGTATTTTTAAAACGGGCCAGCAAAATATTAAACAAAGAACGACAATGAAATCAGTAGTTTGGACATATTTCTTCCTGACCTGTCTTGCTTTGGTGATTTCTATCGAAGCGGGTATTTCACGCGACCGGGATCGGGTTTCGGTCGTTTATGCAGACGGACGTCAGGGTGTTCTCAGGCACAGCTTTCGGGATGGTGGAGTCACCTATGTGCGTATCGATGATCTTGCTACACTCATGGGCTTGAGAACCTCCTATGTCCCTGATAAAAGAAAAATCGTTGTTCGTTTGGGTTCAAGGGCGCTGGTGCTGACCGCGCTCAATCCTTTTGTGATGGTCGATGATGTCCCCTGGCAAATGCCTCTGCCTACCCTGGTTGTGGATACGTTCATTTACGTTCCCCTGCAACTGTTTATTGAGATTTTCGGAGACCTTTTCCCTTCGCAGATTCAATTCGAAGAGGAGTCGGGTCGCATGATTATTCGCAGACCCGATGTGAATATCACGGGTGTTGAGGTTGAAACCAAGGACAACGGGTCTGTAGTCCGAATCATTACAACGCAAAATTTTCAGGAGAAGGAGATCGCCGCTTTTCATAAGGATCGATGGCTCAACATCACCCTTTATGGAGGCAAGCTCGATTCCTCGCAAATTGTGACAACCGTTCCAAAGGGAATGGTCCGGCAAATCGCGCCTTTTCAGTTCGAGAAATCGGCTCAGATCAGTATACTCATGGGGCACGATATAACGAACACTCAGGTTTTCGTGAATCCGGGTGAAGTGCTTGTCTCTGTACGCAGCGGAAAGATCATCGATCGAACGGCCGTGAATCAACGGGAAAACGATCGAAGCAGATGGCTCATCGATCGAATCATTCTGGATCCGGGCCATGGCGGGCGTGATCCCGGTGCAGTCGGACCGACCGGATTGCTGGAAAAGACCGTGACGCTGGATATTGCCAAACGATTGAAAAAATCGCTCGAAACCCGTGCCGATGTGGAAGTTCTTCTGACTCGCGAAACCGATGTTGCTGTTCCGCTTAAAAAGCGGACGCAATTCGCCAATGCCAATAACGGAAAGCTGTTTATCAGCATTCACTGCAACGGGAACAAAAATCGTTCGGTTCATGGATATTCTACGTATGTTCTGGGAACTGCCAAGACTCAGGAGGCTCTGGAACTGGCAGAGAAGGAGAACTCGGTAATCGATTTTGAAGAATCAACCGAATATTACAAAGAGTATGAAGACGCTTTTCATATACTCAACGCCATTGCTCAAAGTTCATATTTAAAGGAAAGCATGGATCTGGCCCGTATCGTCAACGAATCTTTCAAGGGATTGAAATCGATTTCTCAATCGGGTCGAGGTGTGTATCAGGCCGGATTTTACGTTCTTATAGGGGCCGCGATGCCGCGTATTTTGGTGGAAACAGCCTATATTTCAAATCCTTATGAAGAAAGGCTGTTGAAAACCAGAGCATTCCGCCAGAAAATCGCCGAATCTTTGTGTGACAGTATCATCCGCTTCAAAGAAAAATATGAGCAGGGAATAGTGAATTAAACCCTGTGCTTCGAGCCATTGCGATACAGCACAACTCGAACAATAATCGGCCGCGGAATCGGCTGTTTGTGTTGGTATCAATGATTCCCGCGGCTGCCTGATGAATGGGAATATCATGAGTGATCAGCGTCCTATTGGTGTGTTCGATTCAGGTGTAGGCGGTCTTACCGTTGTTCGTGAGCTGTTTAAAACGCTTCCGAATGAGAATATTATCTATTTTGGAGATACGGCCCGTGTTCCTTATGGCACCAAATCACCTCAGGCCGTTGAACGATTCGCCTTGCAGGATATTTTCTTTCTTCTTAACAGGAATGTCAAGCTGCTGGTTGCCGCCTGTCATACCGTGTCGTCTGTCGTCCTGGACAAACTGGTCTCACAGCTGCATCTTCCAATACTGGGTGTTGTTGAACCGGGTGTAGATGCCGCCTTGAAAGCGACCCGGGCTCGGCGGATTGGTGTGATCGGTACCCGCGCGACCATTGCGAGCGGCTGCTATGCCCAAAAAATAATCGAAAAAAACAACGAGGTTTCGGTCATCTCTCAAGCTTGCCCGCTCTTTGTGCCCCTGGCCGAGGAAGGATGGATCAATGAAGATGTGACGCGCAAAACCGCTGAGATCTATCTGGCGCCACTGATCGATAAGCAGGTGGATACCCTGATACTGGCCTGCACACATTACCCTCTGTTGAAACCCGTCATTCAGGATGTAATGGGCGCGGAGGTGGTTATCATCGATTCCGCGGAAGAGACGGCCCGGCGCATTGCACGAAGGCTTCAGGTTCTGAACATGAAAACGGACGTGTCGGAAAATGCGAAGCATGAATTCTTTGTCAGTGATATTCCGTCCCAATTTCAGTGTGTGGGTGAACGTTTCCTGGGCTGCCCTCTGGATTCGCTGATACAGGTAGACCTGGAAGATCTTGATTTTCGCAGTACAGTCTGTTCTGACGGGCCGTGTCCGGCCTGAAAAAGGCCTTGCATAAGTTACTGGAAACTATTATATTCCAAGTTCGAGATTGTTGTTTGGTCTATACGCAATGGCCCCTTTACAGAGGGCCGAAGTTGTGGGCATTCTGTTGATGATTGTTTTAGGAGAATATTTATGCATGGTAAAACCCTCTTTAAAACACTTCTGATATTCGGACTGATTGCGTGGTCTCTATATGCTCTGTGGCCGACCGTTCAATTAATGACCATGGCACCGGAAACACGGGAACAGCTCGAGAACGAAGGGAAACTGGTGCCGCTGTTGAACCGGGCGATCGCTCTGGGCCTTGATTTGCAAGGAGGCATGTATCTGACTCTGGAAGTTGATCTTCCACGCCTGCTGGATCAATTGGCCCGTTACAGAGACAGCCAACTGGAAGAGATACTCGAAGAAACCCGGGAAGAGATGAACGTGAGCACAGAGGGGTTTCTGGATCTCTTAAGCAGGAATTTTCAGAAACGCAACATCAGCCTGAATACGTACTGGGGTGATCCGGGGGATTCGGAAAGAAAAGTTATGAATTATTTACAGGATGAATCCAGAGAAGCCGTTGACCGTTCGTTGCGTATTCTGTCGAACCGCGTTGATCAGTTCGGCGTATCTGAGCCTTCCATACAGAAAGTGGGAGGAAGGCGAATTCTTGTTCAGCTTCCCGGTGTCTCGGATCCCGACCGTGCCAAAGAGCTGATTGGGAGGACGGCGCTTCTTGAGTTCAAACTCCTTAAAGAATCGGATGTTTTTTCATCCACCCTGGAAAAGATCGACAAAGCCCTGACCATGGAGCGGCAGGGAAAAGCCTTTGATGAAATAGTGTCTACCACGGATGAAGAGACTGAAGAGAAAGATGACGAAGCGGAGCAAAAAGAAAGCCAGGATAAGGTCGTCAGCGTGAGTGAATTGTTCGGCGAGGCGGAGCAGTATGCCGAACAGGCTCAAATCAATGATACGGACACCGGTCTGGTCGTGGATGAACGCATGTTCCAGGAGAATCCGTTTTTTGCATTGCTTCGCGATATGCGGCGATATGGGCATGAGGTGTCCGTGCCGGTAGAAAATGTAGTTGCCGTAAACCGCATCCTGGAGATGCCTTCCGTTAAAAAGGTGATTCCTGCGGACGCAGAACTGTTATGGGCGTCTGAACCCTTTACAGTGGCCGACCGAAGTTACCGCGAATTGTTTTTAGTCAAGAAAGATGTTGAATTGACCGGGACTTATTTAACCGATGCGCGTGTAACTATCGGATCCGATGCACAGACCGCCGGACAGCCGGAAGTTCATTTTACCCTGAATCGCAGCGGAGCGAGAATTTTTTCAAGGGTTTCGGGTGCCAATATCGATAAAAGGTTGGGTATTATTCTGGATAACCGTGTGGTTTCGGCACCGAGAATTCAGGTGCGCATTCCGGACGGACGCAGCCGAATAACCGGCATCCGCGATATGGAAGAGGCCAGGATGCTCTCCATCGTACTGAAAGCAGGAGCGCTTCCCGCACCGGTTGATTTCATCGAAGAACGCACCGTGGGTCCCTCCCTGGGTAAAGACAGTATTACCAGGGGAACGTGGTCGGCGATTATTGGTCTGACGATTGTCATTATTTTTATGGTTATTTACTACCGGTTGTCCGGTATTGTCGCCGACATTGCTCTGCTCTTAAACCTGATTATACTGATGGCGGTTCTGGCACAATTTCAATTCACTCTGACACTACCGGGCATCGCGGGAATCGTTCTGACAATCGGTATGGCCGTTGATGCCAATGTGCTGGTTTTTGAACGTATCCGGGAGGAACTGTCAACCGGCAAGACTGTCAGGGCCTCTATTGAT
Source organism: bacterium (assembly GCA_011388275.1). GTDB lineage: Bacteria > Zhuqueibacterota > QNDG01 > QNDG01 > DSAB01 > DSAB01. The sequence goes on along the minus strand of DSAB01000069.1, from coordinate 3,073 downwards.
GCTGGATACTCCAGGGCATTTCGCACGATTTTGGACGCCAATGTGACCACTTTGCTGACCGCCCTGGTTCTATATCAATTCGGAACCGGTCCGATACGCGGTTTCGCCGTGACTTTATCCATCGGCATTCTCGTGAGTATGTTTACCGCACTGGTCGTCACACGCTATATATTCGGCCAGATTACGAGCCGCAGAACATTGAAACGATTGAGTATCTGATTCGGCGTAACGATCGCCATTGACCGATTGAATAAAGGAAGGAACCCAAATGCAATTTTTCCAGACACCCCGCATCGACTTTATTGGAAAGCGAAGAATTGCCTATCTGATTTCCGTTTCTGTGCTTGTTGTCGGCCTCGGTTTTCTCGTGATCCGGGGAGGTCCCAATTATGGAATCGATTTTAAGGGCGGCACTTCCATTGTTTTGAGGTTTGACGAACCGGTTACCACACAGCAAATCCGTGAGGCCATGAATGCCATCGGCTTGGGCGCCAGCGAAATCAAAGGTTTTGGATCTGCGGGAGAATTCATCATATATGTTGAACAGCAAAAAGATGTCAGCGCGTCGGAAATGGTCGATCGTGTTGAACAGACCATTACGGAAACCTTGAAAGACGTCGATTATGAAGTCAGAAAAGTCGATACGGTCGGTCCCAAGATCGGGGGGGAGCTGCGAAAATCCATGATCATTGCCGTGCTTATTTCGCTGATTCTCATTCTGATCTATGTGGGCTGGCGTTTCGAATTCATTTTCGCAGTCGGTGCCATCATCGCCCTGTTTCATGATGTTCTCATCACACTCGGTATTTTCGGAATACTGAATTATGAGCTCTCGTTAAAGGAGATTGCCGCATTCCTGACCATTGTCGGATACTCGCTGAATGATACGATTGTGGTTTATGACCGGATTCGGGAAGATCTGAAAACCATGCGCAATGATGACCTGAGTACCATTATCAATCACAGCATTAACCAGGTGCTCAGCAGGACCGTTATTACTTCATTGACTACCTTTGTTGTTGTTCTGACCTTGTTTCTGCTGGGCGGTGAAGTGATCAAGGGATTTGCGTTCACCATGTTGATCGGTGTTGTTGTCGGAACCTATTCATCGATTTTTGTGGCCAGTCCGCTGATTTTAGAGTGGCAGCTGCGCCATGGCGGCAAGCAGAAATTGCGCATGGCCAGGAAGAAGAAATAAGGCGTATAGCCTGGTATTATTGAACACAGGGGTGGGACATGAGAATCAAGACAGAAGAGAGCGGTTCCGTGGTCATCATTACTCTGGAGGGAGATATGATCGGCGGTCCCGATGCGGCCCGACTGGCCGATCAGTTCCGGGTGCTGATCGATCAGGGGAAAAAGCGGATTATCGTGAATATGTCCCAGGTGAGTTATATAAACAGTACCGGGCTGGGAATTCTTATCGGCGGACTCACAACCGTGCGAAACAAAGGCGGAGAACTGAAGCTTTTAAAATTGGAGAAAAAGCTCAGGGAACTGCTGCGAATCACCAAACTGGATTGTGTTTTCGAAATATTCGAGAATGAGGAAGAAGCCATTGCCAGCTTTGCTTAGCGCACCGGTTCCCCTGAGAGCCGTTTTGGGGACTCAGTGGGGGGATGAGGGAAAGGGGAAAGTGGTCGATCTGCTGGGAGAAAACGTCGATATTGTGGCACGATATCAAGGTGGGGCCAATGCCGGCCACACGGTGGAATTTGACGGCGACAAATTCATTTTACATTTAATTCCAACCGGTATTCTGAGACCGCATATCCATTGTGTCCTGGGAAACGGAATGGTTATTCATCCTGATTCGTTTCTCAAAGAGGTCGCTGTTCTGGAAAAGAAGGGTCTGGAGGTTCTCTCCCGCCTGCATATCAGCCCCGGAGCGCATCTGATCCTTGATTACCACCAGCAACTGGAAAAGTGCTGTGAGGAATCGGCCGGAGACGAACGAATCGGCACAACAGGCCGGGGAATCGGACCGGCTTATGCGGACAAGGCATCCAGAGTGGGAATCCGGGTCGGCGATTTATTCCATGAGCGAATACTGAAAACCCGTGTCCGCGAGAATACGGTCATAAAAAACCGCTGGTTCAAATCCGTGTATCAACAAAATGAAGTCTCGGAACAATCCATCCTCAATGCCCTCCAATCGTTTCGTGACCGAATCGGGCCATGCGTGGATGACACGACCTGGTTTTTGCATCAGTCTCTCCAGTCGGGAAAGAACATACTCATTGAGAGCGCCCAGGGAACGCTTCTGGATATTGATTTTGGTACGTATCCTTTTGTCACTTCATCCAACACGACACTGGGCGGCATGGCGACCGGCCTGGGCTTTGGTATTCGCAAGCTGAACCAGGTGGTGGGTGTGGTCAAGGCCTATACAACAAGAGTCGGTAACGGACCTTTCCCCACGGAATTAATTGATGATACCGGCGAGCGCTTGAGAAAAACCGGAGAAGAATATGGAGCCACAACCGGCAGACCGCGTCGATGCGGCTGGTTTGACGCGCTTGTGGCCCGATATTCGGTAATGCTCAATGGAATCGATTCTCTGGCCGTAACCAAGATGGATGTGCTCGATGATCTGGATGAGATTCCCGTCTGCATCGCTTATCGCATTCATGGCAGAGAGGTCACACGGTTTCCCGCGGATGTCAACCTCTTGCCTGATGTCGAGCCGGTCTATGAGATCCTGCCTGGATGGAAACGGTCCTTGCTTGGTATCACGAAGTGGAATCAGCTGCCGCATCCGGCCCGGCGGTATCTGAAACGGATCGAGGAACTGACAGGAGCAACTATCGGGTTGGTCTCTGTAGGGCCTTCCCGTAAAGCGACGATTTGGGTCGAATAAAATCGGTAGAAATCGATAGATTTTTAATTCAAGGTTGACATCACAGAGAAATTTTGTTATCTTAATTGTCCTGTTGAGGGTGTAGCTCAGCCGGTAGAGCAACGGCCTTTTAAGCCGTGGGTCCAGGGTTCGATTCCCTGCACCCTCACGAATTACTCGTTCATTAACATGCGCCCATAGCTCAACTGGCAGAGCAATCCGCCTTAGGCGGAT
>DSAB01000114.1 GCA_011388275.1 bacterium | reverse complement strand
GTCATCATGAAAACCATTTTTTCTCTCGCCCTCTTTTTTATTTACATCAGTCACGTTTCAGCCGATCCGCACGAAACAGGGAATGCCAGGACAGCGACCCTGTGGGGAATCGTTACCAATCTTCATTCGGGTCAGCCCATACCCGATGCCAATGTCTCCATTCAGGGGACCGATCTGGGCACGGCCACATCCGAGGGCGGTTATTTTCATCTCCGTATTGCACCGGGCATCTGGGATGTCAATGTCACGGTGATCGGTTTTCATTCTCAAAAGAAGCAGATTTATGTGGATACGTTGGATTCCAGACAAATAGATTTTCAAATGGAGCCCGGGCCCATACGCATGGCTCCGGTCATCGTAACCGCCACGCAAACTCATCGCCTTCAAGACCGGGTCACCGTCGAATCTCAGGTTTTTTCCGGGACAAACAGGAAACGGCTGATCGGATCAACAGGAGGAGAGATCCTCTCTGAGGCCGAAGCGCTCGACATAAAAACCTACGGCGGATGGGCGGGCATCCAGACGACTTCGATCCGCGGAACCAATGACGGCCACACTCTGATACTTTTAGACGGCATGCGTCTGAACAATTCCCAGAAAGCTTCGGTGGACCTCGGCATTCTGCCCGCATCCTTTTTCGAGAGGATCGAAATTGTCAGGGGAGGACATTCGGCCTTTTACGGTTCAGATGCCATCGGCGGCGCCATACACTTCGTGTCTCATGAATCGATTCCTCAAAAGGGATATCAATATTGTCTCCGCAGCACCGGCGGAACTTTTTTTATCAAGGATCCCGTCCTGTCCACTCAGGGCCTGGATTTCTCCGGATCGCATCGAATCGGTCCTCTGCGTCTGTTCTTCGGCTACAATCACATGAACAGTGACGGCGCATTTCTGTATGCAGATCCCGTATCCGGGGCCGACTCCATTCGATCCAATAATGATTACAAGGCGGACAATTACTTTATCAAAACCGTTTGGAATCTGACGTCCCGAATGCGCCTGAAGACAACGCATCATCGCCTGCATTCCCGCCGCGGCTCACCGGGATCACTGGTCTATCCATCCCCACTGGCCTTTCAATCCGACGATTTATCCCTCACGGATCTGGAATGGAGTTATCATTTCAATCAATTCCAGTTTAAAATGAATGCCTTCACCCAAAACGGCGTTCAAAAATATACCAACCCGGGAGGATGGATACCGATTGACAGCCGTCACGAGAACCGCATGCAGGGATTCCGTCCGCAAATTCTCTGGACACCTCTGAAAAATATTCATGTCTTCGCAGGCGGAGAGTACAGAGATGACCGTCTGGAAAGCACAGACCTGGGAGAACACGATCGTCTCATTACCAGTCTCTTCTCCCATCTGGAATGGCGACACTCCTTTTTATTGTCCGGCCTGATCATGACCTGGTCGCCAGCCGTCCGATGGGACCGGTACAATGACATATCGAGTCAGGCGTGCCCCAAACTGGGCTGGATGATAGAATCCGGTTCCATGCTTCGATGGAAAATCAGGGCCAGTTGGAGCCGTTCTTTTCGGGCGCCTTCATTCAATGATCTGTATTGGCCCGACGACGGTTTTGCCTACGGAAATCCCGATTTACAACCCGAGACAGGCACTCATTCGGATGTCGCTCTGATTCTTGAGTATAACCATTCCGGATATTTTCGATTCAACACTTCCTTTTTTTCCAACTCCATTGAGGATTTGATTCTCTGGAGTGAAGTAGAGCCCTGGATTTACTCCCCGCTGAATATCGGCCGGGCCAGCATCTCCGGACGCGAGATTAGCCTTTCCTACCATTCGCCCAAAGACAGAGCCTATGCCGAGCTTTCCCATGCCAATATGAAGGCTCTGGATCAAACATTTGAATCAGAAAACAAAGGCAACAGGCTCATCTACCGTCCTGATCAAAAATGGCAACTCCGCGCGGGCCTGACTGTTCAGCCCTTCGATTTGAATGTCCATTATTTGTGGCTTTCGAAACGTTATGCCAATGCTGAAAACAGTGAGAGCCTTTCATCGTACGGAATATGGAACGCCCGGCTTGACTGCACATTCCCCCTCAACACCCTGGTAATGAAGTTCGGTGTTCAGGGATTGAATCTCACCGACCAACGCTATTACGGCCTGAAGGGTTATCCCTCTCCAGGGCGCGAAATTCGCCTGATTTTTGAAGTCACTTATTAAATCATGAGTTTCGGACCGGTTCCTGAATTTTCAGGAACCGGTCTTGATTCGCCTTCCTGTCCGATACTATTCCGACTTTTCGCTTGCATTTTTACTTAAAATCGCGTATTTTTTCTTCTATTCCATACCGGGAGGCATCATGGTTCTGTCAAACATTCGAATAAAGGCCTTTAAATCGGTTCAATCACTTACCCTTCCACTCGATCCGAAAATAACCGTGCTGATCGGTCCCAATGAATCAGGAAAAACGAACATATTAAAAGCCATAGAATCGATTAATTCCGATCAACCTCTGAATTTGGAACAGACCTGTCAATTCTCCGGTTCCTACGCGGAAGGGAAACCTCCTCAAATCGGTTTGGAACTTGATCAAATCAATCGCAAAGAACAGGCTGTTCTGGGTAAAATCCACGAAGCACTTCGCAATGCGGAGTCATTTACACTGTGGCGCATGGGACCCGATGCCAAAGATTACAGAATACAACTCAATGATAAATTCATTGCCATCGAAAACATGAAACCGATTTTGAAAAATCTTCCGCAAATATTATACTTCGATAAAATTAATGTGGTCAAAGATCAAATTGATATTGATTCCCTGACCAAGGCAAACAGTGACGTGCTGACGGAGCTCAACCTTTTAAAAATCGGAGGCATACAGGAACCGGGTCTGATTTTCGAAGATTCCACTCGAGGCAGAAGAGCGGCCGAAGAGGCCAGTCGTGAAATTACGCGTCGCATTCAGGAAGTCTGGTCTCAGGAGCCAACGCTTGAAATTAAACTCCGGGTTAACGGACGGTTGATGTATCTGGATTTCAGCGATGCCACTACGGTCTATGATACGCCCAAGACCCGTTCGCCCGGCTTTCTCTGGTATCTTTCTTTTTATATCAATTTCATCGCCACAATCAGTGAATCAGACTCCAACTCCTATCTGTTTCTTCTTGATGAACCGGGCGTGCATCTTCATCCTTCAGGACAGAAAGACCTGACCAATCTGCTGGAAAACATCTCCGTCAAGAATCAATTGATCTATACAACCCACAGCCCATTCATGATTAACCGCAGTCACCCTGAGCGTGTCCGGGTGATTACGAAAGATGAAAACGGGACCAATGTAAACTCCGAAGCGTATCAGGAAAACTGGAAGCCGCTTCGTCAGAGTATCGGCCTGTCCGTAGGAGATCTTTTTTTCTTCAACAGTTCGGGGATCCTTCTGGAAATTCCCTCAAAAAAATACCGCATTCGTGAAGTATTCAAAAAAAAGCGGTCCTGAATAAGAACCGCCCTTTCTGGTTAGCGATGGAATAAGTCTATTTTGGGTAGAAATCTATTTCCCGAATTTTTTCTTTCTGGTTTTTGTCGTTTCTTTTGACTCGGTCTCTTTCTCTTCGGCTTTCCTGGATTTTTTCAACTCTTTCTTCTTTTTTTCTGAACCCGTCTTTTTGGATTCTTCCTTGCCCGGCCCGCTTGCGACAGCGATGCCGGCGTCTTGTTTTTTCCCGGAATCGGTCTCGGCGGCCGGTTGTTCCTTCTCCCTGGTTTTCTTCTTCTTTTTCTGTTCCGATGCCGCCTCTTTTTCCTTGTCCTTGGCTTTTTTCTTCTTGCTGGCCGCCTCAAACCCCACCAGCTCAAGAATGGCCATGCGAGAACCGTCACCGGCTCTCTGTCCCAGCTTGATAACTCGTGTATACCCACCCGGACGATCTCTGTATTCCGGTGCAATCTCATCAAAAAGGATCTTTACAATTCGTTTATGACGCAACTTGGCCAGAGCCGTGCGCCGGGCATGAATCGTATCTTTCCTTGCCATGGTGATCAGGCGTTCAGAAAAGCGTCGTGTCTCTTTGGCCTTGGCCTCAGTAGTCATAATATGTTTTCTCTCGAAGAGAGCGCCTGACAAATTGGCTAACATCGCTTTACGGTGAGCGGCTGTGCGACCCAGTTTCTTTACTGAGTTCCGATGTCTCATGAAATTAATTCTCCTCGTGTTCTTTCAGGATTCAATCAGGATTCACCTTTTAAATACTTGTCAACGTCCATACCAAAATACAATCCCTTCTCTTCCAGGATTTTTGAGAGTTCCTGGAGTGATTTTCTCCCGAAATTTCGGAATTTAAGCATTTCCGATTCGTCCCGCCGAACCAGATCGCCGATGGACTGAATATCAGCGGCTTTTAAACAATTATGAGACCGTACAGACAGTTCGAGTTCTTCGACACTCATCTTGAGAAGTTTTCGAATTCGAAGAGCATCTTCATCAATCTGTGACACCTCTTCCTCTTCCTCGCTCTCCACATCAAATCCGATAAACAGCTCAATATGATCTTTAAGAATTTTTCCCGCAAAAGTCAACGCGTCATCCGGCGTGACACTGCCATCGGTTTCAACTTCCAGAATCAACCGTTCATAATCTGTTTTGTATCCAACACGAGTATTTTCCACCTTGAAGTTGACACGTCGAATAGGATTAAAAACCGCATCCAACGGAATCGTGCCGATCGGTTGATCCGGTAATTTATTCTCCTCTGCCGGCTGATATCCTCGTCCCCGTCCAATGCGCAGCTCCATCTCAAAATCCGCGTCTTTATTCAGCGTCGCCACATGATGATCAGGATTCAATATCTCCAAATCAGCCGAGGCAGCCTGTATATCTCCGGCCGTAAGAATACCTTCGCCTTTACATTTCAGCACGACGCGATCCGGTCGTTTGTTCAGCAGCTTAAGCCGCACCTGTTTGAGATTGAGAACGATTTCAGATACGTCTTCAACCACTCCCGGAATGGTCGTAAACTCATGCAACACACCGCTGATCCGCATCTGAGTGATAGCCGCTCCCTGCAGAGAGGAAAGCAAGACACGTCTCAATGCGTTTCCCAATGTGACTCCGAAGCCTCTTTCCAGGGGCTGGATGATAAATATCCCCTGAGTATTGGAATAAGTGGCTTCATCACGCTCAATGCCTTCCGGCATTTGTAAGGTCATTCGATTCATTCAAATTTCCCCAATGCTGATTCTGAATTATTTGGAATAAAGCTCGACCACCAAGTTTGCATTAAACGGTACAGGGATATCATTGATGTTTGGCTCTTCCATAAATATTCCCTGTAAATTGGCCTTATCCAATTCAAGCCATGGGTATTGGCCCCCTTCCCTGATGTGTCTGATTGAACTGTGAATTGCATCCAGCTTGCGGCTTTTTTCCCGAACTTTGATTACATCATTGGGTTTCAGCACATAGGATGGAATATCAACCAGTTTATCATTGACCAAAAAGTGTCTGTGCCTGATAAGCTGACGGGCGGCCGATCTTGAAGACGCGAAACCCATACGGAAAACAACATTGTCCAGTCTGCTTTCGAGCATTTTCAGCATATTTTCACTCGTGATACCCTTCTTACGGTTCGCCTTGTAGAAAACATTGCGAAACTGCGTCTCCAGCAGCCCATAATAACGCTTGATTTTCTGCTTCTCTCTCAGCTGAATTCCGTAATCCGAAAGTTTTTTTATTCGTCGTGTTTTCCCGTGCTGCCCCGGTGGATAAGCCCTTTTTTCGATAGCGCACTTTGACGAATCGCATCTTTCCCCTTTGAGAAAGAGTTTTTCTCCTTCACGTCTGCAAATTTTACATGCTGCGTTTCTATATCTTGCCATGAAGCATTCCTCATTGTTATTTTTATACTCTGCGCCGCTTGGGCGGTCGACACCCATTGTGGGGAATAGGCGTAACATCCTTGATGGCCATCACTTCCAGCCCTGCCGCCTGAAGGGCTCGAATGGCCGCTTCCCGACCCGATCCGGGTCCTTTGACCTCTATACTGACCCTTTTCAGGCCCAGATCCATTGCTTCTTTGGCAGCCGATTTGGCCGCCAGCTGAGCCGCAAAGGGCGTGTTTTTTCTCGCCCCCTTGAAACCGATTCTGCCTGCCGTGGCCCATGAGATCAGATTTCCATAGTTGTCCGTTAAAGAGATGATCGTATTGTTAAACGTTGCTTTGATATGGGCCTGACCTTCAGCTTCAACTTTTTCTCTTTTCTTTTTCCTGACTTTTTTGGGTGCTGCCAAGTCATCCTCCTTGTCCGCTGACTGTAACCGATACTACTATTTTATTTCTTCCGTTTTCCCGAAACCGTTCTTTTCTTTCCCTTTCGGGTTCTGGCGTTGGTTCGTGTGCGTTGTCCGCGAACGGGTAAACCCCTTCGATGACGCAACCCACGATAACAGCCGATATCCATAAGCCGCTTGATATTCATGGTCAGTTCCGTACGGAGTGATCCCTCTACCTTGAAATTGGCATCAATAACGGATCGGATTTTTGCCACATCGCTGTCTGAAAGATCTTTTACCCGCGTATCGGGATCGACCTGTGCTTCCTTCAGTATTTTCCTGGATGAGGCAAACCCCAGCCCATAAATATAGGTTAAGGCTGCCTCAATCCGTTTGTCTCTGGGAAGATCAACGCCTGCTATTCGAGCCACTTTAACTCCTCTTTCATCTTATTGGTTGATCGTTTTATCCTTGTTTCTGTTTATGCCGCGGGTTTGTACAGATTACGCGAATAACCCCCCGCCGCTTGATAATCTTGCATTTCGCACAGATTTTTTTTACCGAAGACCGGACTTTCATAAAAGATCCTCATTTATTTATATCGATAAACGATGCGTCCCCGTGTCAAATCATAGGGAGACAACTCGATGGTTACTTTATCTCCGGGAAGAATCTTGATAAAATGCATGCGCATTTTCCCGGACACATGGGCAAGAACCTTGTGGCCGCTTTCCAGCTCGACCCTGAATGTGGCATTCGGCAGCGTTTCCAAAATGGTTCCATCAACTTTTATCGGAGGTTCTTTTGCCATGTGCTTCTCCTGCAATCAAGATCGATCTTCGATCTCTATCGTTAGTATATCCGGTTTCCCGCTGGTGATCAGAACCGTATGCTCAAAATGTGCCGAAGGCGACCCGTCCATTGTTTTGACTGTCCAGCCGTCCTCATCGAATACCACCGCACAATTCCCCATGCTGACCATAGGTTCAATGGCCAAAACCATTCCTGCTTTCAATTTGGGCCCGCAGTGAGGATTCCCGAAATTGGGAATCTGAGGTTCTTCATGAAGGGCTTGACCAATTCCATGCCCGACAAACTCTCTGATGACCGAGAAAGAATTCGATTCTACATGAGTTTGCACGGCATGCGAAATGTCCGACAAATGATTTCCCTCTCTGGCTTTTTTAATTCCCCGATGCAGCGCGGTTCGGGTTACTTCCATCAGGACCTTCTTTTCTTTGGACACATCACCAATCGCATAGGTTTTGGCCGCATCCGAATAGTATCCCTGAAAAAGAACACCGATATCAATGGCGATGATTTCACCATTTTGCAGCCGTCTGCTTCCCGGAATGCCGTGCACCACCGTAGAATCGATGGAAGCACAAATGCTGCCGGGAAATCCCATGTAACCCTTGAACGCGGGGATTCCGCCGCCTGATCGAATGGTTTCTTCAGCGACCTCATCCAAATATCGGGTGGTTACAAATGCCTCCAGAACACTTTCCACACTTCGAAAAGCTCGGCTCAACAAATGAGCGCTCTTCTTGATCTTTTCAATCTCATCTTCATTTTTAACAGGAATCATGTTTCTGGTTTTTTGAGATTCAATGCCGTCAGAATTCGTTGAAAGACCTGTCGAACCGTTCCCATACCATTGACTTGATGCATAATTCCTGTCTCTTGATAAAATTCGATCAGTGGCCTGGTTAACTCTTCATAAACATCCAGCCTGTGTTCGATGGTTTGCGGCTCATCATCAGATCGCCGCTTCAACCGATTCCCGCAATTGGGACATTTTTGACCTTCTTCGTTCTCCTCTGACTTGATGATTTTTCCGCAGGCGTCACAGGTATATCGCATGGATAAACGCCTTATAACCTCTCTACGTGATATCTCCAGCAATACGACGTCGGTCAGCCGAAGATTTCTTTTGATTAAAATTTCATCCAGTGCGCGGGCCTGATTCACTGTCCGCGGATAGCCGTCTAATACAAACCCGCCGGCACATTCTTTCGTTTTCAGCCTCTCTGCCACCAGCGACATCATCAGTTCATCCGGAACGAGATCTCCTTTTATCAGATATTCCTGAACACGAAGACCCAGCCGGCTTTGCGACCGCACCGCTTCTCTCAGCATATCGCCCGATGAAATATGCGTGAGAGAAAGATGTTTTTCCAATTCCTTGGCCTGGGTCCCCTTCCCGACACCCGGGGCTCCCAAAAGAACAAGGCGTTTTTTTTTCACGGACGCATTCCTCTCTTTAAAAGGAGCGTCGTCCCCTTATCTTGCCGGTCTTCATGAAGCCGTCATAATGTCTCATCAACAGATGGGATTCGATCTGCTGAAGCGTATCAAGAGCGACTCCAACCATAATCAATAAACTGGTCCCGCCAAAGAACTGTGAGAATGAATCGCTGACGTTCATGTACTTCGATACAAAAAAGGGTGCGATGGCAATCAGCGCAAAAAACAAAGCAGCGGGAAGCATAATTCGTGAAAGCACGTGATCGATATATTCCGCTGTTTTTTTTCCGGGCCGCACTCCGGGTATAAACCCCCCGTGTTTCTGCATGTTTTCAGCGACATCCACAGGATTGAACGCAATAGCGGCATAGAAATATGTAAAAAACAAAATCAGCAATCCAAAAAACACCCAGTAAATCGGAGAGCTCAGATCAAAATAGCTGAGCACATTGGCCACAAATTCACTGTTTGGAAAAAATTGACGTATGGTTTGAGGCAGAAACATCATCGCCTGTGCGAAAATGATCGCCATCACGCCAAAGCCCGATACACGGATGGGAATGTAGGTGGCCTGTCCTCCATACACCTTGCGGCCGATAACCCGCTTTGCGTATTGAACCGGGATCTTTCTGGTGCCTTCTGTGACCATCACCACGGCCGCAATAATCAGCAGCAGAACGCCGAAAATAAACAACTCCATTATGGGTGCCCGATTGCCATGCAGCAGCTGCTGCACCTCTTCCAATATCGCTGTCGGAAACCGCCCGATAATACCGATAAAAATGATCAATGAAATCCCGTTGCCGATTCCCCTCTCGGTGATCTGCTCTCCCATCCACATGATGAGTATGGTGCCCGCACTCAGCGTGATCATGACCAAAAGACGAAAACCAAGCCCCGGAGAAGGAACAACGGCCATGCCCGTCTGAGGAGCAGTCAGACTTTCAAGAAATATCGAGGCTCCGAAACCCTGGGCGGCAGCCAAACAGACCGCTCCGTAACGGGTAATCTGATTCATTTTTTTGCGGCCCTCTTCTCCTTCCTTCTGCAGCCGCTGGAAATAGGGTACCACAGCGCCCAAAAGCTGAATCATAATGGACGCAGAAATATACGGCATAATGCCCAGTCCAAAAACAGCCGCTCTGCTGAACGCACCCCCGGCAAAAATATCATACAGGCCGAAGAGAGTGTTTCTGCTGGCAGCAAACCACTCGGTCAGCGCCGATGCGTTGATGCCTGGCATGGGAACGTGGCAACCCAAACGATAGATCACCATGATACCCAATGTGAAATAAACCCGGTGTTTGAGATCCGGAATCTTGAAAATGCTCTGGAAGCTTTTAATCATAGCTGAATCGCCTTTCCCCCTGCTGCCTCAAGCTTTTCCCTGGCCTGTTTGCTGAAAGCATGGGCATGAACTTCGATGGGCCTTTGAATGTCTCCTCCACCCAATATTTTCAAAGGCACCCGGGTGTTACGAATGACACGGGCTTTTACCAGATCATCGGGTGTGATTGAACTGTTTTTCAGCCCTTCCAACTCACCAATATTGACAATTTGATACTCTTTTCGAAACCGGTTGAAAAATCCCCGTTTGGGAACCCGCCGCTGCAGAGGCATTTGGCCTCCCTCAAACCAGGGACGATGTTTTGCTCCGCTTCGCGCCTTTTGTCCTTTATGCCCTTTACCCGCGGTCTTTCCGGTTCCGGTTCCAGGTCCTCGGCCCAGCCGTTTTCCGGATTTCTTGGCTCCTTTGGCATGTTTCAACTCATTTAATTTCATAACATCCTCATGAATCCATTCATTGATTAATCTCTTCCACAAGAACCTGATGTTTCACCTGGCTGATCATGCCGCGAATCTGTGGATTGTCAGGATGCACGACCGTATGATGCAAGCGCCGCAAACCAAGCGCTTTGATCGTAAGCTTCTGCTTCTTGTTTCTTTTAATAGTGCTTCGAACCTGTGTAATTTTTAATTTAACCATCTCTTGCCCCACAATCCGAGTATTTGAAAAACAAAATCAATCTACTCAAACAATTCATGCACCGATTTTCCACGGTCACGGGAAACCATGACCGCATCCCTTAACTGTAATAGCCCCACCATTGTCGCTTTCACCATATTGTGGGGGTTGGCCGATCCCAGAGACTTGGCGAGAATGTTCTGTATGCCTGCGGCGTCCATCACCGCGCGGACAGCGCCTCCGGCAATCACACCGGTTCCCGGAGATGCCGGCTTCAATAAAACCCGACCCGCGCCATATTTCCCAATGATCGTATGGGGAATCGTCCCTTTGAGAACCGGAATACGTACAAGATTCTTTTTCGCTGTTTCTGATCCTTTGGAGATGGCGCTGGTCAGTTCCCGCGCCTTTCCCATCCCGATTCCGACATGTCCATTCGAATCACCGACAACGACAATGGCATTAAAACTGAAACGCCGGCCGCCCTTGACGACTTTAGCGACTCGATTAATATGGACGACCCGTTCCTTCAGCTCCAATTCACTGGAATTGATCTTTTCCAAAATCTTCTCCATATTTTTTCAATGTTCCCGAAACCTAAACTTTGATTCCCGTTTCACGAACCGCTTCTGCCAGGGCGCGAACCCGCCCATGATAAAGATATCCGTTTCGGTCAAAAACGACTGCCTGTATATTTTTCTTTTTGGCTTCTTCACCGATCGCCCGGCCTACGATCTTCGCGGCTTCAATCTTTCCATTGGCTTTTTCCAGTTCGGGTTTCAACGTTTTGGACAGACTTGAAACCGAGAGGATCGTTCGATGACTGGTGTCATCGATTAATTGAGCATATATAGAATTGAGACTTCTATACACAGTCAGTCTGGGTCTTTCCGGTGTTCCAAAGACCTTTTTACGAATATGCTGTTTCAGCCTCATCCGTCTTTTAACCCGATTTGAACTGTTTCTTCTCATGACTATTCAATCCTGCTCATTAGTGGATACCTGATAAACGGTTATACCGTGGCTTTCCCGGCTTTACGGCGCACATACTCATTCTGATAGCGAATTCCTTTGCCTTTATAGGGTTCCGGCGGCCGGAAAGATCGAATCTTTGCGGCCACCTGTCCGACCAGGGCTTTCTGGATACCGCGGACCACAACTTGCGTCGGAGCCGGGACTTCGATGGAAATTCCCTCCGGCGGGACCAGATAAATCGGATGCGAATAACCCAGATAAAAAGCCACTACATTGCCCTTTAATTCGGCTCTGTATCCGACTCCCACGATCTCCAGCTGTTTTTGGAATCCATCGGTTAAACCGACAATCATATTTTGGATCAAGGTTCGGGTTAAGCCGTGCAGTGAACGATGGAATCGATTGTCGCTGGGCCGTTCAACACGAATGACGCCCTCTTCAATCGTCGTTTTCATGTCTGGATGAATTTTTTCTTCCAGCACACCTTTCGGGCCTTTAACCATCATTTTATCTCCTTCCCGAATCACTTCGAGGCCCGCGGGAATGAGTATCGGCATTTTTCCAACTCTAGACAAAGATCACTCCTTCTTGCTCAAGGTCTCACCAGATATGACAAAGCAATTCTCCGCCGACATTGGCCATTCTTGCTTTTTTCTCCGTCAGGACACCTTTTGGAGTCGAAACGATCGCAATGCCCAGGCCATTCAACACCCGGGGAAGCTCGTCGGCCCCGGCGTAACGCCTTAAACTCGGCCGGCTGATTCTCTTTAATCCGGTAATGGCACACTTGCGGTTTTCATCATATTTCAGATAAATTCGAATCAGATCCTGACTTCTCTGCTGATCTTCGATCATCGTGAAACTTTGGATATAGCCCTCTTCCTGAAGAATACGCGTCATCTCCCGAATCAGCCGTGAAGAGGGAATATCGACCTTGCTATGCCTGGCACTTGCGGCGTTACGAATTCTTGTTAAATAATCCGCAATGGGATCCGTCATGGACATACTAAACTCCCGAAATGATAAGTTGCTTTGTTCCTGTTTTCACCAGCTGGCCTTTTTAACGCCGGGAATTTCTCCCTGAAGGGCCAGCTCCCTGAAACACAAACGGCAAAGATTGTATTTCCTCAAATAGCCGCGGGGCCGTCCGCAGCGCCCGCAACGGCTGTATTTTCTAACCTTGAATTTCGGTTCCCGCTGCTGCTTCGCGATTAAAGCCTTCTTAGCCAATAGTGTTTCTCCCTGTTAATCGAGTTGATGAAAAATCTTCTCACGATTGAATGCCCTTCTCCCTATTCCGGAAAGGCATGCCAAAAGCTTTGAGAAGTTCATAAGATTCCTCATCCGTCCCCGCCGTTGTGACGAAAGTAATATTCAATCCTCTGATCTTAACGACCTTATCGTAATTGATCTCCGGAAAGACAATCTGCTCACGGATTCCCAGGGTGTAATTGCCATGCCCGTCGAAACCCTTCTCGTCAACGCCCCGAAAATCACGTATTCTTGGAATAGTTACATTCATGAGCCGATCGATAAATTCGTACATTCGTTCCCTGCGAAGGGTTGCCCGGCAGCCGATCGGCATCCCTTCGCGCAGTTTAAAATTGGAAATCGATTTTCTGGCTTTGGTGATAACCGCTTTCTGGCCCGAGATAATACTCAGATCCTGAACGGCTCCATCCAGAAATTTTCCGTCCTGCGTCGCCTCCCCGACTCCGATATTGAGGCTGACCTTTGTGATCGCAGGGACCTCCATGACATTTTTATAGCCGAATTGTTTCATCATATGGGGGATGATCTCTTCCCTGTACCGTTTAAGCAATCGGGGAGCCGATGCTTTTTTCCCTTTATCCATCGAGAATCAATCTCCTATCCTGAGTGATTAATTTGAAGACACCAGCATTTCACCACAACGCCGGCATGTACGTATCCGTTTGCCGTCATCCAGTACTTTTCGCCCCAGCCTTGTCGGAGTATCGCATTTGGGACAAACCACCATTAAATTGGAAATGTGGATGGGAGCCTCCTTTTCAATAATGCCTCCCTGCTGGTTCTTTTGAGTAGGCCGGGTATGCCTTTTGATAAAGTTGACCCCTTCAACAATCACCCTGTTTTCTTTTGGAAACACTTTCAGTACTTTTCCCTTTTTTCCTTTGTAATTACCGGAAACAACCAGCACTGTATCGTTCTTGATAATTTTCATATTGAAACACTCCGCACGAGTTAGAGCACTTCCGGTGCCAGTGAAACAATTTTCATGAATTGTTTCTCGCGAAGCTCCCTGGCCACCGGTCCGAAAATACGGGTTCCCTTGGGTTCATTTTGATCGTTGATCAAAACCACGGCATTGTCATCAAAACGGACATAGCTGCCGTCAGGACGCCCGACCTCTTTTTTGGTCCTGACAACAACAGCCTTGCTGATCTCTCCTTTTTTCACACTGCCGCCGGGAACCGCGCTTTTCACGGTGACGATAATAATATCACCAACGGATCCGTACCGTCTTTTAGACCCTCCCAGGACCTTGATACACAAAGCCTTTTTGGCTCCGGTATTATCGGCCACATTGAGTTTGGTTTCCTGTTGAATCATCTTGACTCTTTCTCCGCACCAGCCTGTTTATTTCGCTTTTTCCATCACTTCAACGAGCCGCCATTTTTTTCGGCGGCTTAACGGTCTTGTTTCCATAATCCGGACCCTGTCACCCACACGGCAAACATTTTCCTCGTCATGGATTAAATACTTCGTGCTTTTGGTCACATATTTTTTATAAAGCGCGTGCCGGAAACGTCGTTCGACGATGACAACAGCCGACTTTTCCATCCGATCACTGACAACTTTACCGACCATGGTTTTTCTTTTATTGCGTTCAGCCATTTTCTGCTCCTTACCCCTGGGCCGCCTTGGATTTCCGAATACCCAATTCATGTTCCCTGATTACTGTCTTCAACCGGGCAATATCCCGTCTCAATAAACGCACTCTCAGAGGATTGTCAAGCTGGCGAAGAGCCAGCTGAAACCGGAGATTCCCCAGTTCTTCTTCAGTATCCTGAAGTTTTATTTTCAGCTCCGCAAGGGGTAGTTGCTTGATTTCTTCGTTCTTCATGAATGGCCGACCTCCGATTCGTGAGCGATAAATTTGGTTTTTACAGCCAGTTTATGCGATGCCAGACGCATGGCTTCCTTGGCTGTGTCAAATGGAACACCCTCAAGTTCAAAAAGAATTCGGCCGGGTTTTACAACAGCCACCCAATATTCAGGACTTCCTTTGCCTTTTCCCATACGGGTTTCCGCCGGTTTCTGAGTAACCGGTTTGTCCGGAAAAATTCGTATCCAGAGTTTTCCACCGCGCTTTACATATCGGGTAATGGCCACACGAGCGGCTTCTATCTGCCGGCTGGTTATCCATGCCGGCTCAACAGCCTTCAACCCATAAGTTCCAAAGGACAAAGTCGAACCCCGATGCGCCTTTCCTTTCATTCGGCCGCGCTGCTGTTTTCTCCACTTTACTTTCTTCGGCATTAACATTGAATATTACTCCATAGATCGCTTAAAACGATTTTAACACTTCGGATCAACCGGAAGTCTGATCAGCAAATCAAACCCCCAACGATTCACCCTTGCAAATCCAGACTTTCACGCCGATTGTGCCATAGGTGGTGCGTGCCGTGACTCTGGCGTAATCAATATCAGCACGCAAGGTGTGCAAAGGAATCCGCCCTTCCTTATACTGCTCCCTTCGAGCCATCTCGGCTCCACCCAGTCTACCCGAACAGCAAATCCTGACCCCTTCCGCTCCCATCCGCATGGTCGCGGTAATCGCTCTTTTCATCGCCCTTCTGAAAGATATTTTTGACTCCAGCTGACGAACGATATTTTCGGCCACCAGATAGGCGTCCAGCTCGGGCCGTTTGATCTCATGAATATTGACCTGAACTTCCTGGGCCGTTACCCGCTGCAATTCCTCTTTCAATTTATCGACTTCGGCTCCCTTTTTGCCAATAACGATGCCCGGACGCGCCGTATGTATGGTCAGGGTGATACGCTTGGGAGTCCGTTTTATCTCCACCTTGGAGATCCCTGCGTTGGGCAGGCGTTTGTTGATGTAATTTCGCAGCATGAGATCTTCATCAAGCTTTTTGGCGAAATCTTTTTCGTCAAACCAAAGCGACTTCCACGTTTGATTGATACCCAGCCTGAAACCTATAGGATTTGTCTTCTGTCCCAAGTAATCCTCCTGCGTAGTCCATTACACATTGTCTGATACGACAACAGAAATATGACAAAAACGTTTTCGAATAATACTGGCCCGCCCCATCGGTCCGGGATTGTATCGGCGCATGGTCGGCCCCTGATCAACAGTAATTGCCTTGATATAAAGATCTTCGGGATCCAGTTTTGAAGAATCTTCATGATTCATGGCGTTGGCCAATGCAGACCGCAGCAGTTTTTCCACCGGATCCGACGCCCTTTTTGGGGTAAAATGCAGAAGATTGATTGCCTCTTCAACGGATTTCCCCCTTACCATATCCACAACCTGACGCACTTTTCGAGGCGACATACGTATGTATCTGGCTATTGCTTTGGCTTCCATCCCTCACTCACTTTTTAAGAGACTTTTGAAGTTCGGTCCGCCTTCTTCCCCCCATGGCCTCTGAAGGTCCGGGTGGCGGAAAATTCACCCAGTTTATGACCGACCATGTTCTCGGTAATAAAGACCGGAATAAATTTTTTCCCGTTGTGTACGGCAATGGTATGACCGACAAATTCCGGTGGTATTGTACTTCTTCGAGCCCATGTCTTGATCACCTTCTTGGTGTTCATTTGATTCAACGCGGTGATCTTTTTAACCAACTTGTCGTCTAGATAAGGCCCTTTTTTAATTGATCGCCCCATGCTCTCAACCTCTATTTTCTTCGTTTGACAATATACTTGCTGGATGGTTTTTTCTTTTTCCGTGTCTTATAACCCTTTGTGGGTTTTCCCCAGGGTGTTGTAGGATGTCTTCCGCCTGAAGACTTTCCTTCACCGCCGCCCATCGGGTGGTCCACCGGATTCATGGCGACTCCCCGAACCTTGGGCCTGCGGCCCAGCCATCTGGACCGTCCCGCCTTGCCCAGGGAGATGTTGACATGATCGAGATTTCCCACCTGACCAATGGTGGCCCGGCATACGGCTCGAATCACTCTGACCTCGCCGGAAGGCAGTTTAACCTGCACGTATTCTCCCTCTCTGGCCATCAGCTGTGCGGAAGCCCCGGCCCCTCTAACCATTCGACCTCCTGCTCCGGGTTTCATTTCAATATTGTGAACCGCCGTTCCCAATGGAATCTTCGACAGGGGCAGAACATTTCCCGCCTGGATTTCCGCTCCCTCGCCCGACATAAGCTGATCACCGACTTTACACCCTTGAGGGGCCAGAATATAGCGTTTTTCACCGTCGGCATAATAAAGCAAGGCAATTCGTGCCGAACGGTTTGGATCGTACTCAATGGAGGCCACACGGGCCGGAATCCCGTCCTTGTCGCGTTTGAAATCAATAACTCGGTAAAATCGTTTATGCCCCCCTCCTCTGCGCCGGACTGTAATCTGCCCCTTGTTGTTGCGTCCGGCCTTTTTACGAATCGGCTGCAGAAGACTCTTCTGAGGCTTCTCACAGGTAATTTCCTCAAATGTGGAAACCGTTTTGTGCCTCTGTGACGGCGTAATCGGTCTGAAACTTTTCGTCGGCATATATTCCTACTTTCCTTCAAAGAAATCGATGGTAAAACCTTCCCGCAACGTAACAACAGCCTTTTTCCAGCCTGCACGTCGGCCTTCGAACCGTCCAAGCCTTTTCAGTTTTCCCTTAATATTCGAAGTAGCGACTTTCTTGACCTTGACATCAAATTTTTCTTCCACGACTTTTCGAATCTCAATCTTGTTGGCATCCCGATCGACCATAAAAGCAACTTTGTTTTGCGATTCCTGCAGATTGGAGATCTTTTCGGTCATCAGCGGGCGTATAATGACTTTTCGATTGGCTTTCACGGTTTCATAACCTCATTGATCTTTGTTAAAGCCTCTTTTTGAATCAACAAATAATCGGATTTCAGGATATCAGTCGTCGAAACCATGGAAGCTTCCCGAACAGCGAAAGCCGCCATATTGCGACCTGACAGCCAGATCATCCGCTCATTATTCGTTGTCAATAAAAGCGTTTTTATATGATCCAGTTTTAAATTCTTCAGAATCCCGGCCAATTCTTTGGTGTTTGGTTTGTCAAAAGAAAAATCTTCAATCAGCCGGATTCGGTCCTCTCGAGCCTTGTAGCAGTAAGCGGATTTTCTGGCCAGCTGTTGAACCTTTTTATTGATTTTCATATGATAGTGTCTCGGAGACGGCCCGAATATTCGGCCTCCGCCCCGCCAAAGGGGTGACCGGCTGGATCCTGCGCGAGCCGTTCCGCGACCCTTTTGCCTCCAGGGTTTTTTTCCCCCTCCCCGAACCGCTGACCGATTCTTGGTTGATACTGTTCCCTGACGACGATTGGCATGCTCCGCTGTAACAGCCAGCCAAATCACGTGGTCATTGGGTTCAATGTCGAATATTTGCCTGGGCAAGGTGACTTGTTCACCTGTCTTCGATCCATCAGTTTTATAGACATCCAGTTTCACGGTTTCCACCCAAAGATTACTCGTTATCCAATGATTTCAACAATGCCGTTTCGGGCTCCCGGAATGCTTCCCTCGACAAGCAGCATGTTTCTGTCTTGATAAATTTTCAGAATTCGAAGATTACGAACGGTATTTCTTTCATTGCCGTAACGACCGGCCATACGCATCCCTTTCAGTACGCGCTTGGGATAAGCCGATTGTCCAATCGATCCAGGTGCACGATGCCGATCAGACTGCCCATGTGTTTTCGGGCCGCCGTGGAACCCATGCCGCTTTACCACACCGGCAAAACCCCGCCCTTTTGTGCGTCCGGCAATCTTCACCCTGTGTCCTTCCTGAAAAATATCGACCGAAACCTTATCTCCGATTTTTACATCATGCCCGTAATCCCTGAATTCCCTGAGGAACCGGAACGGCGGTACCTGGGCTTTTTTAAAATGTCCTGCCAGCGGCCTGGTCAAACGTTTCGGCTTTTGCTCTATAAACCCGAGCTGAACAGCGGAATATCCGTCCTTATCAGGCGTTTTGACCTGTACAACCGTGCAGGGACCCGCCTGAATCAGCGTCGCTCCCATCGAAGCACCCGAATCATCGAAAAAACGGGTCATTCCAATTTTTTTTCCTAGTAACCCACTCATGTTTCATTCATCCTACGATTCGTTGTTTTCACACTTTGATTTCGACATCGACACCTGCAGGCAGCTCCAGCTTCATCAGTGCATCTACAGTCTTGGGTGATGCGTTCAGTATGTCGATCAGACGCTTGTGAATCCGCGTTTCGAACTGTTCTCTTGACTTTTTATCCACATGCGGCGATCGTAATACCGTGTATACACTTCGACGCGTGGGCAAGGGTATCGGACCCGAAATGGCGGCGCCTGTCGTCTTTGCGGTCTTACAGATGCGCTCCGTGGATTTGTCTATCAAATTGTGATCGTAAGCCTTTAATTTGATTCGTATCGTCTGGCCAGCCACGATGGTTGCACTCCTCTATAACGGTTATTCAACGATTTTACCGACCACACCCGCCCCAACGGTCCGGCCGCCTTCCCGAATGGCGAATCGCAAACCCTCTTCCATGGCGATGGGCTCAATCAGCTCGACCTTCACCTGAACATTGTCTCCG
>DSAB01000136.1 GCA_011388275.1 bacterium | reverse complement strand
TTTTTTTTGAAAAACCGTGAGAGGAAAAGACGGGAGGAAAGGCCGTTTTTTTCCGGCCTCAGAAAAATGGCCGTCTCGTGAATGCCCTGTTATTAGACCATAGACGATGGACGGCGGACGATGTTCTGACCATAGACCATAGACGACAGACGATGGTCGACCATGGTCGGTGGTCTATGGTCCATCGTCGTCTGCGGTCTGTGGTCGCGGTCCGCAGGACCGCATTAAGGTCCCCGCCGGAGGCATTGATAAGATACTATGAAGCTTTTACTCGAACTGCGTTTACACAAAGATGGGAGAGATTGGCAAGATATATTTTAAAAACACAAAAGACTGGATCCCCGCTGGCGCGGAGATGACAATCTATGGCCTCCACGCAACCTGCATCTAATTTCTTTTGCTCCTCAAGAATAATTATTGATCCGATGGAATATTCAGGCCTTGACCGCGCCGGATCGGGTGAAAATCATTACCGAAAACGGATTGCTCAGAAGCATTCAGGCTATGTATAAACAGCAAGTTAACAGTTCATTGAATTTGGAATGTGAAATTTTTCACAAAAAAATCGATGATTGGACCGATACCGGGCCGATTCGGCTTGCTTTTCCGGTCCTGATTTTGTAAGTTCAAATGGCTGTTGCAATCCACCTGAAAAAACGGAAAAACAATTGATTTCGGAGGTATGTTGATGTACAAAAACCTGGAAAGTATGTTTTCCGTCAACGCGGCGGGTATGAAGAAATCCGTCATTCGTGAGTTGTTAAAGCTGACACAAAAACCCGATATTATTTCGTTTGCCGGCGGACTGCCGGCTCCTGCCACGTTTCCCGTGAAAGAGATCGCGGAACTGGCAAGAGAACTCATTCTCCGCGAAGGAGACTGGGCGCTTCAGTACGGCCCCACGGAAGGGGATCCCCGCCTGAAACAGGAGATCATCAAGATCGGTGAAAGAGATGACATGAAAATGGATCAGGAAAACATCCTGGTCACCACGGCCTCCCAGCAGGGGCTGGATATCGTGGGCAGGGTCTTTATCAATCCGGGAGATATTGTGATCTGCGGGCGTCCGACTTATGTGGGCGCCATCAGTGCGTTTCGCAGCTATGCCGCGGCTTTCGAAGGCATCGAGCTCGATGAGGAAGGCATGCGCATGGATCATCTGCGTGACAAGCTCAAGGCGCTCAGGTCAGCGGGAAAACGTCCCAAATTCATCTATGTGGTGCCCGATTTTCAGAATCCGGCCGGAGTCACCATGAGTCTGGAGCGCCGCAGGCTCCTGCTGGATTTGGCCTGTGAATATGAGACACTGGTGGTGGAGGACACGCCGTACCGGCAGCTTCGATACGTGGGAGATCATGTCCCCTCTTTATATTCTCTGGATGCGGGGGAAGGGATTGTCATTGATCTGCACACATTCTCCAAGATTCTTTTCCCCGGTCTGCGTCTGGGATGGGTTCAGGCCCATAAAACCGTGATCGATAAATTTGTTATCGCCAAGCAGGCCATGGATCTGTGCACACCGCCTTTTACCCAGGCTATTGCCTACGAGTACTGCAACAGGGGTTTGCTGGCCGCTCATATCGAGGAGAACGTCGAGTTGTATCGTAACAAGCGCAAGACCATGCTGGAAGCCCTTGAAACACACATGCCCGAGCATCCCGGCATTCACTGGACCAAACCCGAAGGCGGTCTGTTTCTCTGGATGACGGTTCCGGAGTCCATGGACATGGAAGCCCTGTTCTACAAAGCCGTGGAAGCCAATGTGGCTTACGTGGTGGGCACCGCTTTCTACGCGGATGGCGGCGGAAAAAATCACGCGCGTCTGAACTTCTCCTACCCTTCGCCCGAGGATATTGTGGAGGGTGTCAAACGTCTGGCCGCAGTCATCAAAGAACAGCTGTCATCATGAATTTGAGAAGGAGAGATCGGAGATGAACGATCTGAAGGGACTGCTGCTGTCGTACGCGTATCTTTTCGCGGTGGTTCTGTGCGGAGAATTGCTGCGCGTGCTGACCGGGGGCAAGTCGGACCGGACTCGGAAATTCATCCATATCGGAGTCGGGATATGGGGTTTGATCGCCTACTGGTTGCTTGAAAACTGGTGGGCGGTTCTTATCCCTCCGGCTTCTTTTGTAATCATCAATTTGCTTTCATTCAAATGGGCTCTTTTCAAGTCCATGGAGATCGATGACAAGTACAACCTGGGAACCGTGTATTATCCGCTGAGTCTGGTGATTCTGGTTGCGGTTTTCTGGCGCGCCGGGCATCCGATTCCGGCCATCATCGGTGTCATGGTGATGGCTCTGGGTGACGGTTTTGCCTCTATTGTGGGACAGGCCTGGGGGAAACACGCCTACAACGTCTGGTTTCGCAGAAAAACCTGGGAAGGTTCCCTGGCCATGTTCGTTTTTTCCGTGGCCGCGGTTATGGGTGTGCTTTTACTGACTACGGACCTGACACTGACCGTGATCCTGCTCCGCGCCCTGATCATCGCCGCTATCGCGACGCCCATGGAGGGACTTTCCCCCATGGGGCTGGATAATCTGACGGTTCCGCTCTGTTCCGGATTCGCCTATTACCTTCTGTTTGTCTGATCCGTAAAACAATCGTTTGATGGACCCGAACAATCCCGTGTTTCGATGAGCACGGGATTGTTTTATATCAGGATCTCTTTCAGGACCGGCCGGTTCGCTCACTCGTTCTCGCGGAAACCGGCACTCTTTCCGCTTGTTCGGGATGATAAAAAAAACTTGCACTATTGAGGATAAATGATTATGTTGTGTGAGTTTTGGCCACAGGTTCATATGCTGTATATTCAAGGCGGGAAGACCGGTTGACAAGGGTTCATTGTGGGTGTTCGCATCAGGAAATCCGTTCTCAAAAAGGGGATCACCCTTTTTTTCCTTCTCTCTCTGGCGGTGATGGTCGGTATATTGCTGTGGACCACGGAGTCCGATACCTGGACCCTGCTCGGCCGTTTTCGCCCGGAATTCATTCCACTGCTTTTCGGACTGGCCGCCCTTCGCTGGATGGTGGACGGAATGGCTTTTGTGACCATGGTGAAAGATCATCCCCGTAAAGTACTGACCCTCCGCCGGGCCGTTGAGATCCGTCTGCAGGGCAGCCTGGTGGCCAACGTGCTGCCCGTGGTGCTGGGTTCTTTTACCATGCACACCTATCTGCTAAACAAGGAGCGTCTCAATCTCAGTGAAAGCATGGCCATGACCGTACTGAGGGCCGTGCTGCCGGTCTTCATCTTTCTTGTCAACATACCCATTCTCATATTTCTGGGTTCCGACCCCAGGCAGGAGACGCTCTTTCTCAGGCTGATGGAGGTGATCTCGCTGCCCATGGCCCTGATCATTGTGTTTTTTACCTACACCCTCTTTTTTCCCCATCGAATCAAGAAGGCCGCTTCCGCTTTGATCCGGTGGTGGGGCAGAACGAGAATCATTCACATGGAACGCGTCATCGCCTGGGAAGAGAAAACCTTCCGTGAGGTTGATCAATTCAGCCGGATACTTTGGGGTTATCTGCGGCATCGCCGGGGAGTCATTTTTCGTTCCGCGGGCTGGCTTTCGAGTGCTTTTCTGATCGATTATTTGATCGGATTGGCGATTATTTGGGGGTTCGGTATCCATCCGCCCTGGCTGTATGCCGTTCTTCTGCAATGTCTGATGCGGCCCATCATCTATCTGGCGCCCACGCCCGGGGGAGCCGGAGTTTGGGATTTGACCTATTTGGGTTTTTTCGCGCTCTATCTGCCGCAATCCATTATCGGGGTGGCGGTTCTGATATGGCGGCTTTTGATATCCTATCTTCCCGCCCTGGCGGGTGCCCTGGTGCTGGTCCATGAATTCAGGCGGGACCGCCGGTTGAAGAATATTCTGGAAAAACGGGGTGTGTTCACGGACGAAGAGCTGATTCTCCGGGGAGAGAAGAATCTCGGCTCGTCCGGCGTGCCGGAGGACAAGCGGTGAAAGAGGTCATCGAAAAGATTCTCGAAGCCGAAAAACAAGCCCGGGAGAGGGTCGAGTCGGCCAGAAAGGAAGCCACGGCTATTCTGGATCGAGCCAGGGAAGAAGCCCTGAAACTGGAAACCCGAAAAGTCAGATCGTACCAGCGGAAGGCTCAGGACCTGGTAAAGCAGGCTGAAATCCGGGCGGAAGAGGAGAGGGAAGCGATTCTCGGAAAGGAATCCGGGAGCGGGGAGCCCGACATTCGTGAATTCGATGATTTGGCCGATCGGCTTTTTCAGCGCATTCTGCGCAAAGAGCACAGCGAAGAATGAGTTCACCGGGCACATACGGGTTTCTCAACGCGAAAGTGCGTACCCGCCGTTCCAGGCTGCTTGATCTGGAAACCTGCCGGGCCATGGCTCAGGCGTCGTCTCTGCAGGAAGCCTGCACGCTGCTGTCCCGGAACGTCCATTTCAGGGATGCTGAAAAATTCCGGCACAGGGAGGAGTGGGAAATCGATCATGAGATCACCCGCGCGGAGATTCGTGATCTGCGGAGTCTGAAAAAGGGGATCAAGGGGGCGTTCGCGGATTACCTGACCCGGCTGCTGGAACGGATCGATATTCAAAGACTCAAACAACTCATCAGGGCCCGGCACAACTCCTCGACGCCGTTCATGCGCGATGGAGCGGTTTACGATTTCCCCGCGGACGCCATGCTGGAGGCCGGTTCGCTTGATTCTTTTGCCGCGGGACTCGAGAGCACGCCTTTCCATGAGACGTTCCGCCGGTTTCGGACCGGTACGGAGATCCGTCACTTCGATCTGGAAGTCGCGCTGGACCGGCTTGGGTTTCAGCGTTTGTGGGAATCCACACGGAGTTTTTCCGAGTCCGACCGGGAAATCGCGCGCCGCTTTTTGGGTGTGGAAGCCGATCTGTGGAATCTTCAGGCGGTCACGCGATACCGGGAGTACACGGGAATTCCAGTCGAGGAATTTCCCCGGATCGTGCTTCCATACGGTCACTGGGTGCCGGCGGAAGAGTGGGTCAGGATCGCGGAAGGCCGGCCCCTGCCCGAAAAGATTCGGAAGCAGCTGTCAATCACGGCCTTGCCGGTTAAACCGGGCGATGATGTCAAAAGCCGGCAAATGCTGGAACAGATCCTGTGGGAAGTGCTCAGGGATGAAGCGGAACAGGTCTTTTCGGGGTTCCCTTTTTCCGTAGGCGTTCTGGCGGGGTATACAGTCCTGCTTCGTCTTCAATCGTTCCGTGTCCGTTTGATTCTTCAGGGCAAACGGATGAATCTGCCGGCGGAAACCATTCTGCACCGGCTGGTATAAGGAGCTCCGATGTTCACGCCGGAGAAAATGGCGAAAATTCATATCCTGTTTTCCCAGGCCGATGTGCACCGTGTGGCCGAGGCTGTGGTCAGACAGGGAAGCCTCCAGCTTGTGGACGCGGGCCATCAGGATTCATGGGCCAGAAATCTGGTGCCGGGAAATTCCGGTGAAGAACCGGAAAACATTCGCCGCCGCAGGGAGCAGGTGGAAGGCCTGCTGGCCGATTTGAACATTGCCACGCGTTTCGACGGCGTGCAGCCTCTGGAAGAGGATATGAACCGGGCGTTTCAGAATCTCGATGCGGCGGAAAAGTCGATTCAGGAGGCGGTCGGCCGTGTGGAGACTCTCAACAGGGAGAGAGAGCGTCTGGATGAGCTGGAGTCGCGCGTGGACCGCTCACTGCCCGGCGGGGTACCGCTGCTGGCCGGAGAGCGGGTCTATCTGACTGTGGAGATCGGAGTGATCGCGGAAGCGGATCTGAAAAGGCTAAAGATCAAATTGCAGAACATTCTCCACATTCTGACTCCCATCGACCGGCTCTCCACCCAGACGCGAATAATCGTTGTGGGACTCAGGCGGGATGCTCCGGCCATTCGGCAGGCGCTGATGGAATCCGGTTTTCAGCCGACTCAGGCGGATGAAGGCCAGCCGGTTCCTTCCTCGGGTCTGATCAGACAGTTGAAAAAAGAACGGGATGTCCTGGAGAAACAACAAAGGGAGATGGAGCGGCGCCTGAAAACTCTGGCCGGCGAGCATGGCGGCTTTCTCCTGTCGTTGCTGCTGCGGCTGCGGCGGGAAACGCTGGCTTATCGGATTCTCAAATATTTTCGCAAGACCGAGCGGACCTATCTGCTGGCCGGATGGATTCCCTGGCCGGAAAGAAACCGGGTAATCGGTGAGATTCGGAAAGCCGCTCAAAACCGCTGCATTGTGGAGGTGGTTCCCGCGGACGGCCTGCCCGCCGTGCGCAAGGGTGAGATGGATGTTCCCGTGCGTTTGCGGAACCCCGGTTTTCTCCGTCCCTTTGAGCTGCTGACCCGGGCTTACGGGATGCCGTCCTATCGAACCATCGATCCCACGGCTTTCCTGGCGGTGAGTTTTCTCATCATGTTCGGAGTCATGTTCGGTGACGCGGGGCACGGCCTGTTTCTTCTGCTGACCGGGTTTCTGATGAGCCGGCGCGCGCGCAAGGAGACTTTCCGCCAGGCAGGTGCCCTGCTGGTGTATGCCGGAGTCTCCAGTGTTGTATTCGGTGTTCTGTTCGGGAGTTTCTTCGGCATCGAATCGCTGTTCCCGGCTCTTTGGCTGAAACCCATGGATTCGATCGGAAGGCTGTTTACCACGGCGGTCTATTTCGGGGCGGGAATGATCTTTCTGTCCATTTTTATCAATATCATCAACGGACTGAGGAATCGGGATTTCTGGGGCATGCTTTTCGACAAGGCCGGACTCCTCTCCGCGGTTCTGTACTGGACCTGTCTGGTCGTGGGCTCGCGTGTACTGACCGGCAAGACGGGAAGCGGCGGGCAGTCTCTCTGGATCACGGGGCTCATGACCGGTTCTCTGGTCCTGCTTTTTCTCAGGGAGCCTATTCTGCAGCTGATTCACGGAAAGCGAAAGCTCTTTCCCGACGGTGTGGGTACGACTCTGATGGGCGGTCTGGTTGAAACACTGGAAATACTGCTGGGTTTTCTGGCCAACACGGTTTCCTTTATCCGCGTGGCGGCTTTCGGACTGGCCCATGCCGGGCTGTTTATAGCGATTTTCGCGCTATCCGATTCCGTGTCCCGGGACGGCGGTGGCGTGGCATCGTGGGTGGTGCTTATTTTCGGCAACCTTATTATCATCGGTCTGGAAGGACTGGTGGTCAGCATACAGGCCGTGCGTCTGGAATTTTACGAATTTTTCGGACGATTTTTTCAGACCGCGGCCGGGTCGTATACTCCTCTGGAGTCGGATCTGAGATCCTGACCCGGGGCAAAAGGAGAGATCGAATGACATCGACACAAAGAGTTTTCAAACGCAGGCTGACAGGCATGAGCATGCTTCTGGCGGTCATGGTGTTTATTATGGCGGGTTTCATGACGCTGAAAGCCGTTGCCGCGCCGGCTTCCGGGTCGGTGGAAACGGAAGAAGCGGAGGCGCCGGCTCCGTATCAGGATCCCGGCGTGGTCAAATCGGCGTTTCTCGCGGCGGCCATCGCCGTGGGTGTGGGATCGATCGGTGCCGGAGCGGCCGTGGGATACGTGGGCGCGGCGGCCATGGGCGCCGTGGGAGAGAAACCCGAACTGGCCGGCCGGGCCCTGATATTCGTCGGCCTGGCCGAGGGAATCGCCATTTACGGTCTGATCATCGCCATCATGCTGCTGGGCAAGGTTTAGGACCGGCTGATGAAATTTCGGGTTATCGCAGACGCAGAAACCGTTCTGGGCTTTCGACTGGCGGGTATCGAGGGTTCGGTTGTCAACAGTTCCGAAGAGGCCCTCGATGCCTTGAAGGAGGCGCTGAACGGAAGGGAAGTGGGTATTATTCTCATCACCGAGCGCGTGGCGCAAACCATTCGTCATGAGGTGGACCGTCTGCTGTATTCAACCACTTTCCCCTTGATTCTCGAAATACCCGACAGCCGGGGGGCCCTGGAAGGCCGGGGAAACATACGGGATTGGGTCCGGTCGGCCGTGGGCATCACACTCTGAGGATAGAGGATGGACACAAACGATTCCTCCGGCGTTCTGTGCCGCGAAATTCAGGAACAGGCGGATAGAGAAGCCGAAGCCATCATTCACAAGGCCCGCGAACAGGCGGAGGCCGTTCTGGATCAGGCCCGCGCGAGGGCGGTCACTCAGGGCGATGAGATTCTGGCCCGGGCCCGGGAACAGGCGGAAGCCGTCCGCAGGCGTATACTCTCCGGTGTGCAGCTGGAAGTCCGGAAGCGGCTGCTCGAAGAGCGTGAAGCGCTGGTGCGGCGGTTCTTTGAAGAGATACGCCGGCGGTGGCGGGAATTGCGCCGTACTTCGGAGTATGACGCGGTTTTGGAAGATATGATACGGGAAGGCGTCAGGGTGCTGGACGCCGGCGAGGTGACGATTCGGGGTGGCGAGGAGGAGATCAGGCGGCTGTCCGAATCGAGGATCAGGACCTTGTCCGCGGAATTGTCCAGGATGCCAGGGGGCAGAGTGCGTTTGGTGCCGGATCCCGATCCCCTTCCCGGAGAGGGGGGTGTGGTTCTGCTCAGCGGCCGTGTGCGGGTCGACAACCGGTTTGCTTCGCGCCTGGCAAAGCATGAACCGGAACTGCGCGCCATGATCCATGAATTGTGGGAGAAGCTGCAGCAAACGGACCGGGCAAAGTCTTCATCAACAGGGAGGTCCCGTTGAAGCCCATTGGCAGGGTGAACCGGGTTTTGGGACCGGTGGTTCATGCCTCCGGTGTCACCGGAGCCCGAATGATGGAATTGGTGGAAGTCGGAGCCGATCGGCTCATCGGAGAGATCGTTCGGCTGGACGGCGACGAGATCGTCATTCAGGTTTATGAAGATACCACCGGACTGGCGCCGGGAGCACCGGTCTACGGATCCGGGCACCCTCTGTCCGTGGAACTGGGACCCGGACTCATCGGTTCGGTCTATGACGGCGTGCAGCGTCCTCTCGACAGACTCAAGGCCGGCGGATATCTTATTCGCCGGGGCGTCCGCGTGCCTTCGCTGGATCGTGAAAAAGCATGGATCTTTGAGCCGTGTGTAAAACCGGGGGATCTTCTGAGGGGCGGAGCGGTTCTGGGAACCGTTCAGGAGACGGAGCGGATTTCGCATCGTGTTCTGGTTCCCCCTTCTCTGGGGGGGGCGGTGAAACACGCGGCCGAACCCGGATTGTACCGGGTTGAAGAAACCATTGCCGTGCTGGAAACCGAATCGGGAGAGATTGCCCTCACCATGATGCAGCGATGGCCCGTTCGGCATCCCCGTCCCATCGCCGGGCGCGTCGTGGCTGACCGGCCGCTTCTTACGGGGCAGCGGGTCATCGACACGCTTTTCCCCGTGGCTAAAGGAGGCACCGTGGTCGTGCCCGGCGGATTCGGAACAGGCAAGACATCCGTGGAACATCAGCTGGCCAAATGGTCGGATGCGGATATCGTGGTCTATATCGGATGCGGCGAGCGGGGCAATGAGATGACGCATGTGCTGCGTGAATTCCCCCGGCTTTCGGATCCCTGGACGGGCCGGCCGCTCATGGAGCGGACCGTTCTGATCGCCAACACCTCCAACATGCCCGTGGCGGCCCGGGAAGCCTCCATCTACACGGGTATCACGCTGGCCGAGTATTATCGGGATCAGGGGTATCACGTGGCCGTGATGGCTGATTCCACATCGCGCTGGGCGGAGGCCCTTCGTGAACTGTCCGGACGGATGGAAGAGATGCCGGCTGAAGAAGGGTTCCCCGCCTATCTGCCCACGCGGCTGGCCGAGTTTTACGAGCGGGGCGGTCAGGTGAAAACCCTGTCCGGCAAAGAGGGATCGATCACCATCGTGGGGGCCGTGTCTCCGCCGGGCGGAGACTTTTCGGAACCGGTTACCCAGCATACCAAACGATTTGTCCGCTGTTTCTGGGCGCTGGACCGGGACCTGGCCAACGCCCGGCACTACCCGGCCATCTCCTGGATGGATTCCTATTCCGAATACGTGCCGGATGTGACGCCCTGGTGGACGGAGAAGGGGGACGCGGAATGGGCCGGCCTGCGGCGTGAAATCATGGAACTGCTTCAAAAAGAGGCGCGCCTGCAGCAGGTGGTCAAGCTGGTGGGCGCGGACGTGCTGCCCGACAGCCAGCGGCTTATCCTGGAAGTCTGCGATCTGTTTAAAAACACCTTTTTGCAGCAATCGGCTTTTGACGCGGTGGACGCGTATTCTACGGTGGAAAAACAGGTGAAGATGTTGAAGCTGATCGTCACCTTCTACCGTCTGGGCCGAAACGCGCTGGACCAGGGGGCCACTCTGATCAAGATCAAGCGTATGCGGATTCTCAAAGAGATCAGGCGAATGAAGTTCAATGTAAGCAATGAGGAAGTCTTCAAACTCGACGATCTCCAGTCACGGCTGGAACGCGAGATGGGGCGGCTCGGAGAGATTTATGGCGGATTCCAATCATCCTGATTTAAGCCGACGCGAGTATGTCGGGATCGACCGGCTCGAAGGGCCTCTGCTTTTTATCTCAGGCATTCATGATGTAGGATATCATGAACTGGTGGAGATTCATACCCCTGAAGGCCCGGAGCGGCTGGGGCTGGTTCTGGAGACATCGAAGGGCGCGGCCGTGGTTCAGGTGTATGAGGGGACCACGAATCTTTCCCTGAAGGACACCTCGGTCCGTTTTCAGGGAGAACCCCTTCGGCTTCCCGTGGCGCGTGAAATGCTGGGAAGGATTTTCGACGGATTGGGCCGGCCCATGGACGGCGCTCCGGCGCCCGTGGCCCGGGAGATTCTGGATGTCAACGGCCTGCCCGTCAATCCCGCGGCCAGAACCTATCCCACGCGGTTCATTCAAACGGGCATTTCGGCAATCGACGGCATGAACACACTGGTGCGCGGTCAGAAACTGCCGGTCTTTTCCGGATCGGGCCTGCCCCACAATCAGGTGGCCGCGCAGATCGTGCGTCAGGCGCGGCTGAAGGACGAGAACGAATCGTTTTCGATTGTGTTTTGCGCCATGGGCGTTAAACATGACGTGGCCCGTTCTTTTATGACCCATTTTCAGGAAACGGGTGTCCTGGAAAACGTGGTCATGTTCTTCTCTCTCGCGGACGCGCCGTCCGTGGAACGCCTGGTCACGCCGCGCACGGCTCTGACCATGGCCGAATATCTGGCTTTTCATGAAAACAGGCATGTGCTGGTGGTCCTGACCGACATGACCAATTATTGCGAGGCGCTGAGGGAAGTCTCCACCCTGCGTGGCGAGATCCCCTCACGCAAGAGCTACCCCGGATACCTCTATTCCGATCTGGCGTCCATATATGAGAGGGCCGGCATGGTGGAGCACGCCTCGGGGTCCATCACCCAGATGCCCATTCTCACCATGCCCAACGATGATATTTCTCATCCGGTACCGGATCTCACGGGATATATCACGGAGGGGCAGATCGTTCTGGAGCGGGAGATGCATCAGCGGGGAATCTATCCGCCCATCGCGGGCCTGCCCTCTCTGTCGAGACTCATGAAGGACGGGATCGGTCCGGGCATGACCCGTGAAGACCATCCCAGAATTGCCAGCCAGCTCTTTGCCGCGTATGCCCGTGTGAAAGATGTGCGCGCCCTGGCCTCGGTGATCGGTGAAGAAGAGCTGACACCCCTGGATCTGACGTATCTGAAATTCGGGGATGCCTTTGAACAGCAGTTCCTGTCTCAGGCCGAAGATGAGAACCGTTCCATAGAGCAGACTCTGGACCTGGGATGGAAGGTGATCTCCATTCTGCCCCGCGAGGAGCTTCAGCGTGTCAGCGATGAAGATTTGATGCAATATTACGGAAAATAGGCTTGCGGCTCCATTCAGGAGGGTGTTTTGATCAGCGATATTGTCATCGCCAATGTTCTGGCCAGCGCGTGTCTGATTTTGATCATCTATCTGCTGGATGTCAATGAGAAGGAACCGCCCTGGATTCTGGTCCGGGTCTATCTTCTCTCCATCCTGGCGACTTTTTTATTCGGCAAGCTCAAGGGCTTCCTGTTCGGCCATTTCGAATGGGAGTTTCCCGTCTGGTTCCATCATTACGTGGTGGCAGGCGGTTTCGAGGAGCTGCTTAAATTTCTGGTTGTCATGATTTTCGTGTGGCCCCTGAAGTCCTTTGATGACGAGACGGACGGCATCATCTACTACCTTCTGGCGGCCGCCGGATTCGCGGTCATGGAAAACGTGGGCTATTCATTTCACTTTGTCATCAACCCGTACCGTTTCGGCCTGGCCACCGGGGAATTGCGGCCCTATCACGCGGCATTGAGAGATATTGTCCTGCTCAGGGCCGTGTCGGGCCATATTTTTATCAATGTGGTTTCCGGTTTTCTCCTGGGTCTGGCCAGGACCCGGCGCAGACTCTGGCTGCTTCCGGTACTGCTGATCGTGTCCGCGGTTCTTCACGGTCTCTGGAATCAGGCGGCCTCGACGGGCTGGCTGCACTGGTTCGCCCTGGGGCTGCTGCTTTTGGATGTATTTCTCTTTATGCTGAGTCTGCGAATGTCTTTTTATTTCAAATTCATGAAACGCCTGCGGTTCCGTATCGGTGAGCTGATCATTGCGGCACGTGCCGCGAAAATAGACCCGGACACGGTCATGCTGCTTCGAGGCATTCACCGGAATGTCCGTGTACTGCGAAGGATGCAGGCGCCGGCCCTGAAAACAGCGGCCATGCGAATCACGCGGCTTTTGCCAGCGCGTGTGGACGCGGTTCCTCTGAACGGCGAAGACGGGCTGTTGTCCGTTCTGGTCAAGGTCAACGGAATACTGGGACGGGAACTGGAAAGGACCGGCTGGCGTTTTTGGGTCGGGTTTTTCCTGACTTTTTCCGTGTCGGGATTCTTTCTGTTGATGATATTGATGAATTTTGTATAATATGAAAGAGACTCCTTCCATATTGGTAACCGGCGCCACCGGGCTGGTGGGCAGCCATCTCGTGGACCGGCTGGTCCGTGAGGGACGGTTCGTACGGGCTCTGGTGCGGCCTTCCAGCCGCCTGACCTGGCTCACGCCGCATGTTCAAAGGGGCCGTGCAGAGATCGTCACGGGTGATCTGAGCGATGCCGGCCTGATCGACCGGATCTGCCGCAATGTGGATACCGTGTACCACACCGCGGCGGCCGTGGATTTCAGCCTCGGCGAAGCGGTCGTTCGTTCGGTCAACATCGATGCCGTCCGGATTCTTGCCGCGTCGGTGCTGAAGAACCGTGTGCGGCGCATGATTCACCTCAGCAGCATCGGAGCCTGCCGCTGGGGCAGTGAACCTATCGACGAGTCGACGCCCCTTGAAGCCGTCAATGTGTATGAGGCCACGAAGATGGAGGGAGACCGGTTCCTTCTGGCGGCCCATGAGCGGCAGGGTCTGCCTGTGGTTGTTCTGGCTCCTTCGGCCATATACGGGCCGCGGGCCAGAATCGTGATTCCGGAAATGCTCTGGTATTTGAGGAAGGGATGGATGCCCCTGGTGGACGGCGGACGCCGCCGGCTGAATATGGTGCATGTATCCGATGTGGTGGAAGCCATGATTCTGGCGGCCCGGGTCCCGAAAGCGGTGGGCAGGCGATTTCTGATCGGGCACACGGAATCTCCCACATTTCGGCGTATATTTGAGGTGATGGCCGGGTGTCTGGGAATTTCCCCTCCGTTCTGGTCGGTTCCCGGATGGGCGGCCCTGCCGGCGGCGCGGCTTTTAACCCGGCTTGAATGGCTGCGGGCTCCCTTTCCCCTGGACGAATATATGGAGTACGCGACCCGGGACGCCGTCCTGGATATTTCGCGAGCCCGGAAAGTGCTGGGGTACGAACCCCGCGTAAATCTGGCGGAGGGGATGGCGTCCACCATCGAGTGGTTCGTCCGGCAAAGCCCCGAATGGACAGGATTCGAAGTTTTGGAAACCGTATAGGATAAATGATTCATGGCGGTCAAAACCACGCCCACCAAAACCAATTTGCTGAAACTGCGGCGCGATCTGGGTTTCGCCAGGGAGGGCTACGAGCTTCTGGAACAGAAACGGCAGATATTGGTGGTGGAACTCATGGGAATCATGGACAAGACCGCCGAGGCGCAGAAAAAGACCGAATCCGCTCTGGCCGAGGCTTATGAAGCGTTGCGGGAATGCCTGCTGGTTATGGGGCATACGGCTGTGAGCCGAACGGCCGATGCGGTCCGGCTGGATACCGATATTCAGATTCATATGCGGCGTGTCATGGGGGTAAACCTGCCCCAGGTTCAGTTGACCGTTCATGACCGTTCGCCGTATTACAGCATTATCGACACGTCTTTCTGGGTGGATGAATCGATTCGAAGGTTCAAGAACCTGCTGGAGGATCTGGCCTCCTGGGCGGAGTACAAGGTTTCTCTGATGCGGCTGGCGGAGGAGGTTCGGAAAACCATGCGCCGTGTCAACGCGCTGGAAAAGATCGCCATGCCCGACTATCGAACGGCCATTCGATCCATCGAGGCGAGTCTGGAGGAAAATGAGCGGGAGATGTTTGCCACTCTGAAGCTGATCAAAGAACGATTGCAGAAAAAAAAGGGGTGATGCCTATGAGTCAAGGACCCGTGCGCAAAATTCTGCTGTTCGTTGATGGTTCCGAGGAGTGTATCACCGCGGCCCAGTACGCGGTTGTCCTGGCACGAACGCTGGGTGCGGAGCTGGCCGCCCTTTACGTCGTGAATGTCAGCGTTTTGAATGAACTGTTTAAGGCCCGTATCTTCATCAAGATGGAGCAGATGGATTATGAACACGACCTGGAACAGGACGGGCGCCGGTATCTCAATTATATCTCGGAACTGGGCCGGGCCAAAGGGGTTTCCATCGAAACCCATATAGAAAAAGGCGTGGTCAACGAGGTGGTAGTCGAAAAGGCCCGTATACTCGGGGCCGATCTGCTTGCGATGGGCGAGCTGGAACCCATCAAATCACGGTCGGACGCATTTCACGACGAATCTGAATTGATATTGCGAAAAGCGCACTGCTCGGTGCTGGTCGTGAAAGACGCCGATTATATCGAACGCTTGTATCAGGCCATGGAATAAGCGAGACGATTATTCAGGAGGAATATTTATGCGAATATCGGGGCTGCTCTCCGAGAAGACCATCTCCCGTTTGACCCGAACGGATAAACAGGGAGTGATCGAGGAGCTTTTAGATCTGGCCATGAACTCGGGACAGGTTCATGATCGTGAAGAAGCCTTGCGGGCCATACTGGCACGTGAAGCGCTCATGAGCACCGGTTTGGAGAAGGGCATTGCCGTGCCTCACGCGAAGACCCGTGCCGTTTCGGAAATCACCATGGCACTGGGTGTTTCCGAAGGCGGTGTGGATTTCCATTCGGCCGACGGCAAACCTTCATATATTTTCTTTTTTCTTCTGGCTCCGGAGAATGCCGCCGGACCCAATGTTCAGGTTTTGGCGCAGATCGCGCGGCTCACTCACGACCGGTCTTTTTGCGAAGATCTGCGGAAAGCCGAGAGTCCGGCCGGGATGCTGGCCGTGATCAATGACGCGGAGTAAACCTGCCCAGGACCGGAGGCTCCCGGAAATCTTCGGCAATCCGGTCCGGTTTTTTCCCTTCCTGCAAAAAAGGAGCGCGGCGGCGCATCAGCCGGGATGTTCCCGGTTTTCATAATGCGGATCAAGCGGAAACCGTATGCAGAATGCGGCGCCTCTCCTGCCGTTGATTTTCATGCTGCCGTTGAGCTGTTTC
Source organism: bacterium (assembly GCA_011388275.1). GTDB lineage: Bacteria > Zhuqueibacterota > QNDG01 > QNDG01 > DSAB01 > DSAB01. Next base: position 3,611 of record DSAB01000136.1, on the reverse strand, counting down.
TCCGAGAGCATGCGGACCAGTGACAGGCCCAGGGTGCCGGTTTTTTGGATATCGAAGTTTTCAGGCAGTCCTGTCCCGTTGTCCTTGACCGTCAGCTCGATATATTCTCCGGCCTGTTTTTTAAGCGTGACGGCCAGCTTCTTTGGCTTGCCCGGGTCCTGAAAGGCGTGTTTCAGCGCGTTGGAAACCAGCTCGTTGAGGATGAGTCCGCAGGGCACGGCCAAATCCAGTGTCAGCGGAACAGGATCGGTTTCAATGGTCACTTGAAGGTCGCTTTGAGAGGCGTGAAACACCCGTATCAGCCCGTTCACCAAAGACCGGATATAGGTCTCTACGTCGATGTTGGCCAGATCCGCCGACTGATAGAGGTTCTCATGCAGAAGGGCCATGGCCCGGACGCGGATCTGGCTTTCCGTGAACAGGCTGCTGATCTTTTTATCCTTCACGGTTTTGGCCTGAAGAGCCAGCAGGCTTGTGATAACCTGAAGGTTGTTTTTAACCCGGTGATGTATTTCTTTTAAAAGCACGTTCTTTTCTTCAATCGTGCGGCGGAGCCGTTCCTCGTTTTCGACCTGTCCCGAGATATCCATGATGATGCCGTCAAAGACTCGGCCTTCTTCCGTGTCGCGCGGCATGCCGTGATCCAGAGCATGCCGGATGGTTCCGGTATCCCTGTGAACAACGCGATAGTGGAGATGATAATCGGTCTTTTTGCGGCAGGCCTGCAAAAACCCGTCGGAAGCCTGCTGACGGTCTTCGGGGTGTATGCTCTTGAGCCATGTTTCCGGATCGCTTCTGAAATCATCCATCGAGTAACCGGTCCACTCCGTCCAGCGCGGTGTGATGAAAGTGGTGGTGCCCGGCCGGTTATGACATTGATAGATGACTTCCGGCACGTTGTCCAGCAGGGCCTCGAGCTGAATGTTGATCTTCTGAATCTCCTCTTCGGCCCGTTTTTGTTCCGTCATGTCCCGGATCAGGGTGATGATTCTGACCACTCTGTTTTTCTCCTTGACCGGGGTTTTACGGGTTTCCGTGTACAGAGTCCGGTCACCGATGATGATTTTTTCAAGGGTGGTCAGGGGACAGCCGGTTCGAAAAACGGTTTCATATTCATCCCGTACCTTTGAAGGCAGGAACGGCTGGGCCTGAAACAGATCCATGCCGGGTTCAACGGCCGGCTGGCTGCATTCTTCGAGCCACGCGTTCAGTCTTCGGTTCACGAGTATTACCCGGTAATCGCGGTCGATGACGTGAAGTCCGTCGGCCATCATGTCGATGGTATTGGCGATCAGATTTTTGGATTCGAGCAGGGCGGTTTCCGTCCGGCGCCGGACCCGGTTCTCTTCCTCCAGTTCCCGGTTGATGCGCCGCAGATCCGCGGTGCGTTCGCGAACGCGGGTTTCCAGTTCATCCCGGGCTTTGCGCAGGGCGATCTCGGAATTTTTAATCTGGCTGATATCCCGGTTGATGCCGATGATGTATTCCACCCGGCCTTGAGTATCCTGAACGGGTATCTTGGTAACCAGAGACCAGCGGGTTTTGTCCTGACTGGAAATAACCCGGCTCATCACCGGTCCACCCTTTTGAATCAGGCGCTGCTCCTCCCGGTACAGCGGTCGGGCCTGTCGAGGCGGGAGCAGTTCCAGATCGCTTTTTCCGATGATTTCGTCGGCCGAAGTCTTTCCGAACGAACGAATCGAGGCCTTGTTGCAGGCCACGAACCGGCTTTGGCTGTCTTTGATATAGATATGGTCGGGCAGCGAATCGATGAGAGCGGTGAGCAGCAGGCGTCCGCGTTCCAGGGTGTTTTCCGCCTGATAATAGTCGGTTTTTTCCAGCAGCTGGATATAATAACCTCCGCTGTAATGGGTCACCATCAATTCGATGATTTTCGTTCGGCCGTCCGCCGCAAGTATGGAAAACTCCCTGTTGGTCTCTTTGCCCGCAAGAAGGTCGTTGAGTTGTTTTCGCGCTTTTTTTCGCGCAGCCGGTTCCGTGATCAGCAGGTCCATGTATTCATCGAGCGTGAGCGCCGCGCCTTGCGGATATCCGGTCAGTTCAGCGGCGGCCCGATTGAGCCGGCTGATCACGCCGCGCTTCGTAATTACGAATGTGGGAAGCGGATTGTGAATCATCGCCTCCGGCAGGTCCGGAAGGGGGTGCCGGTCCGCTGATTCCAGATGGTCGATCAGCGTTTCCGGCAGGCTCATCAGCCAGCTGCCGGATTTGATGACGCAGCCGAAAGGGGATTTATCCGTGTGGTCCGGATCGATCAGAAAAAGAATCCGAATGTTCCGCGTGCCGATTCGAATCAGGTCCGTCACCTCCCGGTCGGGCAGATTCAGATCGGCCAGGACGAGATCCGGCGGCTTTTTCCGGATCAGTGTTTTCACGCTTTTTCCGGAGGGTGCGGCTGTTACCTGGAACCGGGTGTCTGATTTCAGGGCGGTCAGGACCGAATCGCGGTCTTCGTCACGAACCGCCACAAGTATGGAATAGGTTGGTTTGGCCATGGATATTCGATTCCTGTCGGTTTGCTGACAAAATGTTCCTTACTCTCCTGAGAGGAAGGCGAAGGGTCCCACGGTGGAGCCGGACGGGACGCGCCGGTCTTCGATCACCGCGTGCTCGATCCGACATCCGTCTCCGATTCGCGCCGAGCGGCAGGTCGTATGCGGGCCGATGACGCAGTTTCGCCCGATCACGGTCGATCCGGAAAGCAGAGTGCCGGGAAGAATCACGGTGTCCGGGCCGATGCGCACCTCGGGTTCGATGAGCACGCCTTCGGGATTCGGAAACGAGACTCCGGAATGCATGTGTTTTTTCACGATATGCCGGGTTATCAGAACATGGGCCTCGGCCAGGTCGGAACGGCTGTTGATGCCCATGAGGGTCACGGGATCCGCGACGGACAGGGTTTCCAGGCGTTTTCCGTTTCGGCTGAGCAGTCCGATGACATCCGTCAGATAGTATTCGCCCTGATCGTTGTCTGTTGACAGAGAAGCGAGCAGGGGCAGCACTGTTTGTGCGTCGAAACAGTAATGGGAAGTGTTGACTTCGGTGATTCGTTTTTCCGCGGAAGTGGCGTCGCGCTCTTCCACGATACGGAGCACGCGCCTTTGTTCGTCCCGCACGATTCTTCCATAGGCCGGCGGGGGGTCCAGAATCACGGTCATCAGCGTGGCCGCGGCCGACACGGTCTGATGTTTCCTGATCAGCTTTTTGAGAACCGCGGCCGAGAGAAAAGGGGCGTCGCCCACCAGAACCAGCAGGTCGCCGGTGAAGTCTTTGAGTTGGCGCGCGGCGGTCATGAGGGCGTGGCCGGTTCCCAGCTGGGGTTTCTGCTCCGCGTATTCAAAATCCGGTCCCAGGGTTTCACGTACCTGGTCGGCCTGATGGCCGATGACGAGGACAACCCGTTCCACGCCGGCTTTTCGGCAGGCGCGGGCCACCCAGGTCACCAGGGGTTTTCCCATGAGCGGGTGAAGCACTTTGGGCAGGTCCGATTTCATGCGCACGCCTTTTCCGGCGGCCAGAATCACGGCGGCGCAGGGGCGTTTGAAGGACATGAAGGAGTCTCCTTTTTTATCATTCCCGTCCCGCATCAA
>DSAB01000139.1 GCA_011388275.1 bacterium | reverse complement strand
GAAGATGATGAAGCGGCTTTTTGGCTGCAAACAGAACCGGCCCGCCGGGCGCTCAAGGCTCTTGATGATCTTCTGGAGACCGTCTCCGAACCGGAATGGTCCGGCACGGCGTTTCTCTCCCTGATGAAAAAGGTGCAGGAAACGACCGGAATTCGAGGAAAGGATCTGTGGATGCCCGTCCGAGTGGCTCTGACGGGCCAGCTGCATGGACCGGAGCTGCCGGTCCTGGTCGAATTTTTGGGATTGGCCAAGGTCAGACGCTTTATCCGCGGGAGTTTGGCATGAAAACAGGCAGATATTATTCCTGTTCAGGCCGGCTGATGGCTGTAACCGTCCGGAAAAATGGATGTGAATCATGAACTGGCCCGCGCTGCTTTTTGGATGCTGGATGGGATTGACCCCGGCGGAATCCCGTATGGAGATGGAACCGCCTCGCGGGCTCGAACGCCATTATCAATTCTGGATTCGAGTATTCACCGAATTTTCGGTTCATGAACAGCTGATCGTGGATTCCCGGGCGCCTTACCGGATATTCCGCGTGACGGATTATCGCGAAGCGTTTCCCGGCGGTCATGCGACCCGCAGCCGGAAGAATGAATGGCTGGCAGCACAGAAAGATGAGGTGGCGGAGCTGCTGCGCGGCCTGTCGGAGAAATCCGAAACAGACTCATTCACGCATGAGGAATCCGCCATTCTTGCCTGTTTCGGATACGGGGCGGAACCATCTGTGGCTGGTGATGCGGTCCGATATCTGCGCGTGCAGGGCGGGATGCGGGAACCCTTTCTCGAGGGTCTCATCCTTTCCGGACGGTATCTGGATGCGTACCGGAAAATATTCAGTGAAAAAGGACTTCCGGAAAGGCTGATCTACCTGCCCCATGTCGAGTCCGGTTACCGTTTTGAAGCACGATCCAGAGACGGGGCCGCGGGTGTCTGGCAGTTCACACGCGGGGCCGCCAAACCCCATCTGCGAATGGACCGGGATGTCGATGAGCGGCTCGATCCCATTCTGTCGGCTCGCGCCGCAGCCCGAGTGTTGGCCGGTCATTACCGGTCTTTGGGAAGCTGGCCCCTGGCGGTGACGGCTTACAACACGGGCCTGTCCGGTATCCGGCGTGTGATGGAGAGCGTCCAATCCGCCGATCTGGGCGATCTGGTCCGGCAAAGCCGGCATGGCCGTTTTGGATTCGCCTCGAAAAATTTTTATGTGGCTTTTTTAGCCGCGTCTTTCATTGCGGAGAATCCGGAACCTTTCTTTGGCCCGGTCCGAAAGGAGCCGCCATGGGATATTTCCGAAGTCACTCTCAAGAGCCGACAAAATGTGGAATCCCTTGTCGACCGGTATGGTGTGTCCGGGGATACGCTGAAGGCATTGAATCCGGCCCTGCTTTCCGGTATTTGGAACCGCGGCGGCGAGATACCGGCCGGTGTCAGGCTGAGATTGCCGTTCGATGCGCTTGCGGCCGGCAGTTCGAAAAAAACGGAAATGGAAACCGGCTCCACATCACGGATCATCAGCATGCCTTCCGGGCTGAATCTCGATTTGGGTATGAGAAATGAGACTTTGGTTGTTCAGGCGGGTGAAACGCTGGGACATTACGCGCACTGGCTGGAAATTCCGGCACAGGAGCTGAGGCGGATCAACGGCTTGCTTTTAAATACCGGTCTTCAGGCCGGGCAGCAACTGAAGGTCATTTTTAAAATTGTTGATAAACCGACTTTTCAGGCAAGGCGCCAGGCCTTCCATTATGAACGTCAGGTCACGTTTTTTCAAAATTATGTTGTCACGGATACTCGGGAAGTGGTTCTGAAAGAGGGAGAATCGTTCTGGACATTGGCCCGGCAAAACGGGATTCCATTCTGGCTTCTGCTGGCCTGGAATGATTCGGAAGATCCGCACCGTCTGGCCCGGGGACAGCGTGTGAAGGTCCCTGTGGTCAAACAAAATGAAACGGAGAGCGGCTCCGCCGGGTTCCTGAATGGACCCTGAGGGAGAAAGAGATGGCTAAACAGGCGGAAACGAGAAAGAGACTGATTCTGGTAGACGGAACCGCTCTGGTTTATCGTGCGTATTTCGCCTTCATTCGCAATCCCCTGATCAATTCCAAGGGTATCAACACAAGCGGAGTTTTTGGATTCACCGGTTCCCTTTTGAAACTGCTGCGAGAAGAAAAAGCCGATTATCTGGCCTGTGTGTTCGATACAAAGGCTCCGACTTTCCGGCATAAAGCCTATGCGCCCTACAAGGCGACACGTGAAAAAATGCCCGATGAACTGGTCGAACAGCTGCCCCTTGTTCATGAAGTGGTGGAGGCTTTTCGAATACCGATTCTGGAGCAGGAGGGGTATGAAGCCGATGACATTATCGGTACACTGGCCAAAATCGGAGAGAAACAGGATCTGGATGTGTTGATTGTCACGGGTGACAAGGATCTGATGCAGCTGGTTTCAGACAGAGTGCGGATGATCAGTCCGAGCCGGGGAGACGGGCTGGAGACCATCGGACCGAACGAAGTGGAGGAGAAACTCGGCGTGAGACCGGAGAAGGTCGTTGACTTTCTGGGATTGACCGGCGACAGTTCCGACAATATTCCCGGAGTCCCCGGGGTCGGTCCCAAAACCGCCCAATCGCTTCTGAAGCAGTACGAAAACATGGAGACCGTGCTCGGAAAAGCCGGTGAAATCAAGCAGGAAAAGATTCGGAAGAATCTGGAAGAGTACGCGGATCAGGCCCGTCTTTCACGGGATCTGGTCACACTCTGCACGGATGTGCCTCTTCAGATGGATCTGGAAGCACTGGCCGTGCGGAAGATGGATCGCGGACGGGTGATTCGTCTTTTCAAACAGCTCGAGTTCAACAGGCTTCTTGAAAATCTCGCGCCTGAACTGGGTGAAGAGTCCAAATCCGAACGGGATTATGCCATTCTGCGGTCCTTTGATGAACTGAATAAACTGGCTGACTCGCTGGAGGAGACGGATTGTTTCTGCATCGACCTGGAAACCACCTCCCTCGATGCTGTTTCGGCCCTGATTGTGGGTTTTTCCTTTGCCCTTAAACCGGGTTCTGCGGTCTATGTGCCTGTAATGGCGCCGGAAAAGGACCGCAGGGGTGAAATCCTTGCGTCGGGCGATCCGGCCGGGGCGGTCCTTGAAAGATTGCGGTCGGTGTTTGAGAATCCGGAGGTGAAAAAATTCGGTCAGAATATCAAATACGATATGCTGGTGCTTCGCCAGTATGATGTGGATCTTCAGGGGATCGATTTTGATACCATGATCGCCGCCTATCTGATCAATCCTTCGGCCCGTCAGTTCAATATCGACGCGCTCGCACTGGAATATTTACATGAGAAGAAAATTCCCACGCGGGAGCTTATCGGATCCGGGAAAAAACAGTGCCGCATGGATGAGGTTCCCCTTGAAAAAACGGCTGAATACGCCTGTGAGGACGCGGATGTGGCTTATCGCCTTCGGGGCATTCTGGAACCCAAAATACAGTCGCTGGAGATGAAATCGCTGCTTCAGGACCTGGAAATACCGCTTATCCGTGTTCTTGTTGAAATGGAGCATGTCGGTGTGTCTCTGGACACGGAATTGTTGAAAAGTATGTCCACTGACATGGAAAAAGAGATTCGATCTGTCGAGTGTGAAATATATGATCTGGCGGGAGAAAAGTTCAACATCAATTCCACTCAGCAGCTGGGAACCATACTCTATGAGAAACTCAAAGTTCATGAACTGTCCGGTTTCAGGCGGCCCAAAAAAACCAAAACAGGATATGCGACGGATGTCAGCGTGCTGGAAACACTCAATGGACACGAACTTCCTGGGAAAATCCTGGAATACCGTCAGCTGATGAAATTGAAATCCACGTATGTGGATGCATTGCCCAGGCTTGTCAATGTAAAAACCGGCCGTGTTCATGCTTCATTCAATCAGACCGTTGCAGCGACCGGGAGGCTTTCGAGCAGCGATCCCAATCTGCAGAACATTCCTGTTCGAACCGAACTGGGGCGACAGATCAGGAAAGCGTTCATTCCCGGTCGCCCTGAATGGGTTCTGCTTTCCGCTGATTACAGCCAGATCGAATTGCGTATCATGGCCCATCTGTCCGGTGACCGGACTCTGAAAGAATCTTTTGAGAAGGACGAGGATGTGCATCGCCGGACCGCGGCAGAAATTTTTGGTATTGATCCCGAGCAGGTGACGGACGATCAGAGGCGCCGGGCAAAGACGATCAATTTTGGTGTGATATACGGAATGGGCGCGTACGGACTCTCGCAACGACTCGGAATCTTCTTGGAGGAGGCACAAACCTTTATTAATGCCTACTTTGCCCGCTATCCCCGGGTGAACCAATATATCGCCGAAACCATCGCTTCGGCCTACACACAGGGTTATGTCACCACCCTGCTCAGGAGAAGAAGGTATTTGCCTGAGCTGAAAAGTCAGAACCGGAACATACGAGAGTTCGGTGAACGGACCGCCGTCAATACGCCGATACAGGGAAGCGCCGCTGATTTGATCAAGCTGGCCATGATCCGTATCGCGGAGAAACTGCGGACGGAATCCTGGAATTCCAGAATGATTCTGCAAATTCATGATGAACTTCTGTTTGAAGCCGATCCAAACGAAGTCGATTCTTTGAAGGACTGGGTCCGCGCTGAGATGGAAGGCGCTCTCGAACTGTCCGTGCCTGTCCGGGTGGATGTGGGCACAGGCAGGAACTGGCTGGAAGCCCATTAAAAAACGGTCCTCTGCCGTTTTCGAGGACCGTTGTGCCGAAGGGGGGAGTCGAACCCCCACGTCCATAAAGGACACTGCGCCCTGAACGCAACGCGTCTACCAGTTCCACCACTTCGGCAGAATAATCAATTTAATCACTTGATTATTGAATGTCAAGGGTTAAAATACATCAGATAGTATAAAGCATATTGAAAGATGCCCGAACGCATGGACACATCCTCCCCGATCAAACTGGTCACTCAAAACCGGAAGGCCCGCCATGATTATCATTTGCTCGAAAAGTGGGAGGCGGGGCTGGTGTTGCGGGGGACCGAGGTCAAATCGCTTCGGGCCGGCATGGCCAACTTAAAAGACAGTTACGCCCGAATCAGCGGGGGGGAGATATTCCTGTACGGCTTTCATATCAGTCCTTACGATAAAGGATCCAGATACAATCACGATCCCCTGAGGACACGCAAGCTGCTGCTGCATAAAAAGGAGATTCGCAAGCTGCAGGGAAGAGTCGAGGAGCGCGGCCTGACGCTTGTGCCGGTCCGTGTCTATTTTAAAGGCGGCAAAGCCAAAGTGGAGATTGCCCTGGCCCGGGGCAAGAAACAGTATGACAAGCGGGCCGATATCGCCAAACGCGACGCCCATCGGGACATGGAGCGGGATTTTCAGGAGAAACAACGATGAAGGAGACGGCATGAAGTCCAATGTGTTTCAAATTTTGAAAGAGCGGGGTTTTATCTATCAGACCACAGACGACAAAGCTCTGGAGAAGCTGCTCGTCACGAAATCCATCACCGCTTATATCGGATTTGATGCCACAGCCGATTCCCTTCATGTGGGCAGCCTGGTTCCCATCATGGGTTTGGTTCACCTGCAGCAGGCGGGACATCGGCCGATCGCTCTGTTGGGCGGCGGCACAACCATGGTGGGAGATCCCAGTGGCAAGACCGAAATGCGGCGCATGCTGACTCTCGAAGAAATTGAGGCCTATGGACAGGCCATCAAGTCTCAGTTGAGCCGTTTTCTGTCCTTTGATGAGGGAAGAGCACTGATGCTCAACAACGCGGAGTGGCTGCTGCCCCTGAACTACATCGAATTTTTAAGAGATGTGGGCCGGCACTTTAGTGTCAACCGCATGCTGACAGCCGAAAGCATCAAACAGCGTCTGGACAAGGGGCTTTCTTTCATCGAATTCAATTACATGCTGCTTCAGGCCTATGATTTTTATGTGCTCGCGCGCGACTACGATTGCGAAATTCAGATGGGCGGACAGGATCAGTGGGGCAATATTGTCGCCGGATCGGATTTGACGCGGCGCATGATGGGCAAACAGGTTTATGGAATCACGTTTCCGCTGCTGATGAGCGCGGCCGGAGAAAAATTTGGGAAGACCGCGGCAGGCGCCGTCTGGCTGGACAAAGCAAAGACTCCGGTTTTTGATTTTTATCAATTCTGGAGGAACGTGGATGACCAGGATGTGAAGAAATGTCTGGGGCTTTTTACATGGCTGCCTTCGGACGAGATAGAGCAGCTGGTCAGTCAAAACATCAATCGCGCCAAAGAGATTCTGGCTTTCGAAGTCACGCGCGCGGTCCACGGTGAGGACGAGGCGGTCCGTGTTTACACGGCCGCCATTCAGCAGTTCGGGGCCAGCGATCCGAAGGGTCGCGTTCAGACATCGTCGCGTGCAGGGCGGATTCGGTTCGATATGGATGTGGATATCCCCACTATATTCCTGCCCCTGAAAGATCTCGAATCAGGCATCTGGATTGTGCGTCTCTTTGTTGAAGCCGGGCTGTGCCGGACCAACGGGGAGGCCCGCAGGCTGATCGGGCAGGGGGGGGGCTATCTCGATGATGAACCGGTGGTCAATGCGGATATGGAAATAACACCAGAACAGGTGCCGAATCGGGAACTGATTCTGAAAGCCGGAAAGAAGAGAATGAGGAAGATCCGGTTTCAATAATCCGCACGCATCGAGGCAATGATATGGAATGGATCATTCAACTGGACACCGCCCTCTTTCTTTTTTTCAACAAAACCCTGGCCAATGGTTTCTTCGATGTGATCATGCCCTTTATCACGGAATCGGATCACTGGAGAATTCCCATCGCGCTGATTGTTTTGGGTCTTTTGATTTTCGGCGGCAGGAAGGGCCGTTGGGTGGTTTTGCTGGTCATTATCATTATCACACTGAGTGATCAGCTGTCGAGCCATGTTGTCAAACCCTGGATCGGAAGAACGCGGCCCTGTTTCGTGGTGGAGGACGTGCGTCAGCTTATCAGACAATCCCGGTCTTTTTCCTTTCCCTCGTCGCATGCGGCCAACATGTCGGCCATGGCTTTCCTGTTTTCATGGAAATATCCCAAAGGGACGTGGATTTTCATCGCCATTGCTTTGACGGTCGGTTATTCAAGGATTTATGTGGGTGTTCATTATCCGTTTGATGTGGTTTTTGGTTTTATGCTTGGTTCTGCTTGCGCGGCGGTGGTTCTGATTATGGAATCCCGTATACGCCGTGTCTGGAAAAAACATCAGAAAAAAACGTATTCAGAAGACGATGCAGGCCCTGCCGCAGACTGAGATGAAGAGAGGGACCCTATGGAAAGGCATATTGGAAGAGTTCTAATCCGTACGGTGACGGGCGATATAACGGATCTGGATACCGATGCGATCGTCAATGCGGCCAACTCCCGGCTCGAGCATGGAGGAGGAGTAGCCGGAGCCATAATAAGGAAGGGAGGGGCTGCCATACAGGAGGAGAGTGATATCTGGGTGATGGCCCGGGGTGAAGTGGCTGCGGGTGAGGCCGCCATTACGGGAGCAGGCGGTCTTCATGCCCGATATGTGATTCACTCGGTCGGACCCAGACAGGGAGAAGGGGATGAAGAAGAAAAATTGAAAAACGCCACTCTGAGCAGTCTGCGTCTGGCGGAGAAGCATCACCTGAAATCCATCGCGTTTCCGGCGATCAGTACCGGCGTTTTCGGGTTCCCGATGGACCGCTGCGCGAATATCATGGTTTCGGCTGTTGCCGAATACGCGGCCGGACAGACAGAAATTGAACAGGTGCTTTTTTGCCTGTATGATTCCCGGGCTCTGGAACTTTTTGACAGGGCGCTGGAGAAACTTTCATGAATATCCACCATGGATCAAACAGAAATCGAACTGAACAGATTCTTCCGGTCAGGGCGGAATTTTCAATCGATGTTTGCCGGAATTCTGCCCGGATTTAAGACACGGCTCGAGATGAGTCCCACTCCCGGTCATTACTGCATTCATCCTTTGAACACAAAATCAACGTGACAGGAGGTTGTCATGCTGGAAAAGTGGTTTCACCTGCAGGAAAAAGGCAGCAATGTTAAAGTGGAAATCATTGCCGGTCTCACGACTTTCATGACCATGGCTTATATTATTTTTCTCAACCCGTCCATTCTCTCGGGCGAGTTGGCGGGGAGCCCCACCGGCCTCAGCATGGACGCGGCCATGCTTGCCACATGCATCGCCGCTTTCACGGCTACGGTGCTGATGGGTTTATACGCCAATTTTCCTATCGCACAGGCACCCGGAATGGGAGAGAATTTCTTTTTCGTCACTGTGGCCGGAGCACTGGCCGTTCAGGGCGTTTCCAACGCCTGGCAGGTCACACTGGGCATTGTATTCATATCGGGCGTGATCTTTCTGATTCTTTCCTTATTGAAATTTCGAAAGGTCATGATCGATGCGGTCAGTCCCAGCATGAAAAACGGAATCGCCGTTGGAATCGGGCTTCTCATCGCCGTTATAGGATTTCGCAATGCCGGCGTGATATTGCCTGATTTGGGAACAGGCCTGAAGTTTAATTCTCACATTCTTCAGGCGGACGTAATGATATTTTTTGCCGGACTGTTTTTCACCGCTGTTTTGCATACTCGCAAAGTCCGAGGAGCCATTTTATGGGGCATTCTTTTCACGGCGCTGCTTTCTCTGATCATCGGGAAGGTCCATTACAGCGGGATTGTGGGGTTGCCCGCGGATCATGCGGTTTTTAAAATGGATTTGCCGGGAGCGTTGAAATTTCATTTTATTCCTTTTATCGTGGTTTTTCTCTTCATGGATCTGTTCGATACGATGGGGACTCTCATCGGCGTTTCCGAACAGGCCGGACTCGTCAAGGACAATCGAATACCGGGTTCCAACCGGGCCCTGATTTCGGACGCGGTAGGCACTGTGGTGGGTGCGTGCACGGGAACGAGTACGGTGACTTCGTATATCGAGAGTTCCGTGGGTGTGGAATACGGTGGACGAACCGGTCTGACCAGTGTGGTGACCGGCTTCCTCTTTCTGGCAGCTCTGTTTTTCAGCCCTCTGGTAGCCATGGTGGGCAAGTACCTTCCGATTACGGCTCCCGCGCTCGTCATCGTGGGTTCCATGATGGCGAAAAATATTTCCCGGATCGAATGGGAGAATTACTCCGAGGCGATTCCGGCGTTTTTAATCATCATCGGCATTCCCATCAGCGGGAATATCGCCGACGGCCTGGCCCTGGGCTTCATCTCCTATCCTGTGATCAAAATATTTTCGGGCAGGGCAAGGGAGATGCACTGGCTTATGATCGGTGTGGCTGTGCTTTTTATTCTTCGTTATGCGTTGATTCAAATATAGTTTTTGTGCAGATTACGTGAATTATCATCATTCCGAATGTTTCTCAATCGATCAGCGGGTCATTCCTGTCCAGCATGCGGGGAGAGTGAATGACCGCATGAATGAATCAATCCCGGTTTGAAAAGCAGGGATTTTCTTATTGCTTTTCACGGAAGAATTCTTATATTTAGTTATGTCTAACTTTGTTAGGAAAGTCTAAATTCAGGATGGTCCGATGGGAAAACCGCTTTCCACAAACATGGAGGATTATCTCCGCACCATTCATGTTTTAAAAACCAGGCGGGGATCGGTTCGTGTAAAGGATATTGCCGAGAACATGGGAATAACCATGCCGAGTGTTTGCAGCGCTCTGAAGAATCTGGAGAGCCATGGGCTGGTAAACCACGAGCGGTATGACCGGGTGATTCTGACCGGAAAGGGAGACCGGGTGGCTGCCGATATTGTCTATCGGCACCGGGTGATCCGGGATTTCCTGAGTGATGTACTGGGGATCGATCATTCCATTGCCGAAAAAGATGCATGCGGTATGGAACACAGCATCAGTCCGGAGACCTTGCAAAGCCTGATCCAATTCATGGAATCAGCGGGAACCGGTCGGACATGATGGGTTTTCTTTGGAATCGAAGACGCGGAAGGTTGAAATAATGACACTGGATCAGATCGAAGCGGGCCGTACAGCGCTCGTTACGGAAATTATCGGCGGTTTCAGAATTCGTCAGAGGCTCAATTGTCTGGGGCTGCATCGGGGAGACCGCATCAGGGTCAAGCGAAGCGGAATCATGGGCGGTCCGATTCTCGTTGAACTGAATGGAACCGAAGTGGCCATTGGACGCGGAATGGCGAAAAAAATTGTGGTGACACTCTCATGAATCGATTGCGGCGCCTATTGATTCGGGTCATGCCGCGGAAGCACGCGGAGATGGGTGCTCACCGCAAGATCGTGCTCGTTGGGCAGCCCAATTGCGGTAAAAGCACTCTGTTCAATGAAGTGGCGGGATATCGTTCCGTGGTTTCCAATTTTTCCGGTGCCACGGTGGAATATACCAGAAGCCATGTGAAGGTGGGCAGTGAAATTTATGACCTGGTGGATCTGCCCGGAACCTACTCTCTTTCCTTTCTGGACGAAGCGGAACAGGAAGCGCAGAAATTTTTGCTGAATCGTAAAATCGATGTCATCATCAATGTTGTGGACGCCTCTTTGCTCAGCAGAAGCCTTGAGCTGACTCTGCAGCTTACGGAACTTGAAATCCCCATGGTGCTGTGCCTGAATATGATGGATGAAGCGGCCCGGAAAGGAATCCAAATTGATCCGAAGACACTGTCCCGCAGGCTGGGGATTCCGGTTGTTGCGACCATTGCCTCCAAGGGAAAAGGCATTCGTGATCTTTTCGAGACCGCCGCGCGAACGGCTCATGAAGGCCTGAAAGCAAGGCACATTCGCGGACACCGGGATGTGGAGCTCATCATTGCCCGGCTGTCCCGGTATTTAAAACAGAATCTCAGGAAGCGCGTGTCTTTTTCCACTCATCTTCTGGCCACCAAGCTGCTGGAACAGGATCCCTTCTTTTCCGACATCATAGAGGGGGAGGATTCTGCCGTTCATCAGACCGTGAAGCATTACCGCAAGGAACTGGCTCAGGCCCATGGCCGTTCATCCGATGAAGTGATCGCGGCCGAAAGGCACAGCCTTTCCATGTCCCTGTTTGAAGAAGCGGTACAGATCGACAAGCCGGTTGCCCATTTGCGGGACAGGGTGGACGCAGTGCTGATGCATCCATTCTGGGGATATGTGTTTCTGCTTTCGATTCTTTTCCTCTTCTTTAATCTGATATTCCGTCTGGGCGGACTGGCAGAAGCGCCTCTTCTGGCGATTTTTGACAAACTGGTCAACCTGATTACCGCGGAACTGGGGACCGATACACTGACCGGCGTGATCGTTGTCAATGCCGTCCAGGGTCTCGGCGGCGGCATCGCCATTGTCCTGCCCTATCTATTCCCGTTTCTGATGGGCCTGGCGCTTCTGGAGGATATCGGGTACCTGCCCCGGGTGGCTTTTCTGATGGATGGACTCATGCACCGTATCGGCCTTCACGGAAAAGCCGTTATCCCGGCCATTCTGGGGTATGGATGCAATGTGCCTGCGGTGATGGCGACCCGGATTCTGGATTCGCCGCGAGACCGGTTCATCGCCTCGTTTATCGCGGCCATGGTCCCGTGCGCGGCCCGCATGACCATCATCTTCGGCTTGGTGGGGTATTATCTGGGAGGAAACGCGGCCCTGGCACTGTATTTGATCAATTTTGTGGTTATCGGACTCTCGGGACGAATCCTGTCTCGGTTGCTGCCGGAGGTGACGCCGGGTATGATTCTGGAAATGCCCACCTATCAAATTCCCCGTTTGAAATCGGCGCTGATGAAAACCTGGTTTCGAATGAAAGATTTTATCGTCATAGCAATGCCGCTTCTCGTGGCCGGAAGCATCATGCTGGGATTCATTCAGTTGTGGAATATTTCCGATGGAATCAACAGGTTGCTGGTCCCGGTTACCGGGGTGTTGGGGCTTCCGCGTGAGGTGGGAATCACCCTCATTTTCGGTGTCCTGCGCAAGGAACTGTCCATGCTCATGCTGTTTCAGGCCCTGGGCACCCAGCACATCGATACCGTATTGACTTCGGGCCAGATTCTGGTTTTTTCTGTGTTCGTTATTTTCTATATTCCCTGTGTGGCGACCATGGGCGCTCTGGGCAGACAGATCGGCTGGAGGGGAATGGCTCTGATTGTTGGATTTACCTTCGTTCTGGCGATGCTCATGGGAGTGCTGACACGGGGCGCGGCCGCCTTGATCGGTTGAGGGAGGGTCATGAAAAAGGCTTCTTTGTTTCGTTCTCTGGAAGAGAGGGCTGTGCAGTGTTTGACCTGCGCTCATCATTGCCGGCTCAAGCCCGGGCAGAGGGGGGTGTGCGGTGTAAGGGAGAACCGTGAGGGGGATCTTTATTCCCTTGTGTACGGCCGAGCCGTGGCCCTGCACGCCGACCCCATTGAGAAAAAACCGCTCTATCATTTTTTGCCGGGGGCTTCGGCTCTTTCTCTGGCCACCGTAGGGTGCAATATGACGTGCATGAATTGTCAGAACAGCGATATTTCCCAGTGGCCGCGGAATCATCCCGACATACCGGGTGAATGGATTCCACCGGACCGGGTCGTGTCCATGGCCGAAGAGCGGGATTGCCGGATTCTGGCTTTTACCTATACCGAACCGGCTGTGTTCTGGGATTATGCTCACGATACCTCGGTTCTCTCAGTCCGCCGGGGAATGAAAAATGTCTTTGTTACGAAT
Source organism: bacterium (assembly GCA_011388275.1). GTDB lineage: Bacteria > Zhuqueibacterota > QNDG01 > QNDG01 > DSAB01 > DSAB01. The sequence continues at coordinate 6,745 of DSAB01000139.1, read as the reverse complement.
GGATACTTGTCCGTCGAGGCGATCGATGGAATGGCATCTTGTCTGCATGGGGCCAATGTCGATCTGAAGAGCTTTTCCGATAAAACTTATCGTCAATTTTTCGGGGCCCGTCTTAAACCGGTTCTGCGAACCATACAGGCGCTTAAGAAATTGGATATTTGGGTTGAGGTGACCACACTTCTGATTCCCGGATTGAACGATTCTGATGAGGAACTTCGGGAAATCGCCCGGTTTATTTCGGAAACGGATGTGAATATACCCTGGCATGTCAGCCGTTTTTGTCCTGCTTACCGGATGCTGGACAGGCCTCCCACGCGTTTTGAAAGTATTCATCGCGCGTGCGGTCTGGGGCGGGAAGCGGGTCTTCGGTTTGTCTATGCAGGGAACATTCCGGGCGATGAGAGAGAAAACACCCGATGTCCTTCCTGCCGGAAAACGGTTGTCCGCAGGCGGGGCTATCAAATAACCGATAGCCGGATCAAAGAGGGGCGATGCGGTTTTTGCGGCGCGGCTCTGCCCGGTGTCTGGTCATGAGACGCCGTAACCCTCTCTGCCTTGATATTGGATGCGTCAACAAAACTGGAGAATGGTTCTGCGATGATCGAACCCAAGATTTTTTACCGTGAACTGGATTCTATGCTGGACGCGATCCGCCAGGAGAAGTCTGACAAGAATTTCTTCCAGAACATATTGCGGGCACTGCATCAGAAGTTCGCGAGCGGATTGAATCTGGCCAACAGCCATATTTTCGAACGCCGGGGCGATGCCTTTGTCCGCCTGAAATCGTGTCACGAGATAAAGGCGTCTATTGTTACAACCTTTTCCATTAACAATGACTGGGTCGAAGAAGTGCTTAAAAAAGGGGCCGTCATTTTCAACAATCCCTCCGCAGGAAAGTCATTGGGGCTCAATCACGGTGAAGCCATGACCGTGGCGGCCATCCACATTCATAACCCCGTCAGACGCTGGATGTTCATCTTTGAGCTGAACGAGGGGTGGATCTGGGATGAAACCATGCTCTTTCTCAACGCCATGCGTACCGCCCTGAATTATCGTCTTTTTGATGAAATGATGCGCAACGATCTGAAAGCGGCCGAGCAGATTCAGAAAAGTCTGCTGCCCTCTACTTTTCCGAAAATTGAGGGCTATGATATATTCGCGCATTCCCAGCCGGCTGAACTGGTGGGCGGCGATTTTTATGATTTTTTTCTCTGGGACGAGAAAGATTTCGGGGTCAGCCTGGGAGATGCCAGCGGTCATGGCGTCCCGGCCGCCCTTCTTGTGAGGGATGTGGTGATCGGTCTGCGCATGGGGCTGGCCAAGGAGCTGCGGCTTGTGCACACTCTGAAAAAATTGAATCAGGTCATACAGCAGTCCACGTATTCCACCAATTTTGTTTCGATTTTTGTGGGAGAGATCGAGAGCGGAGGACATCTGTTCTACGTGAACGCCGGGCACCCGCCTCCTTTCATTATTCAAGGGGAAATCAGTCACGAATTGCCGGCCACGGGCATCACCCTGGGTTTTATGCCTGAAATCGAATTGCAGCGCTCCTACCGCTATCTGGAACCCGGATCCATTCTGGTGCTGTACAGTGACGGCATTGCGGAGCGACAGAACAGCCTGGAAGAACAGTTCGAACTTCCCCGGCTGAAGCGGCTGGTCTCCAACAATCAGCATAAGTCCGCTAAAGAGATTGTCAAGTTGATTTTTGACACCGTATATGATTTTGGTTCACAGTCGCCCTGGGAGGATGATGCCACTTTGGCTGTGATCAAACGGCTGGTCTGAAACAACAAAAAAACACAGAAACCGGAACCGGTACAATAAAAATTGAGAGGAATGTCATGAAATGGAAGAAATACGGAATCGCCACTTTGGTTGTGTGGGGTTTCTTCTCCATCCTCGAGGGTAAAGAACCCTTTACCGTGGAAGACGCGCTGAACGTACGATCCGTGAGAATTCAGGATGTCACTCAAGACGGCCGGTACGCGGCGATAACCGTGGCCTCACGAAAGGGCAGGTTGAATGTGAACCACGAACGATTTGGCGATCCGACGTATATCGCTCCGAATTATATGGAAGTCAAAATTCTTGACACACGCACGGGAGAACAACGGACGCTTTTCCGTGAACCCGTTCAGGCGAGGCAGTTTGTCTGGTCGAATGACGGAAAACGGCTTGGCTTCTTTCTGCTTGAAGGCGGGCAGTACCGGCTTGCGATTTATGACCGGGTCAAAGATCGCTTGCGGACTGTCGATCTGAGGAGCCGCAGAGAGATCGCTTCCAATTCAGGGCTTGCCTGGCTTCCTGACGGGAAACAGGTGCTGTTGAGCCTGAGAGAGAGAGGCTGGGCGGATTCGTCTCGCGCACTTTTTTTACGTGCGACGCAGGGGCCGGTCGTGGTTTATGATTCCAGAGAGCCCTTTCTGAAATGGGAGGTGATTCGGGACCGTTCCTCATTGAGCCGGCTGGTGCGGACCGATACGGAGAGCGGCCGGGTTGAAACCGTGCTGCCTGAGGGACGTTATACGGACCTTCGGCTGACCCGGGATGGTTTGAAACTTTCATGGGTTCAGTATTATCCGGTGAAAACGGATTACTCCCGTGAAGGGGGCACTGATTATGAACTGAAAGTGATGACCCTGAAAGACACAGCGGTTCATGTGCTCCATGAACGTTCCGGGAAGCGTATTCAGCGCCTGTGGAATGAAGACAACACGGTCATGGCGTGGAGCGACAGGGGACATATTTTTATTCAGGCTTTGGATGACACGGCTGCCAGAAGCCTGACCCGCAGCATGGAAACCCGGAACGGGGATACTTTAAAAGTACAGTTTTCCATCGTCCGATGGAGCCCGGACGGGTCCCGCCTTCTGGCCCGGGAGAAAAACGGTTTCTGGATTATTCAGGTTGATGAAGAGAAAACAAGGAAAATACTCGCGCTTGATCTGAACGAACAGGAAGATCAAAATCCGCGTATCGAGGTGCAGGCCTGGAGCCGGGACAATCGAAACCTCTATTTTCACGTTTCGGCCCGGGACCGCTGGGAAAGAGGTCTGGCCCGGTTCGATATTCAGGACAGCGTCTGGACCGATCTGGTACGCGACCGGGATCTCTATTCGCAATGGCACGCTCTGAATTACGGCCGGCGGTTTATATACGAATTTTCCGACGGTGACCTGCCGGGCGATCTGTTCGCCGCGGACAGCACGTTCGAAGATCCTTTACGGCTGACGGTCCTGAATCCCTGGATGCACGATAAAAAGCTGACCCGCAGCGAGCTGATCCGGTATCTGGACGTGGATGGAAACAGACTGTATGGAATCCTTTATTATCCGGTCGATTATGATTCCTCCCGAATCTACCCCCTGGTCTGCGAGATTTACGAGACTTTTTTCAACAACGGGTTCAATGAGAGCATGAATCTTATCGCGAATGCCGGGTTTTTCGGGTTTCGGCCGTCCGTGAAGCTTGCTATCGGTTACCCCGGGGAAGCGTGGATCAAGGGCGTGACCTGCGGAATCAATGCGCTGATCGAAAGAGGACTGGTCGATCCGGAAAAACTGGGGGTTCACGGCACCAGTTACGGCGGATACGCGACATCGCTTCTGATCACGCAGACCGATCGTTTCGCCGCGGCCATCAACATTTCCGGCAAGACGAACATCATCTCCTTTTTGGGAGACAGCCCCCGTATCGGCACGAGAAATTACGCGGCTGCCGAAGTGGGTCAGGACCGGATCGGCGTGACACTCTGGGAAGCCCCTCTGAAATACATGATGCATTCAGCGGTGATGTTTGCCGACCGCGTCAAGACGCCGCATCTTCTGCTTACCGGCGACGATGACTGGAATGTGCCCGCTGCCTCGACGCGTGAAATGTACTATGCTCTGAGAAGACTGGGCAAGGAATGTGTCTGGGTCAATTACATGAACGGCGGTCACGGGGCCGGAAGAGCCTCCGACGAGGCCGAATACCATGATCAGTGGAAGCGGATTCTCGACTGGTACCGGGATCATTTTGAAGAGAAGAAGAAGGAGAAAAAAATAGATGAATGAAACCACCGTCCGGCTCGACAAACCCGAATTCCCCAGATCGAACCGGTACGATCCGGAATGGATGCTCGACAACCAGATGGGCCCGAACGCGCTGTGGCTTATGGAATGGCTGGCCGGAAAGATGTCCCTGGAGTCCGGGATGCGTGTTCTCGATCCGGGCTGCGGCCGGGCGATGAATAACTATGATTCTGCCGTGGGGGCCGATGCAGGGGTCGATACATGAGGCCGCCTGAAAAAGACAATCGATCCATAGAGTGAAAGCGGGTTGAAAAAATGGGGATGATAAGATGATTGAATCTTATGTGACCTCCGAGAATCTGGAAACCAAAACCCGGGAGTGGCTGGAGCGGATCCGGCCTTTCAACCAGCATGAAATGCAGCTGAACACGAAGGCGGCGGCCTTGCTGGTCATTGACATGCAGCGGTTTTTCCTCGATCCGGAATCTCTCACCTTTACGTGCGGCGGCGCGGCCGTTCTGGAAAACGTGAAACGGCTCATCGGCGCGTTTCGAAAAACCGGACGTCCCGTGATCTATACCCGGCACGTGCATCATCCGGACGATCTGGACGCCGGAATCATGGGCTGGTGGTGGGAGGGAAAGTGTATCGAAGGCAGCCCCGAAAGCGAGATCCATTCAGAACTCGCTCCGCTGCCCGGCGAAAAAGTGGTGTTCAAGCATCGTTATTCGGCGTTTTACAACACCGATCTGGAGACCGTACTGCGCTGTTTGAAAGTGGAGGACCTCGTGGTCAGCGGCATCATGACCAATATGTGCTGCGAGTCCACGGCCAGGGACGCCTATTACCGGGATTACCGCGTATTCTTTCCGGCGGACGGCACCGGTTCGGTCAGCGAGGAGATGCATCTGGCCAGCCTTCTGAATCTCGCGTTTGGTTTCGCTTATGTGAACACATCGGCGATGATTCTTGAACAGGCTGCCGGGACAAGGAACTGATTGCCTGTGAAAGATGTGGAAAGAACGCGGCCTGGGCAGGGGTGTGCCGATTCCGGGAATCCGGGGACCGGAAGGGTTCCGGAATCGAATCCGGTTATTCGGATTCTGCTGCTCGCTTCCGGAACCCTGTGCGTGGTGCTGGGCTTTCTGGGCATGTTTCTGCCCGTTCTGCCGACCACACCCTTTCTTCTGCTGGCGGCCTTCTGTTTTGCCCGCAGTTCGGAGCGGTTTTACCGATGGCTGATGACCCATCGCTGGTGCGGAGAATATATTCGAAATTACCGCGAAGGCAGGGGCATTCCCCGCAGGCAAAAGGCGCAGACTCTGGTGCTTCTGTGGATGACCATCGGTATTTCGGCCTGTTTTTTCACTGCGCAATGGTGGTTGAGAATCGGGCTGCTGCTTGTTGCCGCGGGTGTTACGATTCATTTGGTTAAAATGAAGACATTCAGACCGGAAGAGGCAAGCGGTGCCGGGAACTTTGAAAAGATCAGGGAATACGGCCCGGTCGAAAAGAAGAATGGATGAGGTATAAAGGGAAACCCATGAAAAAGATCGTTACTTTTACCCTGAACCCGGCCATAGACAAGAGTTCGAGTGTTGAAAATGTGGTGGCTGAGAGAAAGCTGTACTGCAAAACGCCCCGTTTTGAACCCGGAGGGGGCGGCGTGAATGTCTCGCGCGCGATCAGGAAACTGGGCGGAGAATCGACGCTTCTCTATCCGGCCGGAGGTTTGACTGGAGACAGGCTCGAGGAGCTTCTGGACCGGGAAGGACTGACCCATCGGCCGATTCCTGTCAACGGAGTCACCCGGGAGAGCCTGGTTGTCCTGGAGGAATCCACGGGCCGGCAATTCCGTTTCAATATGCCGGGACCCGAGCTGAGCTCCGCGGAATGCGATCGAAGTCTGGACATAGTGACCGAGGCCTGCCGCTCGTGTGATTACCTGGTTGTGAGCGGAAGTCTGCCCGAGGATGTGCCCGCCGGCTTTTATGCCAAAGCAGTCCGTACGGGTAAAGAAAACGGGGTAAAAGTCATCGTCGATACGTCCGGTGAAGCCCTCAAACAGGCGCTTGATGAAGGCGTTTATATGATCAAACCCAATATTCGTGAATTCAGAAACCTGGTCGGGGAAGATATCAGGGAAGAGGCCCAGATAAGGCATGAGGCTCGAAAAATCATCAAAAGCGGTCGCTGTCAAATACTGCTTATTTCACTGGGTTCTGCGGGCGCGCTGCTGGTATCGGAGGAAGTGGATCGGCACATCAGGCCGCCGACTGTGCCGATTGTCAGCAAAGTCGGGGCCGGAGACAGCATGGTGGCCGGTGTGGTGTTGAGCCTCGCGCGGGACAAGACGATCAGGGAGTCGGTGCTGTTCGGTGTCGCGGCAGGCGCCGCCGCGGTGATGACGCTGGGAACGGAGCTGTGCAGGAGGGAGGACACGGAACGGCTCTATCAAAGATTGATTGAGGAAAATCCTTCCTGTTAGTGGTTTTTTTCTTTGTGGTCTTTTCATATTGTATTATGAAGACGTCTGGCCTATATTGATAATACGATCGGGATATGCCGATGCTCTGGATTCAGCTGATTGATCGGAACGATCCATGATTTAAATTGTTGTTAAAGGAGGGCCGATTCCATGAAAAACAAATCTCCGATTCAACGAAGAGACTTTTTCAAGATTTCATCCGCCGCCGTGGCCGCCGGGCTGACGGGAAAACTGGCGG